>JAJZNE010000028.1 GCA_021847995.1 Pseudomonadota bacterium | reverse complement strand
GGGGCAACATCATGGCGGAGGGGCGGGCGCTCTGGCAGGTCAAGCCGTTCATCGTCTTTTTCCCCGCGGCGGCGCTCAGCCTCACGGTGCTCGCGGTCAACCTGCTCGGCGACGGGCTGCGCGACGCGCTCGACCCGCGGCTGGCGAAGCGGCTGTAACGCCGTGGCACTGCTCGAGATCGACGATCTGGACGTGCGCTTCGCCACCCCGCGCGGCGAACTGCGCGCCGTGCAGGGGCTCGGCTTCACGGTCGCGTCGGGCGAGACGCTGGCGCTGGTGGGCGAGAGCGGCTGCGGCAAATCGGTCACCTCGATGTCGGTGCTCCGCCTGGTGCCGCAGCCGCCCGGACGCGTGCGCGGCACGGTCCGCTTCGACGGGCGGGATCTGCTGACGCTGCCGGAGCGTGCCATGCGCGCCCTGCGCGGCAAGGATATCGGCATGATCTTCCAGGAACCGATGACCAGCCTCAATCCGGTGCTGACGGTCGGGCGGCAGATCGCCGAGACCCTGCGCCTGCACGAAGGGCTGGCCGCCGGCGCCGCGCAGGGCCGCGCCGTCGAACTGCTGACCCTGGTCGGCATCCCGGAGCCGGAGCGGCGGGTGCGCGAATATCCGCACCAATTGTCCGGCGGCATGCGCCAGCGCGTGATGATCGCGATCGCCCTCGCCTGCACGCCGCGCCTGCTGATCGCCGATGAGCCGACGACGGCGCTCGATGTCACCATCCAGGCGCAGATTCTCGATCTGATGCGCGACCTCAAGGCGCGCGTCGGGGCCGCGATCATGCTGATCACCCACGATCTCGGCGTTGTCGCGGAAATGGCGCAGCGGGTGGTGGTGATGTATGCCGGCCGCAAGGTGGAGGAAGCGCCCGTCGCCGCCCTGTTCGCCCGGCCGCTGCATCCCTATACGCAGGGGCTGCTCGGCGCGGTACCGCGCCTCGGCTCCTCGCTCGCCGGCGCGCCGCGCGGGCGGCTCGCGGAAATTCCGGGCCAGGTGCCGGCGCTGATCGGCGATCTGCGCGGCTGCCTGTTCGCCGGCCGCTGCCCGCGCGCCTCCGATCTGTGCCGCCGCGAAGCGCCGGCGATCCTGCCGCACGCGCCGGGCCATTTCGCCGCCTGCCATCATCCCGGTGCCGCTGCATGACCGCGCCGCTGCTCGATGTTGCCGGGCTGGTCAAGCATTTCGCCGTGCGCGGCGGCGCGGTGCGGGCGGTCGATGGCGTCTCCTTCACGCTTGCGCGCGGCGAGACGCTGGCGCTGGTGGGGGAGAGCGGGTGCGGCAAATCCACTGTCGGGCGCTGCATATTGCGCCTGCTGCGCCCGACCGCGGGACAGATCATGCTGGCCGGCCGGCGCATCGACGATCTGCCGGAACGCCGCCTGCGTCCGCTGCGCCGGCACATGCAGGTGGTGTTCCAGGATCCGTTCAGCAGCCTCAACCCGCGCCAGCGGGTGCGCGATGCGATCGGCGAGCCGCTGCGCAATTTCGCGCTTGCGTCCGGCGCGGAGCTGTCCGCCCGGGTTGCCGAACTGCTCGATCAGGTCGGGCTGCCGCCGAGCGCGATGGCGCGGCTGCCGCACGAATTCTCCGGCGGCCAGCGCCAGCGCATCGGCATCGCGCGCGCCCTCGCCCCCGGCCCCGATCTGCTGGTGTGCGATGAGGCGGTGTCCGCGCTCGATGTCTCGGTGAAGGCGCAGATCGTCAACCTGCTGCTCGGCCTGCAGGAACGGCTTGGGCTCGGGCTGCTGTTCATCAGCCACGATCTCGCGATCGTCGAGCATCTGACGCACCGGGTTGCGGTGATGTATCTTGGCCGGATCGTGGAGCTCGCCGATCGGCGGGCGCTGTTCGCCGCCCCGCGCCATCCCTACACCCAGGCGCTGCTGTCGGCGGTGCCGGTGCCCGACCCGGGGGCGGCGCGCACCCGCATCGTCCTGCGCGGCGACGTGCCGAGCCCGCTTGCCCCGCCCGCCGGCTGCCGCTTCCACACCCGCTGCCCCGCCGCCTTCGCCCGCTGCCGGTCGGAGGAGCCGGTGCCGCGCCAGATCGGCCCCGGCCACATCGTCGCCTGCCATCTGGAGGGGTGATACCAAGTCGCGGAAAGACCGACCTTTCCGGTCTTTCGGCGGCCTGGTATGCGCGCCGGGTGGGCGGGTGGCGGTGCGCGAAACGACACGCCATACCGGCCGACGCTACCCCCGCCACAGCCGCCGGTGCAGGGACCAGAACGGCACGGCCAGCATGGACAGCGCCGCACCGGCGATGAGCGCCCCGGCGGGGGAGCCGTCGGCGTCGGCGGCACGGCCGCACAGCGCCGGAAACACCGTCCCGCCGACGTAATAGGTGGTGTAGAACAGCGCCATGCCGACGGCGCGGTTCTCCGGCCGGGCGGAGAGGGTGCCGGCCGCGACGATCACCCCGCCATGCAGCGCGCCGAGCGTGCCGAACAGCACGCCCCACAGCAGCGGCGTGTGCCCCAGCGCGATCCCGACCAGCGAGACCGCCGAGACGCAGGTGCCGAGCAGGAACACCCGCCCCGGCCCGATCCGCGCGGCCACCGCGCCGCCCAGCAGAATGGCCGGCAGATTGCCCCAGGTGCCCGCATTCAGCACCAGATCGACCAGCAGCTTGGGCGCGCCGCGCACCGCCAGCAGCGACGGCGTATAGGTCAGGAAGGCGCTGAAGGCGGCGTTGTAGAAGGTCCACACCAGTCCGGCGATCAGCACCAGCACGCATTCCCCCCGGCTCGGCCAGCCGAGCCGCCGCCGCCCGGCACCGCCGCCGCCGCCCCAGCTTGCCAGCAGCAGCGCCGCGCCGGCGGCGGCCGGCAGCGCGCCGGTGAGAAAGGCGGTGCGCCAGCCATAGGCATGGGCCACCGGCAGATGCGTGATCTGGCCGATGCCGATGCCGATCGGGAAGGCGCCCAGCATCAGTGCCAGGACGAGCAGGAAATGCGGGCCGTGGAAGCGGTCGGCGAGCACCTTGCTGGACAGCACGGTGAGCGCCACGGCGCCGCTGCCGGCGAGCACCCGGCTGGCTGCGATGCCTGCCGGCCCGGCCGCCAGCGCCGCGGCGGCACTGCCCAGCGCCATCAGCGCCATGCCGCCGCCCAGCAGCGCCCGGTCGCCGATGCGCTGGGCGAGGAAGCCGCAGCCGAGGGCGGCGGCAATGCCGGGCAGCATATAGGCGCCGACCAGCGAGCCGAGTTCGGCGAAGCTCAGGTTGAAGGCGCCGGTCAGATCCGGGCCGAGGCTGGCCACGGTCTGCAACTGGTAGCCGAAGGCGAAGCGCGCCAGCACGATCGCGGCCAGGATGCCCCAGGAGGCGGCACCGATCCGCAAAGCCGTTCCGCCGACCGGGGATGCGTCCATGCCGGCCGGTAGACCCGATCCGCCCCGTCACCGCAAGCCGCCACGCCGATCCGCCCGATGCCAGCACCGCCCCAGCCGCATTCTCATCCTGAGTGACGCCGGATTCTCACGTCCTGAGTGACGCCGGATTCTCACGTTGATTGTCGCGCGACATTGAGCGTGAACCGCCAGTCCGCCCCGCGATCCCTGATCAGGCGCGCGGTTTCGCCCTGGCAATGCAACGCCTCGCCGGTGACCAGCGCGCCGTTCAGATCGAGCAGCCCGAGCAGCGCGCGCGCGGCGGTGATCTCGCTTTCCTTGTCGCCCGCCGCAACCTGGCCGATCGTCATCCGCGTGTCGGCCGCGAAGGCGGTCACGACATGCAGGGCCGACTTGCCGGCCGCGCGGTCGAAGGAGCGGCGCATGGTCTTGCCATCGATCGCGACAACCCCGGTGCCATCCTGGCCGAGGGCATTGAGAAAGCTCGCAAAACAGGTGGCGAAGGCGGCCGGGTCGAGCAGCCGGAACAGGGCCTCGCGGTCACGGGCGAAATCGGCGAAGTCCACACAACTCTCGGCACCGCAGATCGCGGCGGTCAACGCGATGGTCAGCACGTCGAGCAGCTTGTGCCGCCGGGCGTTACCGGTTCGAGGGTCGGGAAGGTCGGCCAAGCTCGACCAGATCGACAGCATCGCGGTCCTCCCGCCAACAGAGGACCGCACAAGAATCCGCCCTATCAAGCCGTGTCCAGCCGAAAAATTCCTTATGCGATTCGCCTGTTGGGGGCGGTTGGAGGCGCACGGGGATCGCCAATTCCGTCCGCCCGACCGCCGATCGCAGGGCGCATAAGCGAAGCGCCATGCGCCATCGCCAATCAGCAGCAAATCGTAGGGCGCATAAGCGAAGCGCCATGCGCCATCGCCAATCAGCAGCAAATCGTCGGGCGCATAAGCGAAGCGCCATGCGCCATCGCCAGATAGCAACGAATCGTCGGGCGCATAAGCGAAGCGCCATGCGCCATCGCCAATCAGCAACGAATCGTCGGGCGCATAAGCGAAGCGCCATGCGCCATCGCCACGCAGCAGCAAGACGCGATAGCCTCCCCGCAACCCACGGGAGACGCCCGCGCCATGCCGGATTACCGCCGCAACCGGGTTCCGGGCGGCACCTATTTCTTCACCGTCAACCTGCTCGATCGCGACAGCCGGTTGCTCACCGAGCACATCGACGCGCTTCGCACGGCGGTCCGCGCCACCGTCGCCCGCGCGCCGTTCCACATCGATGCCTGGGTGGTTCTGCCGGAGCACATGCACTGCGTATGGACGCTGCCGCCGGGCGACGCCGATTATTCCGGGCGCTGGCGGGCCGTGAAGAAGGCTTTTTCCAAAGCGATCGAGCCTGGGGAACGACGCTCGGCCGTCCGCCGCGCCCGTGGCGAGCGGGGCATCTGGCAGCGGCGCTTCTGGGAACACACCATCCGCGACGACAGGGACTATGCCAATCACGTGGACTATGTGCATTTCAACCCGGTCAGGCACGGGCTGGTCGCAGACCCGGCTTCATGGCCGTACTCCTCATTCCACCGTGCCGTTGCCGCCGGCGTGTATCCGACCGACTGGGCCTGCAAGGGCCTGCCGGACATCGATTGGGGAGAGCGCCGCTGAGGGCCCTGCACCGAGCCCCGCCCCCGCCGGCGCATGACGCTTCGCTCATGCGCCCTACGCTTGCTGGGGCGTTGGGGGCAGTCGCAGGCCCACAGGAATCACGAATTTCGTCCGCCCGACCGCCGATCGTAGGGCGCATAAGCGAAGCGCCATGCGCCATCGCCCCTCGATCGCGACAGCCGGTTGCTCACCGGGCACATCGACGCACTTCGCAAGGCCGTCCGCCGCGCCCGTGGCGAACGGGCTATCTGGCAGCGGCACTTCTCACGCAGGGCTGGCCGCAGACCCGGCTTCATGGCCGTACTCCTCATTCCACCGTGCTGTTGCCGCCGGCGTGTATCCGACCGACTGGGCCTGCAAACGCCTTGCGGACATCGATTTGTGAGAACGCCGCTGCCACCCCGACACCGAGCCCCGCCCCCGCCGGCGCATGACGCTTCGCTCATGCGCCCTACGCTTGCTGTCCCGCCATCATGGCGAGGGGCAAGGCGACCAAGCCATCCAGCGCCGCCGCCCCACGGCCGGCCTCGCGGATCGGTTCGCCTGCGGGTCGCCATGACGGGGCGGAGGTCATTGCGGACCGCCGCAAGGCTGCGAACGCGCGCCAAGAATCCCGCTTGCCCCGGCCTGTCGTTATCATCTATAACGTCATCCGTGAACACGCCCCAACCCCGCCCCCCGGCCGAACGCTTCGCGACGCTGACGGAAAGCGTCGCCAGGGCGCTTGCCGCCGAGGGGCTGCGGCTGGGGCTGGTGGCGCCCTGGCTCGCCCTGGTGTGGTGCAAACTGCGCAGCACCGGCGCCCGCATCCTGCGGATCGCCGCGGCCCTTGAAGCCGGCACGCTGCGCCTCACCCCACCCCGGCCGCTGCCGCCGCTGCCGCCCCCAACCGACGAAAAACCAGCCCACCCCCAACCCAGGCAAAAAGGGCTCCCGCAAGGCTTCGGCTGGCTGCTGCGGCGGGTCACCGCGCTCAGCTTCGGCCGCTCCCAGCTCGAATATCTCCTCGCCGAACCGGACATGGCGGCGCTGATCGCAGCCGCCCCGCAGGTCGCCCACCATCTCCGCCCGGTCTGCCGGATGCTCGGGGTCAGACCCCCGCCCGGTCTCTTTCCCGCCCGCCGCCCGCCGCGCCGGACCAGGCCGCCCGCGGCCCCGACGCCGGCGCCGGAGATCGCAAAAGAAAAACCGGCGGAGGCGACCGGAAAGCCGGACGGCCCGTTTCCCGCCTTCGTGCCCCGCAAGCGCAAGCGCAGGCGGCGGCCGTTCACTCTGTTCCCCCTCCCCGCCGCCACCGGCCCGCCCTGGAAGGGCTGACCCGGCCGGGCGGCAGACGCGGTCGTTTGCGTTGCTGCCTCGCAACAGGCCCGGCAGTCCCGCAGGCGGGCGCGGCCTTCTATTGCGGCGGCGGGTCGGCCGGGCGCATGATGCCGCCGCTCGGGACCATCATTCCGCCGTTGGGCGGCAGTACGCCGCCGAGCGAAAGCGAACTCTCACCGCGCGTCATGCTGTCACCCGGCGCCGGCCGTTCCGACTTGTGGCCGACCGCCGGCGGATCGTGCATGTCATAATGGGTGCTGCTCTCCGGCTGCGGGGTCTGGGCCAGGCCCGGGCCGGCAGCCATCGCCGCGGCGAGCGCCGCGGCGGCAGAAATGATCAGCCGCATCGCTTCCTCCTGCGTCCTCGGGACGCGGCACGCGAATGGCGCGTGTCAAGGAAAAAACGGGGCGTGCCGGGGCGGGTTCGGCCGCCGCAGCCACATTCGCGCGAACCGGCGCCGCGCCCGGTCAGTCGGCGCCCGGTCAGTCGTGGGCCGGGTAGCTGGCCATCAGCCGCTTCTGCCGCCGCCAGTTGCGCCACATCGCCGCGATCCCGGCCGGGCGGTGCCCGCAGGCGCGCTGGACGCGGCCGATCTCGAACGCCATGCGGTAATGGAAGAACTGATCCGCCCAGGCATCACGCAGCCTGGTGCGCGCATCCCAGACATGCGTCGCCTCGGAGCCGACGCCGTTGATCTCGATCACGGTGAATCCTTCGCCGCGGCGCAGCGCGGCGAGCGAGCCGAAGCGCAGATCGAGGCGGCCGAAATGGAAATCCGGCAGCGCCCGCGCGATCGTCTCGACCGCCTGCGTCAGCGCCGGGGTGATCTGCTCGTGGCCGTCATGGAAGATCGCGCCCTTGCAGTGGTTGCCGACCATCACCAGCCGCACCCTTTCCCCCGCCGCCGGCACCGCGGCGCCGCGCGCACCGAGGCGCGGGAGGTACATATGCGGGATGCGCCCGGCACGCGGATCGGCACGCACCAGTTCGCTGAGCGTCCGCCGCCCATCGCCGACCACGAACGGCGCCTCCTTCAGCGTGAGCGAGGTGATGCGCCCGCGCGTCTCGCCGGGGCGGCGGATATAGAACACGCCGGCCTCCCCCTCCGCGCGGACGAAATGTTGCAGCATGACGCGGGCATCGGCCGGGAACGCCGCGAGATAGGCGGCAAGCCCGGCGGCGTCGTGCAGCAGGCGCACGCCGGTGCCGTTGCAGCCGATATCGGGCTTGGCGATCACCGGCCAGGCCAGCCCGGCCGCCGCCATCGCCCGCTCCATCGCCGCCGCCCCGGCGGGCGGCAGGCAGACATAAGGGGCGAGCAGCGCCCGCGCCGCGCCCGTCACCTGGTCGAGGATGGCGGATTTGCTCTCGCCGCACAGGCCGCCGAGTTCGATGCGCGGATTGGCGGCCGTGGGCAGGCTCATGGAGCCGTAGCGCAGGCCGAGCAGCACCCATTGCGCGACGATCGGCGCGTAGAAGGCCCAGTCCGGCCAGAACTCGAAATGGCTCACCACCGGCTCGGCGCGGGCCGTCGGCGGCGCGGGGCGGGCGAGGGCGGCGGATTTCACCGGCGCGCCTCCTGTAGCCGCGCCGCGGTCCGCCCGAGCAGAATCACCACCAGCGCGAAGCCGATGCCGCCCGCCCAGCGCCATGCCCCGAGATATTGCATCAGCAGCGCTCCCACTTTCAGCGAGACTCCGAACAGCAGCGAGGTCCAGATCAGGGTCGCGATCACCGCGGCGAGCGCGAACCGCCGCCAGTCCGCCCGCAGGAAGCCGCAGGCGGTGTAGGTCGGCAGACGGGCGCCGGGGATGAAGCGGCTGATGAACACGACCTGGAACACCCGCCCGTCCAGCCAGTCCCGCCCCTGGCGCATGCGCCGCGGCGGCACCAGCCGCCGTGCCCAGCGCACCCGCGCCGACAGCCGGCCGAGCAGATAAAGGCCGAGATCGCCCAGCACGATGCCGGCATAGAGCGCGCACAGCGCAACGGAGATCGAAACGGCGCCGGATTGCGCATGCATCGCCGCCAGCACGGTCGCGGCATCCTCCAGCACGAAGGTGCCGAGAACGATGAGGACGGCTTGCAGCATCGTGTTCTGCCCCGCGAGTGCGAACAGGGCGGCAACGGACATCGCCGGCATCGCGGATCAGCGCAGGACGGGTCGGCTGCGCCGACAGGGGCATGGATGTCTCACGGGCGGGCACTATGCCCCGTGCGCATGCCGGTTCGCCAGGGGGGGGCGTCACGCTTGCGCGATGCCGGCTCAGTGCCCCCCGCCCTTGCCTGCGGCGGGATCGGGCGTGGATGTGGCCTCATGGATCACCGCCTCGCAGTCGTTGTTGTGGCCGAGGCCGAGTTGGATGGTCGGCAGCAGGGCCGCCAGCGGCGTCAGCAGCACCCCGAGCCCGACCGCAAGCCCGCCACGGACGGCAAGCGCCTTGGGGTCCGGCGCGACCGCGGGGTGCTTCAGCGTCCCGGTGATGTCGATCGGCGCCGGCAGGGAGCCGAAGGTGAAATGCTTCGGCTCGGTGCGGATCTGATAGTCGATCGTTTCGCTGTGCAGGTTGACGCCGCCCTTGCCGGTCACGTTCGCCTGTTCGGTATCGAGCAGCAGGGTGCGGGTGTTCAGCATCCCGTGCTGCAATGCGTAGTCCGCCACCAGGCAGCGCACCGCCGTCTTCTTCGGCAGGCCGAGCGCCGACAGCAGGGCGCTGCCGAATTCCAGTCCCGACAGATCGACCAGCAGCGACGACAGGTCGCCACCGGTCATGAACAGCTTGAGCTCGCCATTGCCGCCGCCCAGGATGTCGGCAACCGAACTGCCCGTCCCCGCTACCACCGCCCGCCCGCCGATCGTGCCGGCGCCGGCAAAGCTGTGCGTGGCCGCCATCATCCGGGCGAGATCGACCTGGCGGAACTCCACATCGCTGCGCGCTTCGATCGCGTGCGTGCCGGCCGGCGCGGCGGCAAGCTCGGCCACGATGCGCCCGCGGCCGACCCCGACGCTGATCGGATGCGCGCGGATGGCACCGTCCTTGATCGCGACATCGGCGGTCACGTCATCGAGCGGGACGAATTTGCCGGCAATGTGCTCGGCCCGGTAGTGCAGCGACACATCGGCGAATTTGAGCCGCGGCAGATCGAGCGGGGCGTGGGGCAGCAGATAGGGGCTGTTATCCGCCTGCACCACGCGCTGGCGCTGCGCGGCGCTTTCACCCGGGACATCGGCGCGGCCGGGTTCGCCGCCGATCAGGCTGGCGAAATCGCTGAGGTCGATCTGCCGCGAGGCGAGATCGGCATCGACCTGCGGCGGCGTGGGCGCGGGATCGACCGAGAGGCTGCCGTGGATGTCCGAGTGGCCGAGCGTCCCGTCGATATGGTCGAGCCGCAGGCGCCGGTCCGGCGTATAGGTCGCGTCGGCGGTCAGGCGGTAGGGTGGCGTCGCCGGCGCCGGCAGGCCGGTCAGCGGCGTCAGATTGCCGAGGTTCTGGCCCGCCACCTCCAGCTTCACATCGGCACCGGCGAGCGCCAGCGGATCCTGCACCGTGCCGCGCACGCTGAGGCGGGTGGCACCGTTGGCCAGCGCCAGATCGACCGGATAAGGGCTGGCGCGGTCGCGCAGCGCGAGCACCGCGCCGCCGATGAACTGTCCCGCGATCTGCTGATCGTTATAGGTGCCGTGCACCTGCACGACGAGCTGTGCCTTCTCGCCCCCGGCCGCCTCGCGCGTCGCGACATCCATCCCGAAATCCGCCTTCACCTTGGGATCGACGGCATGCACGTGGCCGTCGGCGATGCGCAGCTCGCCGATCTGCGGGCCGGCCCCCGCCCTGCCGCTCGGCGCGGCACCGGTGGAGGCGAGCGTCCAGTTGTTGCGCCCGTCGGCGAGCGCGATCGCATTCACCTCCGGCCGGTCGATTGCGATCAGCGGCACCACCAGCGCGCGGCGGCGCAGATAGGCGAGGGCATCGACCGTGACTCGCAGCCGCGCGATGCGGACGAACGGTCCGGGTGCGGCGAAGCCGGGCGGATTGTCGATCACCAGCCCGTCCACTTCCAGCACCGGATCGCGCGCGAGGCGAAGATGCAGATGCCCGAGATGCACCGGCCGGCCGAGGCGCGCGGAGGCGAGGCGCTGGGCCGGGCCGATGAACCAGTCCCAGTTCCACACCGCAACCAGCGCGACCAGCGCCAGCACTGCGATCAGCAGCGCGCCGAGGAGGGAATGCCTGGGGCGCACGCGGCCCGTCGTCATTTCGGCTACGACCTGTCTGCTGTGGAGGACTGCGGTTTCCCTCGCCGGTCTGCTGCGCAGGGTCGCCGCATGTCGAGGGTTGCCGGCAAACGTGCCGCCCTCTCCGCGGTTCCCGCGACCGCCGCCCGGCCGCAGAGTTGGCAGCGGACAGAGGCGGGATCGCGACGGCGACGACGGGCTTCATCAACCGGCAGGGGAATGTACGGTCTTGCACTCAACTGAACGTGATGCAAAGAAGCGGCCGATGCGGCAGCGGGCGCGGCAGCGCGGCGCGGTACTGCTTTGTCTGCTGCCGCTGCCTGCTAAAGTGGCCGCGCCAAGCCAAGGGATGAGCCGCAAGTGGAGTCTGGGACGCCGCCGTCGGAGATGCCGAATATCCTGGTGGTTGATGATGACCCCGACGTGCGGGAGATCCTGGCCGAAACGCTGATGGAGTTCGGCTATCGCGTGCTTGAGGCCGGCAGCGGCGAGGAGGCGATGCCCCTGCTGGAGCAGCGGCAGGACATCGCCCTTCTCATCACCGATGTGCGGATGCCGGGCATGTCGGGGCTGGAACTGGTCGGGCTGGCGCGGCGGCACGATCCGCGGCTGCGCGTCATCGTCATGTCCGGCTATTTCCTGCCGCAGCCGGTGACGGCGCGTTTCCTGCGCAAGCCGTTTCATATGCAGGAACTCGCCGCGGCGATCCGCGCCGAACTTCCCTGACACCCACCGCCCCCGCCGCGCGGCACCGGGCCCGGGCGGCGGTAACGTTCCGTCAATCCGCGGGCGGCATGCTGCGGACAGGGCATTGCTGCACGACAGGACGTCGATGCTGACGATCGATGAGGCGCGGGGCGAGGTGCGGATCGCCCATCCGGACGGCACGCACGTCACGCACCGCATGGACAGCGCGGCGGCGTTCGAGGCGGTTTCCGCCGCCTGGCTGCGCTGCGGCTGGGACGTGAAATATGTCTATGGCTTCACCTGGCTCGGCCGGCCGGTGATCCAGTTGCCGGAGGATCTGCTGCGCCTGCAGGAGGTGCTTTGGCGCGAATCCCCCGACGTGATCGTAGAGACCGGGATCGCCCATGGCGGCTCGCTCCTGTTCCATGCCAGCCTGTGCGCGCTGCGCGGCGCCGGCCGCGTCATCGGCGTCGATCGGGAGATCCGGCCCGCCGCCCGCGCGGCGCTGGCCTCTCACCGGCTGGCACCGCTGCTCACGCTGATCGAGGGCGATTCGGTGGCCCCCGCCACGCTCGCAGCAGTGCACGCGCATCTGGCACCGGCCGAGCGCGTGCTGGTGGTGCTGGACAGCGGGCACACGCGCGCCCATGTACGGGCAGAACTCGACGCCTATGCACCGCTGATCGCGCCCGGCGGCTGCCTTCTGGTGTGCGACGGCATCATGGCCGATTTGGCCGGCGCGCCACGCAGCGCGCCCGACTGGGCGTGGAACAACCCACGCGGCGCGGTTGCCGAGTTCCTCGATGCCAACCCCGATTTCCGTGCCGAGGAACCGGCCTTTGCCTTCAATGAGGGGGCGGTCCGCCGCCGTGTCACCTACTGGCCCGGCGGGTTCCTCCGCCGGATCGCGGCGGCGCCATGAAGGCGGTGATCCTGGCCGGCGGGCGGGGGACGCGCATCAGCGAGGAGTCGCATCTGCGGCCGAAGCCGATGATCGAGATCGGCGGGCGGCCGATCCTGTGGCATGTGATGAACCTCTATGCCCGCCACGGCATCTGCGACTTCATCATCGCCCTCGGCTACCGCGGCGAGATGGTGAAGCAGTATTTTGCCAACTATGCCGTGCTTTCCTCGGACGTGACCGTCGATCTGCGCCGCGGCACGATCCTGACGCATCGCAACGACGCGGAAGACTGGCGGGTGACGCTGGTCGATACCGGGGAGGCGACGATGACCGGCGGGCGGCTGAAGCGCCTCGGACGATTCCTGGCCGATGAAGACTGCTTCTGCATGACCTATGGCGACGGCGTTGCCGATATCGACATCGGCGCGCTGGTCGCCTTCCATCGCCGTCAACACCGGCTGGCCACCGTGACCGCGGTGGTACCGCCGGGCCGCTACGGCGCGCTGGCGCTGGACGGCCCGCGCGTTCTGCGCTTCACCGAAAAGCCGCCCGGCGACAATGCTTTCATCAACGGCGGCTTCTTCGTGCTGCATCCCTCCGTGCTCGGGCGCATCGCCGGCGACGACACGCCGTGGGAACAGGCACCGCTGGAAAGCCTGGCGCGCGATGGCGAACTCGCCGCCTACCGGCACACCGGGTTCTGGCACGCGATGGACACCCAACGCGATCGCCAGCATCTGGAGCAGCTCTGGCAAACCGGCCGCGCGCCATGGCAGATTTGGACCGCGGCGGCATAGCGCGCTGCCGGCTGTGCGGCGCGGCGCTGCGGGCCAGCCTGATCGATCTGGGCGCCACCCCGCTCGCCAACGCCCTGGTCACCCCGGCA
>JAJZNE010000184.1 GCA_021847995.1 Pseudomonadota bacterium | reverse complement strand
CACCTGGCTGTACCGCACCGCCTCATCGAGTGCCGCCTGTGCCACGCCGACGCCACGCGCGGCGACGTTGATGCGGCCGAGCTCCAGCCCGCCGAGCGCATGCTGCAATCCGCGGCCCGCTTCGCCGCCGATCAGCCGGTCGGCGGGAATGCGGTACTCGGTGAACACGAGTTCGGCGGAATCGATGCCCTTGTAGCCAAGCTTTTCGAGTTTGCGGCTGACGGCGAAGCCCGGCCCCTTCTCGGCGAGGAACAGGCTCATGCCGCGGTGCCGCGGGTCCGCCTTCGGATCGGTCTTGACCAGCAGCGCGAAGCACTGGCCCTGGATGCCGTTGGAAATCCAGGTCTTGGTGCCGTTGATGACGTAATCGGCACCATCGCGCCGCGCCGTGGTGCGGATCGCCTGCAGATCGGTGCCGCAATCCGGCTCGGTCAGCGCGAGACCGCCGCGCAGTTCGCCGCTGGCGAAGCGCGGCAGGAATTCCCGCCGCTGCGCCTCCGTTCCGAACCGCTGCACCGCGGCGGCCATGATGAGATGGGAATTGAAGATGCCGGTGAGCGACATCCAGACCGTCGAGACCAGCTCGACGATCTTCGCATAGGTGCCGGCGGAGAGGCCGAGTCCGCCGTACTCCGCCGGGATGGTGGCACCGAACAGGCCGAGCGCCTTCATCTTCTCGACCATCTCAGCGGGATAGACGTCGTCGTGCTCAACCTGATGCACGTGCGGGCGCACGTCACGATCGAGGAAGCGCGCGACGGCGTCGAGGATCAGCCCCTCCTCACCGGCGGCGTCGGCCATGTTCAGGCACCGCCCAGCAGGGCGGCGACGGCGCCGAGATCGGCGGCGGCGTCGAGCGCGAGCAGGGCGGCGGCGATGCGGCGTGCCCGCGGGGTGGCGACGGCGCGGGCGGCGTTGTCGTCGAATTTGCGCCGGATGTCGGCCTCCGACAGCGGCCGGTCGCCGCAGCCGCGGTTCTGGTGCTCGCGATGGCGGCGCGTGCTGCCGTCCTGCATCTCGGCGATCACCTCGCCCGAATAGTAGGTCGGGAAACCGGAGCCGGGGTCGATCTCGTAGTCCACGCGGTCGGCAAGCGCGAGGATGGCGGGGTCGCGGATGGCATCCGGCGTCAGTTCGGTCAGCGTGAAGCGCCCGCGCAGGAGGGCTGCCGCGACGATGAACGGGATCGAGAACTGGGCGTCGTAGGAATTGGCCGGGCGGCGCTTGTTCGCCACCGGCTCGCACACGGTCTTGACCACTTCCGCCGGCACCAGGGCGCGCACCCGCGCGATCCCCGCCGGGTCGATCCCGCCGCCGTGCAGCACGATCGCGGCATCGGCGCAGGCATGGGTGAAATGGCAGGCCGGGAATGGCTTGACCGCGACCTGCATCACTTCCCACACCTCGTTGAGGCCGGCGGTCGCGAGCGCGAGGTTGGCGGGATCGTGCAGCGCGTGCAGGTGCGAGGCATAGAGGCCGAAGCGGCCTTCATAGGCGCGCCGCGCCCCCTCGAACCCCTGCTGCGCGAGGGAAGCGGCGGTGATGCCGGCGTTCGCCGCCCAGCCCGGATGCAGGCGCTTGTTCCAGGCGCCGTCCTCCAGGAACTCCAGGCTGCCGGAGGCGAGCGAGAGCACGATGCCCTGGGCGGTGACGAGCTGCTCCGCGGTCAGGCCCATCAGCTTGCCGGCGGCGAGGGCCGCGGCGAAGGCGCCGATCAGCCCGGTCGGGTGGAAGCCGATCTGGTGAAAGCCGCCCTTCGCGACCGCGCCGAGCCGCGCCGCCACCTCGATCCCGGCGACATAGGCGGCCAGCGCCTCCCGGCCGCCCGCGCCGTGGCGCGCGCCGACGGCGAGCACGGTGGGCCACACGCTCGCTGTCGCGTGGACGACGCCGCCGAGATGGGTGTCGTCGAAATCGAGGCCGTGGACCAGCACGCCGTTGACCAGGGCGGCGTCGCGCAGCGGCAGCCGGTCGGGGAAGCCGATCACCGGCGTCGCGCCCTCGCCGGCGAGGCCGCGCATGGCGGTCAGCGTCCGGTGCGCGAAGTCGAACCCGGTGGAGGCGAGCGCGATGCCGGTGCCGTCGAGGATGAGATGCTGCGCCCGCCGCGCCACCTCGGCCGGGATGTCGGCGAAAGCGAGGCGATCGACAAACGCGGCGAGGGTGGCGGCGACCAGCGGCGCGGCGCCGGCGGTGCTGCCCGCGGCGGCGTCGGCGGCAAGGGGTCCGGGCGGTGCGTTCATGGTGTTCTCTCCCTTCCGGCAGCGATGGCGACGGTTTGTCCGGACAAGTTGCCTCCCGCCGCCATGGCCGTCAAGCCGCCGCGGCGCAGCGTGATGGTGTAGGCGAAGCGTTCGGCGGGATGGAGGTTGAAGGCGACTTCCACCAGGCGTCGCGCGGCGGTGCGATAGGCGCGGGTGATCTCGATGCCGAGGCCGCCCGGTTCGGCGCCGAGGCCGCCGGCCACCGCCTCCGGCAGCGCGGCGGCGCGCAGCGTCTGCTGCACTTCGATGATGCGTTCGCCATAAAGCGCCTCGATCAGCGCATAGACCGGGCCGGGGCGACGGCCGATCAGGTCGCCGACGCGGGCGAAATCGGCATGGACGAACACCTCGGTCCAGCAGATCGGCAGTGCGGCACCCGGTGCGTAGCGGAACCCCTCCACCCTGAGCCAGCGCGTTCCGCCGGGGGCACCGAGGCGGGCGGCGAGTGCGCCGCCGGCGGTGACGAAGGCGGCACTGTCCGGGAGGTAGCGGGTTTCGGCCGCGTATTGCAGCAGTTCATCGACCGAGGTGACGGCGTGGATATAGAGCGGCGGTGCGTCCCCAGCCGCCACCGTGGTGCCGGCACCCTGACGCGACGCGACCAGCCCTTCGTCGCGCAACTGGCGCAGCGCCTCCCGCACGGTGTGGCGGCTGACGCCGAAGCGGGCGCACAGGGCGCGCTCGGTCGGCAGCCGCGCCCCCGGCGGCAGCGCGCCGCCGGCGATCTCGGCCCGCAGACCGTTGACGATCCGCCGATAGAGCGGCCCGTGCCCGACGCGGTCCGGCGCCACACTCTCCTCCTGCATGTCCCCCTGTTCCCCGTCGGCCGTGCCTTGACGATCGGTTCCCGGCACGGCTAGCGTGGTTGTCCGAACAAGTCCAGGACAACAGGCAGTCGCCCATGGTCGGCATCGCCCGCGAGATCGCTCCGCGCCGCTTCCGTGAGAGCCACGGCCGCTATTACGAGGATTTCACGGTCGGCGACGTGTACGAGCACCGGCCCGGCCGCACCGTCACCGAGACCGACAACACCTGGTTCACGCTGCTGACCATGAACGGCCATCCACTGCATTTCGACGCGGCCTATGCCGCGCAGTCGGAATTCGGCCGGCCGGTGGTCAATTCGTGCCTCACGCTTTCGATCGTCGCCGGCATGAGTGTCGCCGACGTGAGCCAGAAGGCGATCGGCAACCTGGGCTGGAACGACATCAGGCTGACCGCGCCGGTGTTCGCCGGCGACACGCTCTATGCCGAGTCGGAGGTGCTGGCCAAGCGCGAATCGGCGAAGCGGCCGACGCAGGGCATCGTCACCGTGCGCACCACCGGGCGGAAGGCCGACGGCACCGTGTTCATGTCCTATGAGCGCACCGTGCTGGTGCCGAAGCGCGGCCACGCGGTGGACGACCGCGCCGGCTACTGACGCGCCGAATGAGCGACGCGCCGGCTTGCGGCGCAGCGACCGGGGAACAGCCCGGCGGGGAGGACGGCAATGACGGTGGTCAACGCGGGGGCGCGGCTCGACCGGCTGACGGTTTCGGGCTTCCACTGGCGCATCCTGGGCCTGATCGGCGCCGGCACGTTTCTCGATGCCTTCGACATCTATCTCCAGGGGGCGGTGCTCGGCACCCTGGTCAGCCTGCACTGGTCCACGCCGGGGCTGAACGCGACCTTCATCTCCGCGACCTTCGCCGGCATGGTGGTGGGCGCGTGGCTCGCCGGCATCTGGGGCGACCGCTACGGCCGCCGCTTCTCCTACCAGATGAACCTGCTGATCTTCGGCCTCGCCTCGCTCGCCGGGGCGGCGGCGCCGTCGATCTCCTGGCTGATCGCGGCGCGCTTCATCATGGGCATCGGCCTGGGGGCGGAGATCGTGGTCGGCTACGTGCTGCTGTCGGAATTCGTGCCGCCGGCCAGCCGCGGGCGCTGGGGCACGGCGCTCGCCGTGATCACCAACTCCTCGCTGTTCGTCTCGGCGCTGGTCGGCCGGTTCGTGATCCCGAATTTCGGCTGGCGCTGGATGTTCGCGATCGTCGGCGTCGGCGCGCTGGTGGTCTGGTATCTGCGCAAGTCGATGCCGGAATCGCCGCGCTGGCTGGAAAGCAAGGGCCGCGATGCAGAGGCGGAGCGCGTGCTGGCGGCGATCGAGCACGAGGTGGCCGCCGGCCGCACCCTGCCGCCGCCGCGCATCGTACCGGTTCCGGCGCTGGAGCGTCCGTCACTCGCCACCCTGTTCGCGCCTGCCCTGCTGTCGCGCACGCTGATCGGCGCGCTTGTGCTGATCACGCTGAACACGGCCATCTATGGCTTCATCGCCTTCCTGCCGACCTTCATGGTGCAGCAGGGCATCGGCATCGTGAAGTCGCTCACCTATACCACGCTGATGTCGTTCGGTGGCCCGGTCGGCGCGGTGGTCGGCATGCTGCTCGGCGACCTTCTGGGACGGCGCGGCTGCATCATCTGGTTCTCGCTCGCCGCAACGGTGTTCGGCGTGCTCTATCCGCTGACCGCCGATCCGCGGCTGCTGATGCTGATCGGCTTCCTGCTGGTCAGCTCGATCTATGTGCTGGTCGCGATCGCCTGGGGCCTTTACGTGCCGGAACTGTTCCCGACCGAGGTGCGCATGCGCGGCACCGGGTTCTGCAACACCGCCGGACGGATGATGACGATCGCGACGCCGCAGATCACGGTGCCGCTGTTCGCCGGCTTCGGCGTTGCCGGCGTGATCGGCATGGTGGCCGGGCTGCTGCTGTTGCAGGCGGTGCTGGTGGCGCTGTTCGGCATCGAGACGCGGGCGATGCCGCTGGAGGCGCTGGTGCCGCACGCCGCCCCGCCCCTCGGCGCGCACGGGAGGCTGCCGCAGCCGGAGTGACGCTGCCGGTACGGCTACGGCTACCTCGGAAGGCTGACTGACACATCAGATGACTCGCACATCAGATGACTGGCACATCCTCTGCGTCGCGTGTGTTGTTGCGCCTGCCGCTTCGGCGGTGACGCTTCGGCGCAGGAGGGCAGATGGGACACAGCGATGCTGCGGGCGGCGCGGTTCTGCCGGCCGCCGTGCTGGGGGCGCCGCCGAGCGGGCGTACCGAAATAGCGCGCATCGTCGGCGCGAGCGTGATCGGCACCGTGATCGAGTGGTACGACTTCCTGATCTATGGCACGGCGTCCGCCCTCGTGTTCAACCGGCTGTTCTTCCCGACGTTCGACCCCGCGGCCGGCACGCTGGCGGCTTTCGCGTCCTATGCCGTGGGCTTCCTGGTGCGGCCGCTGGGTGGCATGCTGTTCGGCCATTTCGGCGACCGGATCGGCCGCAGGGCGATGCTGGTCACGACCATGGTGCTCATGGGCGTCGGCACGTTCCTGATCGGCTGCCTGCCGGGCTATGCGTCGATCGGCCTCTGGGCACCGGTGCTGCTGGTGGCGCTGCGGCTGCTTCAGGGCCTCGGCGTCGGCGGGGAGTGGAGCGGTGCGGTGCTGATGGCGATCGAGCATGCACCGCCCGGCCGCCGCGGGCTGTATGGCAGCCTCGTGCAGATTGGCTTCGCCGTCGGGGTCGGCGGCTCGACGGCAACGTTCCTGTTTCTGTCGGCGACGCTGCCGGGGCCGGCGTTCCTCGCCTGGGGCTGGCGGCTGCCGTTCCTGGCCAGCGCGGTCCTGATCGGGTTCGGCCTGCTGGTTCGCCTGCGGCTGGCGGAGACCCCGGCCTTCGCGCGACTGCGCGCCCGCGGGCAACTGGCGCGCGTGCCTGCCTTCGATGTGATCGCGCGCCATCCGCGGCGCTTCCTGATCGCGATCGGCCTGAAAGTGTCGGAAGTCGCCTGGGTCTATGTGCTGACCGTGTTCTCGATCGTCTATGCCACCGGCCGGCTCGGCCTGCCGCGCGGCCTGATCCTGGAGGCGATCCTGTGGGGGGCGGTGCTGGAACTGGCGACGCTGCCGCTGTTCGGCTGGCTGTCCGACCGGATCGGCCGCCGCCCGCTCTATCTCGCCGGCGCCGTCGTCAGCGCAATCTGCGCGCCGGCGGTCTTCGCGCTGCTCGACACCCGTGAGCCGGCGATCGTGATCGTCACCATCGCCGTCGCGATGAGCCTCACGCACGGCATGCTGTTCGCCCCGGAAGCCGCCTTCCTGCCCGAATTGTTCGGAACCCGCCTGCGCTATACCGGGTCTTCGCTCGGCTGCCAGATCGGCGCGGCGTTGGCCGGCGGCTTCGCGCCCATCGTCGCCTCCGCGCTGCTCGCGTGGTCCGGCGCGACCTGGCCGATCTCCGCCGTGCTGATCGCGCTCGCGGCGCTCACGCTGGTCGCGACGCTGGCCGCGCCGGAGACCGCCGCGACCGACATCGTGCGCGGGTGACGATCGCCGCCGCGATCAGACCCGCGCCTGGCGCGCTGCGGGAATACGTTCCAGCCGCCGGTCATGGCCGAGGGCGATCAGGATGATCGCCGCGATCACCAGCGGCGCCGCGATGACGACGAGGCCGAGCGTATCGCTGCCCGACGCCTGCTTGACCAGTCCGAACGCATAGGGGCCGGCGAAGCCGCCGAGATTGCCGACCGAGTTGATCAGCGCGATGCCGCCCGCCGCCGCCGAGCCGGTCAGCATCGCGGTCGGCAGCGACCAGAAGATCGGCGCGATGTTCGCCTGCCCCAATTGCCCGACGACCAGGGCCGCCATCATCAGCCAGGGCGAGCCGGCAAACAGGCTGCATGCGGCAAGCCCGGCGGCGCCGACGAGGCAGGCAATGGCGATATGCCAGGTCCGCTCACCGGTGCGGTCGGAATGCCAGCCGCCGGCGATCATCGAGACGACGCCGAACACGAACGGCACCGCCGAGATGAGGCCGGTCATGCCGTAGCCGACGCCGAAGGCGCGGACGATCTGCGGCAGGAAGATCAGCAGCCCGTAATTCGCCACGTTCTGCCCGAAATAGACCGCGGTGAGCCACCACACCCGCGCATTGCGCAGCGCATCGCCGAGTTCGAAGCGGCGGATCTCCTCACGCTGCGCCATCTCGGAGGCGATGCGGGCATTGAGCCAGTCGCGCTGGTCGGGCCGCAGCCACGCGGCGTCGCCGGGACGGTCGGTGAGCAGGAAGTAGTACACCACCGCCATGACCAAAGGCGGCGTCGCTTCCAGCAGGAACAGCCATTGCCAGCCGCCGAGGCCGAGCCAGCCGTCGAGCCGCAGCAACTGCCCCGACAGCGCCGGCCCGATGATGAGCGAGATGGTGCTCGCCGACTGGAACAGCGCCATCATGCGCGAGCGGTAGGCGGACGGGAACCACCATGTCAGATAGAGCACCACGCCGGGATAGAACCCGGCTTCCGCAAGGCCGAGGGCGAAGCGGACGCCATAGAAGGTCGGGATGTTCCAGACGAAGGCATTGAGGGCGGAGATGAGGCCCCAGGTGAGCAGGATGCGCGCCATCCAGCGCCGCGCGCCGACGCGCGCCAGGATCAGGTTGCTCGGCAGTTCGAACAGGAAGTAGCCGACGAAGAACAGGCCGGCGCCGAAGCCGAACACGGCGGGCGAGAAGCCCAGCGCCTTGTTCATGATGAGGGCGGCGAAACCGACATTCACGCGGTCGAGATAGGCGCAGAAATAGCCGAGCATGAGCAGCGGCACCAGCCGCCAGGCCACGCGCCGCATGGTCTCCCGCTCCAGCGCGGTCACTTCTGCATCCACCGCCCCCTCCCCTGCCCCGTTATCGTGCCCGGGCTGCCTGCCGGGCCTGCCGGACAGCTACGCTGCCGGGGGCGGCCCGTGTCAAGCGGGCAGTTTCAGGCGGCCATCACGGGGCCCGGCGGCGGCAGGCCCAGGGTGGCGTGGAGCAGCGCGAGGCGGGCGCGCGTCGGGCGCGAATGGGGGTTGCCGGTCAGACGCTGCGCCAGACGGCCCTGCGCCGCCGCCAAATGGCCGGCACGGAGCAGGGCATCGTCGGCGATCTGCCCGAACAGGTCGCGCTGCGCGTGGCTGCCGCCGATCTCGGCCATGCGCGGCAGCACCGGCAGCAGCGCCCGCACCGCCGCAGCATGGTCGCCGCGGGCATGGGCGAGCAGACCCTCCGCCGCCGGCAGCGCCACCTCCTGCCACGCCGCCGCGACGGGTGCGGGGGCCGTCGCGGCGAAGCGGCGCAGGCTCTCCAGCATCGCATCCGCCGCCGGACTTCCGGCCCGCGCCAGGCCGTAGAGATAGTGCAGATCAAGGAACGGCTGCACATGTTCATCGATGCGCGGGACAAGGTGGTCGGCCACGTCCTGCCAGCGGTCGCCAACCACCACCCCCGCCAGTTCCAGCCGCGCCAGCAGGGACACCGCGCCGATCTGGTCCTGCGAATATTCCTTCCAGACGCCCCAGATATGAGTCGCGTAATGGTCGAGCACGCGCGCCGCCTCCCCCTGCTCGATCATCACCAGCGACAGGTGCCACCAGTTATGCGTCAGCATGAAGGAATTGAGGCCGGTCCAGGTGTCCTTCACGTCCTCCAGGAAGGCGCGGCCCTCCTCGTTACGGCCCTCGGTCAGCAGGACATGGGCCAGCGCGTGGTGCGCCCACGGTTCCTTCCGTTGCAGGGCGATCGCCGTGTGGGCGGCGCGTTCCGCCTCCGCCAGCATGTGGCACTGCTCATAGCCGAAGGCGATCAGGCCGTGGGCATAGGCAAGGTCACGGTTGGCCGGCAGCACGCGCGCGGCGATGCGCAGCATTCCCGGCGCATCGCCGCGATTGAAGTGATGGTACTGCGTCATCTTGGCCAGCACGAGGTCGCGCGGGAACCGCTCCGCCGCCGCCTCGCCGAGCGACGCCGCGCGGAGCACGTCGCCGTCGGCCCAGGCACGGACGGCGGCGACCGTCAGGCGCTCGCGCTCGTCGGCGCGCGAGGCGGCGGCTTCGGCATGGGCGAGGTAGGGGCGCGCCCGCACCACCCCCTCCGGACTTTCCAGGAACAGCCACAGCATCGCGGCATAGGCGTTGGCCAGCGCGCAGGCCGGATCGGCATCGGCGGCGCCGAGAATGTCGCCGGCGCGCGTTTCGTATCCCAGAAAGCCCTGGGCGAAGGCGTCGATGCCATCAACCGTCGCCGCGCCGTCCGTGGTCACCGGATTGCCGCGCCAGTCAGCCAGCATCGCGCTGCCCCTTCCCCTTTGCCGGCCGATCGCATCGGTCAGGCACGTTCATACCATGCGCGCGTCCGCCGGACGATGGCGACGACTGACAGCATCACCGGCACTTCCACGAGGACACCGACCACGGTCGCGAGCGCGGCGCCGGAGCGGAAGCCGAACAGGACGATCGCGGTGGCGACGGCGAGTTCAAAGAAATTGCTGGCCCCGATCAGGGCCGAGGGACCGGCCACGCACCATGCGACGCCAAGCTGCCGGTTCAGCCCGTAGGCGAGAGCGGCGGTGAAATAGACCTGGACCAGGATCGGCACCGCGAGCAGCAGGATCACCAGCGGCTGCCGAACGATCTCCCCGCCCTGCAGGCCGAACAGCAGCACCAGCATCAGCAGCAGCGCCGACAGCGACAGCGGCGCAAGACGGCGCAGCATGAAGGCGAGCGCCACGCCGCCGCCACGCGCCAGCAGTGCACGCCGCCACGCCTGCGCCGCGATCACCGGCACGACGATGTAGAGCCCGACGGACAGGATGAGGGTGTCCCAGGGCACGCGGATCGCGGTGAGGCCGAGCAGCAGTGCGACGATGGGCGCGAACGCCACCACCATGATGGTGTCGTTGAGCGCGATCTGCGTCAGGGTGAAATGCGGCTCCCCGTCCAGCAGGTTCGACCAGACGAACACCATCGCCGTGCACGGCGCCGCCGCCAGCAGGATCAGGCCGGCCATGTAGCCATCGATCTGCCCCGCCGGCAGCAGCGGGCGGAACAGATGGCCGACGAACAGCCAGCCGAGCAGCGCCATCGAGAACGGCTTGACCAGCCAGTTCACGGCCACGGTCGCGGCGATGCCGCGCCAGTGCCGCCGAACCTCGCCGAGGGCGGCGGGATCAATTTTGAGCAGCATCGGCACGATCATCAGCCAGACCAGCACCGCGACCGGCAGGTTGACCCGGGCGACGGTGGCGTCCCCGAGTGCCTGGAACGGGCCGGGCACCGCGCGGCCGAAGGCGATGCCGGCGATCATGGCGAGCGCCACCCAGAGCGTGAGGTAACGCTCGAAGGTGCCGAGGGCGGCGGTGCCGGCGCGGGCGGCGGCGGAGGCGCTCACGCCGCCCCGCCCGCGACGCGGCGACCGGCCGCGTCCACCACGGGCGAACCATCTTCCTTGTTGATCGCCCCGCGCTGCGGCGCGGCGAGAAGGTCGAGCACCGTCTCGGACGGGCGACACAGCTTCGCGCCGCGTTCGGTCACCACGATCGGCCGGTTGATCAGGATCGGATGCGCCAGCATGGCATCGAGCAGCGTATCCTCGCCGAGGGCGGGAGCGTCGAGCCCGAGTTCCGCATAGGGCGTGCCCTTCCGGCGCAGCAGGTCGCGCGCGGTGATGCCCATGCGCCGGATCAGCGCGATCAGCTCGGCACGGGACGGCGGGGTTTTCAGGTATTCGATGATCTTGGGTTCCGCGCCGCTGTTGCGGATCAGCGCGAGCACGTTGCGCGAGGTGCCGCAGGCCGGGTTGTGATAGATGGTGACGCTCATTCGACCCTCCCCCGGCGCGGCAGGCGGCGGACGGGACGGCTGCCGGCGACGACGGAGAGGGCGACAGGCAGGCGCTTCATCGGCGTGCTCCTGTGCGATCGGCAATGAGGGCGGCCCCGTCGCAGGCGCCCGGACCGCAGCCGGCGGGATCGCCGCGGCAGCAATTCTCGGTCAGGTAGGCGAGCAGCGCATTCATCGCGGCGTATTCCGCGGCATAGATCAGCGACCGCCCCTCGCGCCGGAAATTCACCAGGCCGGCGTGGCGCAGCGCCGTCAGATGAAAGGACAGGGTGGCGGAGGGCAGGCCCAGCCGCTCGCCGATCCCCCCAGCCGGTATCCCCTGCGGCCCCGCCTGTACCAGCAGGCGGAACACGTCGAGACGGGCTTCGTGGGCGAGGGCGCCGAGCGCGGCAGCGGCCTCCGTTTTTTCCATATTTCGACAGTTATGAAATAACGGAGGCCGTGTCAAGCGCGGCGGCGCTAGAACAGCGCCGCCGCCTTGGCGAGCGCGATGTAGAGGCCGATCAGGAACGGGATGCCGACGGCGAGCCACGCCAGCGCGCCGGTCGCCCCGAACCCGCCGCGCGCCGCCAGTTCCGCCCCCGCGGCGGTGCGATCCTCCCGCTGCAACGCACGTTCGCGGGCGAGTTCGGCATCGCTCATGAAGTGCTTCTCGTGCACCGGGCGCACCAGGGCGTTGCAGACCAGGCCGCAGAACAGCAGGAACGCCATGATGTAGAGCGTGCGGTCGTAGACGAAGTGGCTCGGCACCCCGGCGGCGATCTGCGCCTGCCTGAGGCCGGCGATCAGGGCCGGCCCGACGACGCCGGCGACCGACCAGGCGGTGATCAGACGTCCGTGGATCGCGCCCACCATCTGGGTGCCGAAGATGTCCGCCAGATAGGCCGGCACGGTCGAGAACCCGCCGCCGTACATGCTGAGGATGATGCAGGTGGAGGCGACGAACAGCGTCGGGATGCCGAGATGCCCCCAGGTCGGCAGCAGGCAATAAAGCGCGATGCCGAGGACGAAGAACGTGTAGTAGGTGGTCTTGCGCCCGATCCGGTCCGACAGCGACGCCCAGAACAGTCGCCCGACGCTGTTGAACAGGCTGAGCAGGCCGACCAGCCCGGCGGCGGAGGCGACGATCGCCGCCTTCTGCGCCGCCGTCGCCGCCGCCGCGCCGTCGAGGCCGAGCAGGCGGGTGCCGAACACCTCCTGCAACATCGGGCTGGCCATCGCGATCACGGCGATGCCGGCGGTCACGTTCAGGCACAGCACGCCCCAGATCAGCCAGAACTGCGGCGTCTTCCATGCCTGGTTCAGATGCACGTGGCGGCGCGTGATCATCGGGTTGGCCTGCGCCGCCGGCGGTGCCCACCCCTGCGGCCGCCAGCCGCTCGGCGGCACGCGGAAGCCGAAAGCGCCGGCGAGCATGGCGACGAAATAGATCACACCCATCGTCATCAGCGTGCGCGCGACGCCCGGCACGCCGTTGCTGGCGTAATGGCCCATCAGCCAGACGGCGAGCGGCGCGCCGACCATCGCCCCGCCGCCATAGCCCATGATGGCAAAGCCGGTCGCCATGCCGCGCCGGTCGGGGAACCATTTGATCAGGGTGGAGACGGGTGTGATGTAGCCGAGGCCCTGGCCGATGCCGCCGATCAGCCCGCAGCCGAGATAGACAAGCCAGAGCTGATGGACCGAGACGCCGATGCCGCCGATGACGAGGCCGCCGCCCCAGCACAGGGCGGCGATGGTGCCCGCCTTGCGCGGCCCGGCATGCTCCAGCCACCCGCCCCAGATGGCGGCGGAAATACCGAGCAGCGCGATGAACGTCTCGAAGATGTGGGTAACGGTCGGCACCGACCAGTTGCAGGTGGTGGACACCAGCTCATCGAGGAAGCCCTGGCCGGCGCAGGCGCCCCCCGCAGCGGCCGGCAGCAGCCGGCTCATCGGCAGCCAGAACACCGAGAATCCGTAGGCCATGCCGATGCATAGATGAATCGCGAGCGCCGCCGGCGGCACCAGCCAGCGGTTGAAGGCAGGGCTGGCGACGATGCGCTCCCGGTCGAGCAGACCGGCCGGCGCGGCGGCACTGGCGCTGGATGCGCTCATGGACTGTCCTCCTGCCGTGCGGTCACGGCACTGATCGCGTTTCGTGGTCCGGGTCGCCGATCAGGCAGCGTCCCGGCTCCGGCG
>JAJZNE010000017.1 GCA_021847995.1 Pseudomonadota bacterium | reverse complement strand
CCCCGGACGCCCCCCACGCCGCCGCCCGCCTCGGCGGCCGCAGCGCCCGCGGCGCGCGGCGCGGCGGCCCGATCGCGCAGAAGCCGTTCCGCCAGCCGCGCCGGCGCTTTCCGCCGATGGCGATCGTCTCTGCCGACGAGCTGGAGGCCATTCACAACACCTCGCTCACCGTCCTGGAGGAAATCGGCATGGATTTCCTCAATGCCGAGGCGCGCGACCGGCTGCGCGCCGCCGGCGCGGCGGTGAGCGGGGCTGGTCCGCGCGTGCGCTTCGACCGTGGGCTGATCGAGCAGTCCATCGCCACGGCGCCGGCGACGTTCACGCTCCATGCGCGCAATCCGGCGCATCATGTGTGCTTCGGCGACGACTGGATCGCGCTGCCGCAGATGGCCTCCGCCCCCAACTGCACCGATGCCGACCGCGGCCGGCGTCCCGGCACGCAGGAGGATTTCCGCAATCTGCTGAAGCTCGCGCAAAGCTTCAACATCCTGCATCTGACCGGCGGCTATCCGGTGGAACCGGTGGACCTGCATGCCTCGGTGCGGCATCTCGACTGCCTGGCAGATTTCGTCCGCCTGACCGACAAGGCGTTCCACGCCTATTCGCTGGGCCGCGCGCGCATCCTCGACGGGATCGAGATCGCGCGCATCGGCCGCGGCGTGTCGCCGGCGCAACTGGAGCAGGAGCCGAGCCTTTTCAGCATCATCAACTCCTCCTCGCCGCTGCGGCTCGATGACCCGATGCTGCAGGGCATGATCGAGATGTCCTCCCGCAACCAGGTCATCGTCATGACGCCGTTCACGCTGGCCGGCGCGATGGCGCCGGTGACGGTGGCGGGGGCGCTGGCGCAGCAGAATGCGGAGGCGCTGGCCGGCATCGCCTTCTGCCAGATCGTGCGGCCGGGGGCGCCGGTGGTGTATGGCGGCTTCACCTCCAACGTCGATATGAAATCGGGCGCCCCCGCGTTCGGCACGCCGGAATACATGAAGGCGCAGATCGTCGGCGGGCAGTTGGCGCGGCGCTACCGTCTTCCCTATCGCACCTCCAATGTCTGCGCCGCCAACACCGTCGATGCGCAGGCGGCATACGAAAGCGTGTTCTCGCTGTGGGGCGCGGTGATGGGCGGGGGCAACTTCGTCATGCACGCCGCCGGCTGGCTGGAGGGCGGGCTGTCGTGCAGCTTCGAGAAGACGGTGGTGGATGTCGATCTGCTCCAGATGGTGGCCGAGTTCCTCGACCCGCTGGCGGTCGATGACGATGCGCTGGCGCTGGCGGCGCTGCGTGATGTCGGGCCGGGCGGTCACTTCTTCGGCACGCCGCACACGCAGGCGCGCTATCGCGATGCCTTCTATGCGCCGCTGATCTCCGACTGGCGCAATTACGAGAGCTGGCAGGATGCCGGCAGCCCGACGGCGATGGACAAGGCCAACCGGTTGTGGAAAGACGTGCTGGCGGCCTACGAACCGCCGCCGCTCGATGCCGCGGTGGCGGAGGAACTGGAGGCGTTCGTCGCCCGCCGCAAGGCGGAGGGCGGGTTTAGGACCGATTTCTGACGCCGCGCGCAACCGGCCTGGAGGGGACGTCATGTCGCGCAAGATCAACCTCAATGCCGACATGGGCGAAGGATTCGGCGCCTACGATGTCGGCGACGATGCCGCAATGCTGGAGATCGTCGGCTCGGCCAGCGTCGCGTGCGGCTTTCATGCCGGCGATGCCGACGTGATGCATCGCGTGGCGCTCCGCGCGCGCGACCGGGGTGTCAGCCTGGGTGCGCATCCGGCATTCAACGATCTGTGGGGGTTCGGGCGGCGCACGATCGACATGCCGGCGGAACAGCTGGAGCGCATGGTCGCCTACCAGATCGGCGCGCTTCAGGCGGTCGCCGCCTATGCCGGGCTGAAGGTCACCCATCTGAAGGCGCATGGCGCGCTCTACAACATGGCGGCGCGGCGTGCCGATTATGCGCAGGCGATCGGGCGCGCGATCCGCATCGTCGATCCGGCGATCATCTATGTCGTGCTGGGCGCGTCGGAGATGGAAAAGGCGGGGCGCGCGCTCGGGCTGCGCGTCGCCTGCGAGGCGTTTGCCGACCGGCTTTACGAGGATGACGGATCGCTGACGCCGCGACGCATCCCCGGCGCCGTCATCACCGACCCCGCGGCGGCGGCCGAAAGGGCGGTACGGATGGTGACTGCGCAGGCGGTGTTTGCGCGCAGCGGCGTGCAGCTCCCCCGCCGCATCGACACGCTCTGCGTGCATGGCGACGAGCCGACCGGCGTCGCCGTCGGGCGTGCGGTGCGCGACGCGCTGCGCGCGGCGGGCCACACGCTGCTGCCGCTGCCCGCGCTCGATCTCTGAGTGCGCGATGGACCAAGCCGACCCGGCATGGCGTGCAGCGGGGCCGGACGCCGGCGCGCTCGGCGCCGCCGAGCGGATTGCGGTGCTGTGCGACGACGGCAGTTTCCAGCCCGAGGCGGTAGCGGAGGGGGCCGCGGTGCGGCTCGGCTGCGGCCGCGTGGACGGCAGGGTGGTGCGCGTGTTCGCGCTCGATCCGATGGCGGCGCGGGGTGCGATTGGCGCGGCGGAGGCAGCGGCGATCACGGCGCTGATCGGTGCGGCGGTGCGCTTCGCAACCCCGGTGGTGGCCCTGCTGGAAACCGCCGGCACGCGCAGGAGTGACGGGCTGGCCGGGCTGGCCGCGCTGGCGGCGGTGCAGCGTGCGTTGGCGCGGGCCGCCTGCCATGTGCCGCGCATCGCCGTCGTGTGCGGGCCGTGCGACGGCGCCGCGGCGGCGCTGGCGACGCTCGCCGATCTGCGCTTCATGGCGGCGCCGCGCGGGCGTCTGCTGCTGAGCGATGCGCGCCTCGCCGCCGCCGTCGCCGATGAGATCACCGGGGAGGCGGCGCTCGGCGGGGCCGGTCTGCACGGCAGCGTCACCGGACTGGTTGACCGCGTGTTCGCCGATGAGGTGACAGCGCTGCGCGAAGTGCGAAACTGCCTCGGCTTCCTGCCGCCGGTGCGGTGCCTGCCGACCGCCGATCCGCCGGCGCGGGAGACACCGGCGCTGGCGACCTGGCATGCGGACGATGCGGCGCCGGCGCGCGATATCGGCGAGGTGATCGCGGCGATCGCCGATGAATCGGCGTTCCTTGCCCTGCAACCGGGCTTCGCGCCGAATCTCGTCTGCGGCTTCACCCGGCTCATGGGTCGCACGATCGGAATTCTCGCCAACCAGCCGCAGGTGCTGGCCGGCGCCCTGGATGCCGATGCGCTGCGCAAGGCGGCGCGCTTTGTACGGCTGTGCGACGGCTTCGGGCTGAAGCTGGTGACACTGGTCGATACGCCGGGTTTCGTGCCCGGCCGCGCGCAGGCCGCGCGCGGCATCGTCGCGGCGCTCGGGGAACTGGTGGCGGCCTGTGCAGCGGCAGGGAATGTCCGCGTCACGGTGGTGGTCGGGCGCAGCATCGGGGGCGCGGGCGCGGCGATGGTGTCGCGGGCGCTCGGCGCCGACCGCGTGCTGGCGTGGCACGGTGCGGCGATCGCGCTCGCCGGCGGCGGCCCGGCGGACACCACGGCGGCGATCGCGTGCGGGGCGATCGACGCGCTGATTGCGCCGGCGCAGACCCGCGCGCAGATCGCCGCCGCGCTGTCGATGTTCGACTGATGTTCAGGAAGATCCTCGTCGCCAACCGTGGCGAAATCGCCTGCCGCATCATCTGCACCGCGCGGCGCATGGGCATCGCCACGGTCGCCGTCTGTTCCGAGGCGGATCGCGCCGCGCGGCATGTGCGCGTGGCCGATGAGAGCGTCACGATCGGTGCCGCTCCGGCGGCCGCATCATACCTTGCGATCGAGCGCATTCTGGCGGCCTGCCGCGCGACCGGCGCGGAGGCGGTGCATCCCGGCTACGGCTTCCTGTCGGAACGGCCGGATTTTGCGCGTGCGCTGGCCGATGCCGGCATCGTCTTCATCGGACCCGATGCGGCGGCGATCGCCAGCATGGGCGACAAGCTCGCGGCCAAGCGGATCGCCGCCGATGCCGGCGTCAGCACCGTCCCCGGCCACGCGGAGGCGATCGCCGATGCCGACCAGGCGGTGCGGATCGCGCGCGACATCGGCTATCCCGTGATGCTGAAGGCCGCTTCGGGCGGTGGCGGCAAGGGCATGCGCATCGCCGCCGGCGACGCCGCGATGCGCGCGGACCTGGAGGCGGTGCGTCGGGAGGCGCAGGCGGGCTTTGGCGACGACCGTGTGCTGATCGAGAAGTTCATCGACCGTCCGCGGCATATCGAAATCCAGGTGCTGGCCGATGCGCATGGCACGGTGCTGTCGCTCGGCGAGCGCGAATGTTCATTACAGCGCCGACATCAGAAGGTGATCGAGGAGGCGCCGAGCCCGTTCCTTGACGACGGCACCCGCCGGCGCATGGCGGCGCAGGCGGTGGCGCTGGCGCGCGCCGTCGGCTACCGCTCGGCCGGCACCGTCGAGTTCATCGTCGATGCGGCGCGCGACTTCTGGTTCCTGGAGATGAACACGCGCCTGCAGGTCGAGCATCCGGTGACGGAACTGGTCACCGGCCTCGATCTGGTCGAATGGATGATCCGCATCGCCGCCGGCGAACGACTGACGCTGCGGCAGGAGGATATCGTCTGCCGCGGCGCGGCGGTCGAGGCGCGGCTCTATGCCGAGGATCCCGCCCGCGCCTTCGCCCCTTCACCCGGCCGCCTGCGCCGCTATCAGGAGCCGGCGACCGGTCCCGGCCCGCTTGCCGTCCTGCGTATCGACAGCGGCGTTGAGGCGGGTGACCGGGTTCCGGTGTTCTACGATCCGATGATCGCGAAACTGTGCGCGCACGGCGCTTGCCGCGCCGCCGCCGCGGCATGCCTGCGCCACGCTCTGGACGAATTCGTCATCGGGGGCATCGCGCACAATCTGCGCTTCCTCTCGGCACTGCTCGGCCATCCGCGCGTCATCGCAGGCGACATCGACACCGGCCTGATCGCGGACGAATTTCCCGCCGGGCCGGTTGCCGACGCGGCGGAGCGCCGGATGCTGCTGGTCACCGCCGCCCTGCTGCATGCCCGCGATGCGGCGCGCCGCGGGGCGGCCGAAGGTACCGCGTTCGTTCTGCATGCCGGCGGCACGGATCACCCCGCCCGCGTCACCCCGGGCGCCGATGCCACCGCCGCGTGGGTGCTTCTGGACGGCCGGCCGCATCGGGTGGCGAGCGCATGGCAGCCCGGGGAGGCGCTGTTCCGCGGGCAGGTGGATGGCCGGCCGGTGTGCGTGCAGGTCGCGCCGCAGGGCCTCGCCTGGCGGCTCGGTCTGGGTGGGACGGAGATCGAGGTATCGGCGCTGCCGCCGCACGTGGCCGAACTCGCGAGGCGGCTGCGTCATGACGCCACAGCAGCCCCCTCCGGGGAGGTCCGGGCGCCGATGGCCGGGCGGCTGGTGGCAGTGAAGGTGCAGGCCGGCGATACGGTTGCCGCCGGGGACGTGCTGGCGGTGATCGAGGCGATGAAGATGGAGAGCAACGTGCTCGCCCCGCGCGCCGGCACCATCGCGCGCGTCCTGGCGGCGGCCGGGACGATGGTGGCGGCGGACCAGTTACTGGTGGCGCTCGCCTCAATGCCCGCGGCGGAAGGCCCGCCGCCCCTGTAGGCGCGAGATGTCAGACATATGCGCGCCGCCGGTTGACACCCTTGCCTCCCCCGCTCAACCTGCGCCGCGGTCGTGTCGCGACCGAGGGAGAGGGGAAACGGTCATGGCAGAACAGAATTCCGCTCATGGGCGCAACCGCCTGCGCAGCCGCCGGTGGTTCGATGAGCCGCTCGATCCGGCGATGACCGCCCTTTATATCGAGCGCTATCTGAATTTCGGCCTGACGCGGGAGGAGTTGCAGGGCGGCAAGCCGATCATCGGCATCGCCCAGACCGGCTCCGACCTGTCGCCGTGCAACCGACACCATCTCGACCTCGCCAGCCGGGTACGGGACGGCATCCGCGATGCCGGCGGCATTCCGCTGGAATTCCCGATCCACCCGATCCAGGAAACCGGCAAGCGGCCGACCGCGGCCCTCGACCGCAACCTCGCCTATCTCAGTCTGGTGGAAGTGCTGCACGGCTATCCGATCGACGGCGTGGTGCTGACGACGGGCTGCGACAAGACCACGCCGGCCTGCCTGATGGGGGCCGCGACGGTCAACATTCCGGCGATCGTGCTGTCGGGCGGGCCGATGCTGGACGGCTGGTGGAAGGGGCGCCTCTCCGGCTCCGGCACCATCGTCTGGGAAGGCCGCAAGCTCTATGCCGAGGGGCAGATCGACTACAATCAGTTCATGGACATGGTGTGCTCCTCGGCACCTTCGGTCGGGCACTGCAATACGATGGGCACCGCGAGTTCGATGAACTCGCTGGCCGAGGCGCTGGGGATGTCGCTGCCGGGCTGCGCCATGATCCCCGGACCTTATCGCGAACGCGGGCAGATGGCCTACGCCACCGGCCGGCGCATCGTCGGCATGGTGCACGAGAATCTGCGGCCCTCCGACATCATGACCGGAAAGGCGTTCGAGAATGCCGTGGTCGCGGCGGCGGCCCTCGGCGCCTCCTCCAACTGCCCGATCCACATGATCGCGATCGCCCGGCACATGGGCGTAGAGCATACGCTGGACGACTGGCAGCGACTGGGACCGGAAGTTCCGCTGCTGGTCGACATGCAGCCGGCGGGGCGCTTTCTCGGCGAGCGGTTCCACCGCGGCGGCGGCGTCCCTGCGGTGCTGAAGGAACTGCTCGATGCGGGCAAGCTCCACGGCGACGTGATGACCGTGACCGGCCGCACGCTGGCCGAGAACCTCGCCGACGTGCCGCCGCCCGACCGCGAGGTGGTCCGCGCCTATGCCGAGCCGCTGAAGGAGCGTGCCGGCTACGTCGTGCTTTCCGGCAACCTGTTCGACAGCGCCGTCATCAAGATGAGCGTGATCGACGCCGCGTTCCGCCGGCGCTTCCTGTCCAACCCCGAGCGGCCGAACGTGTTCGAGGGCAAGGCGATCGTGTTCGAGGGGCCGGAGGATTATCACGCCCGCATCGAGGATCCCGCGCTCGGCGTCGAGGAGCAGTCGGTGCTGGTGATCCGCAATGTCGGGCCGGTCGGCTATCCCGGCAGCGCCGAGGTGGTGAACATGCAGCCGCCGGCAGCACTTCTGAAGCGGGGCATCGACGCGCTGCCGACGATGGGCGACGGGCGCCAGTCCGGCACGTCCGGTTCCCCCTCCATCCTCAACGTCTCGCCGGAGGCGGCGGTCGGCGGCGGATTGGCGCTGCTGAAAACCGGTGACCGCATCCGCATCGACCTCAACACGCGCCGCGTCGATGTGCTGCTGGCGGAAGGCGAGCTGGCGGCGCGCCGTGCCGCCTGGACACCGCCCACGCTTGTCAACAAGACGCCGTGGGAGGAAATCTACCGCAGCACGGTCGGGCAGCTCGGCACCGGCGCGTGCCTGGAGCCGGCAACGCTCTATCTGAACGTGCTGGAAACACGCGGCGAGAGTCGCAACAACCACTGACGGCGACGAACGGCGGAGGGCGGTGCGATGACGGGCAGGCTGGCGGGCAAGACGGCGTTCTGCACGGCCGCGGCGCAGGGCATCGGCCGCGCCACGGCGCTGGCCTTCGCCGCCGAAGGGGCGCAGGTGATCGCAACCGACCTCAACGGGGCGAAGCTTGCCGATATCGCCGGACCCGCAATCCGCACCTTCCGGCTCGACGTGCTGGACGCGGCGGCGGTGGCCGCGGCGGCGCAGTCGGTGGGCGCGGTCGATATCCTGTTCAACTGCGCCGGCGTGGTGCACCAGGGAACGGTGCTGGACGCGACGGAGGAGGAGTGGACACTCGCCTTCGACCTCAACGCCCGCGCGCAGTTCCGCACCATCCGGGCGTTCCTGCCCGGCATGATCGCCGGGGGCGGGGGTGCGATCATCAACATCGCCTCGGTCGCCAGCAGCGTGAAGGGCGTGCCCGCCCGCTTCGTCTATAGCGCGAGCAAGGCGGCGGTGATCGGGCTGTCGCGCTCGGTCGCCGCCGATTTCGTCCGCCAGGGCATCCGCTGCAACGCCATCTGTCCGGGCACGGTGCAGTCGCCCAGCCTCGATGAGCGGATCGCCGCCAATGCCGCCGCCGCCGGATCGGTGGAGGCGGCGCGGGCGGCCTACGTTGCGCGGCAGGCGATGGGCCGGCTCGGCACGCCGGAGGAAATCGCCGCCCTTGCCGTCTATCTTGCCAGCGATGAGGCCCAATTCGTCACCGGCCAGGCGCTGGTGATCGACGGCGGCCTGACGCTGTGAGCGGGCGGAAAGAGCGATGAGCACGATGCAGTCGGAGGTGTTCGAGGCGTTCCGCGCCATTGACATCCCCGAGGAGAAGGCGCTCAAGGCCGCCGCCCTCAGCAAGCGCGATGATGACGTCGCCACGCTCCGGCACGACATGGCGCTGGTGAAATGGATGCTCGGATTCGTTCTTGCCTTTCAGGTCGCAATCGTCGTCAAGCTGTTCGTCCATTGACGATGCGCCGCGCCATCTCCTCCGGCTCGCCGTTCGAGCGCGACATCGGCTATGCCCGTGCCGTCGTCGATGACAAGTGGATTTTCGTCTCCGGCACCACCGGCTTCGACTATGCGACCATGACCATCGCCGACGACGTGGCAACGCAGGCCGCGCAGTGCCTCGCCAATATCGGTGCGGCGCTGCGCGAGGCGGGCAGCGGCTTCGCCGACGTGGTGCGGGTGCGCTATATCCTGCCCGATGCGCGCGATTTTCCGGCATGCTGGGCGGCGCTGCGCCGCTGCTTTGCCGACAATCCGCCGGCCGCCACGATGATGGTGGCCGGCCTCGCCGATCCGCGCATGAAGATCGAGATCGAAGTCACCGCGCGCCGCCGCGCCGCTTGAGGGAGGAGAGAACGGGATGAAACTGCTGCGATACGGGGCGCCCGGCGCCGAGAAGCCGGCCCTGCTCGACGCCACCGGCCAGATGCGCGACCTTTCCGCCGTGGTGCGCGACATCGACGGCAGCGCGCTGTCGCCCGAGGGTCTGGCGAAGATCGCCGCATGCGATCCCGGATCGCTCCCGAAGGTCACCGGCAACCACCGTCTCGGCCCCTGCGTCGCGCGCCCGCTCAATTTCGTCTGCATCGGCCTCAACTATGCCGACCATGCCGCCGAGAGCAACATGCCGGTGCCGAAGGAACCGATCGTGTTCCTGAAGTCGCTCAGCGCCTATTCCGGCCCCAACGACGACGTGATCATCCCGCGCGGATCGAAGAAGACCGACTGGGAAGTGGAACTGGCGATCGTCATCGGCACGCTCGCGCGCTATGTGCCGGAAAATCAGGCGATGGATCATGTCGCCGGATACTGCGTCGCCAACGACGTGAGCGAGCGCGAATGGCAGTTGGAGCGCGGCGGCACCTGGGACAAGGGCAAAGGCTGCGATACCTTCGGGCCGACCGGCCCGTGGCTGGTGACGCGCGACGAAATCCCCGATCCGCAAAATCTCGACATGTGGCTCGATGTCGATGGCGAGGCGATGCAGCGCGGCAGTACCAGGACCATGATCTTCGGCGTCCGCAAGCTGGTGTCCTATGTCAGCCACTGCATCACGCTGCATCCTGGCGACATCATCAGCACCGGCACGCCGCCCGGCGTCGGATCGGGCAAGAAGCCGCACCCGGTTTTCCTGCGTCCGGGCCAGACCATGCGCCTCGGCATCGAGGGACTGGGCGAGCAGACGCAGCGCACCGTCGCGGCATGAACGGACGGCCGATCCGCCTCGTCGTCAGCGATGTCGATGGCACCCTGGTCCGGCACGACCGGACCCTCGCGCCATCGACCGTCGCGGCGGCGCGGCGGCTGCGCGCGGCAGGGGTGAAGCTGGCCCTGGTCAGCAGCCGCCCGCCGCGCGGACTGGACGTGCTGCTTGGCCCGCTCGCGATCGACACGCCGCGCGCCGGCTTCAACGGCGGCGTCATCGAGGATGCCGCCGGCGCGGTGCTGGAGGAACACACCATCCCCGATGCCGCGACGCGCGAGGCGGTCGCATTCCTTGAGCAGGCGGGCGTCGATGTCTGGGTGTTCGCACGCGATCAGTGGCTGCTGAAGCGCCCCGACGGCGCCTATGTGCCGCGCGAGCAGCTTTCCATCCGCATGGGGTTTCGCGTCGTGGACGATTTCGCGCCGCATCTTCACGGGGTCCACAAGGTGATGGGATCGGCGACCGATCACGACCGCATCGGGGAGCTGGAAGCGGCGCTGCACGCACGCATCGGCGGCGACGCGGCGGTGCATCGCTCGCAGGACTACTACATCGATGTCACCCACCCGGACGCGAACAAGGGCAGCGCCGCCTGTTCGCTCGCGCGTCTGCTCGGAATCGCGCCGGCGGAAATGGCGTGCCTCGGCGACATGCCGAACGATCTGCCGATGTTCGCGGTGGCCGGCCTCGCGATCGCGATGGGCAATGCGCCGGGCGCGGTGCGGGCGCGCGCCCATGCCGTGACCGATGGCAATGACGAGGACGGCTGGGCGGCGGCGATCGACCGTTTCGTGCTGCCGCGCCATTGAGCCTCCGCTTCGCCGCGACCCCGGCCGGCGCCGTCGCGGCAACCCTTCTCGGCTTCACCCTGCTGCGCCTGATCTTCGCCGCGTCGATCGGGCTCGGCATCGACGAGAGCTACATGGTTGCCGCCGGGCGGAGCTTCCGGCTGGGCTATTTCGACCATCCGCCGCTCGCCTGGTGGCTGGCGGCGGGCGCGGCGCGGCTGTTGGCGGGCGACGCCGCCGTGGTGGTGCGCCTGCCCTTCATCGCCCTGTTCGCCCTCTCGACCTGGTTCATGTTCCGGCTCGGCACCCTGCTGTTCGGGGCGTGGGCGGGGGCGTGGGCGGCATTCGCGCTCAATCTCGCGCCGGTATTCGGCGTCACCTCCGGCGGCTGGGTGCTGCCGGACGGGCCGCTCGACTGCGCGCTGCTGGCCGCGGCGCTGGCCTTCGTGCATGCGCTCGAAGATGGGCGCTGGCGGTGGTGGCTGGCGGCCGGCCTCGCGGCGGGGCTGGCGCTGCTCGCGAAATACACCGCGGTTCTGACGCTCGCGGGTGCGCTGCTCTATCTGGCGACACAGCCCGGCCATCGCCGCTGGCTGCGCCGTCCACAGCCTTACACTTCCGTCCTGCTGGCGGGCGCGGTGTTCTCTCCGGTGGTGGCATGGAATGCCGTGCATGGTTGGGCGAGTTTCGCCTTCCAGGGCGGGCGCGCGGCCGATGGCGGTTTCCATCCGCTCGGCCCGCTGACGGTGCTGGCGGGAGGGGCATTGTTCGTGCTGCCGTGGCTGTGGCTGCCGATGATGGCGGCGTTCGCCGGCGCGCTCAGGGCTGGGCCGGGGGCGTGGCGGGGCTGGCTCTGCGCCATGCTGGCCGCCCCGCCGATCCTGCTGTTCGCCGCCGTCGGGCTGTGGACGAAGCACGTCATGTTCCACTGGGCGGCGGCCGGTTACCTGATGCTGTTTCCGCTGCTCGGGTCGCTTGTCCTGCGCCTGCGGCCGGGGCTGCGGCGCGGTGCGGCGGGGGTGACAGTGGCGCTGCTGGTGGGCGGGCTCGGCTTGGTGACGGCGGAGGTGCGCTGGCATGTCCTGCCGTTGCAGCGCGATCCCGGTGCCGAGGCGCTGGACTGGGCCGGCCTCGCGCCCGCGCTGGCCGCGCGCGGCCTGCTCGGCGGGCCGGGGACCGTGGTCGGTGCGACCGGCTGGCGGGAGGCGGGGAAGATCGACTATGCCCTCGGCGGCGCCGCCACCGTGATCTGCCTGTCGCGCGATCCGCGTGAATACGGGCTGGCGGCGCCGCGATCGGCCTTCGTCGGCCGCGACGTGCTGATCGTCACCCGCCGGCCGCTGAGTGCCGCGGTGCTGGCAGAGGACGGGGTGGCGTTTGCCGCGATCGACCCGCTCGGCACGGTTTCCCTGGCGCCGGCGTTGCGTCCCGGCCTGTCGGCGCTGCTCTATCTCGGCCACCGGCTCCGCGTGGCGCCGCTGCCCGCGCCTGCGGCACCGCTCGCACGCTGAGCGGACCGGGCGCCGACGTTCCGTTTGCCCGTCCCCCGGGGTCCGTGGTATCTGCGGCGACCATCCTTCTCCCCGCGCCCCTTGCGTTCGCGGCATGGCGAGCCTGGGTCGGGATTGCACAGGAAGCAGATGCCGGACCCGGATGCCGCGATCGATCCGCGCAGCGATGAATTCGCTGCCAACGCCGCGCGGATGCGCGCCCTCGTCGCCGATCTTCGCGCAGTGGTGGAGGCGGTGCGCCAGGGCGGTGGCGACGCCGCGCGGGCGCGGCATACCGCGCGCGGCAAGAAGCTGCCGCGCGAGCGCATCCGGCTGCTGATCGATCCGGCCTCGCCGTTCCTGGAATTCTCCCAGCTCGCCGCGCACGGCATGTATGGTGAGAGTATTCCCGCTGCCGGGATCATCACCGGCATCGGCCGGGTCGCAGGGCGCGAGTGCGTGATCATCGCCAACGACGCGACGGTGAAGGGCGGCACCTACTATCCCATGACGGTCAAGAAACACCTGCGCGCGCAGGAGATCGCATGGCAGAACCGGCTGCCCTGCCTCTACCTCGTGGACAGCGGCGGCGCCAATCTGCCGAACCAGGACGAGGTTTTTCCCGACCGCGAGCATTTCGGCCGCATCTTCTACAACCAGGCGCAGATGTCGGCGGCGGGGATTCCGCAGATCGCGGTGGTCATGGGGTCATGCACCGCCGGTGGCGCCTATGTCCCGGCGATGAGCGATCAGGCGGTGATCGTGCGCGGCCAGGGCACCATCTTCCTCGGCGGCCCGCCGCTGGTGAAGGCCGCGACCGGCGAGGTGGTGAGCGCCGAGGATCTCGGCGGTGCGGAGGTGCACAGCCGCATTTCCGGCGTCACCGACCACATGGCGGAAAGTGATGCGCATGCGCTCGGCATCGCGCGCCGCATCGTCGCCGCCCTGCACCGCAGCCGGCCGCGCGTGGACGGCCTCGCGCCGCCGCTGCCGCCGCGCCACGACCCGGCGGAAATCCACGGCATCGTGCCCGCCGACCTGCGTGCGCCGTATGACGTGCGGGCGGTGATCGCCCGCATCGTCGATGACAGCGTGCTGGATGAGTTCAAGCCGCTCTACGGCACCACGCTGGTGACC
>JAJZNE010000120.1 GCA_021847995.1 Pseudomonadota bacterium | reverse complement strand
CGCGTTTGCCGGCGAACTCGGCTACCGCATCAAGCTGCTCGGCATCGCGCGGCAGGATGCGGCGGGGATCGAGGCACGGGTGCATCCCTGCATGGTGCCGCAATTCTCGCCGCTCGCGCGCGTCGATGGCGTGTTCAACGCGGTGGTGGCGGAAGGCGATTTCGCCGGACGCATCATGCTGGAGGGACGCGGCGCCGGCGCCGGCCCCACCGCGTCGGCGGTGGTCGCCGATCTGGTCGATCTGGCGCGCCGGCGGCTGACGCCGGTGTGGGGGGCGCAGTCCGGCGCGCTTTCCGATGCGCCCTCACTGCCCATGAGCGCGCATGTCGGCTGCTATTATCTGCGACTGATGGTGGTCGATCGGCCCGGCGTGATCGCCGATGTGACGGCGGAGCTGCGCGATGGCGGCATCTCACTCGAAAGCATGCTGCAACGCGGCCGCAGCCCCGGCGAGGCGGTGCCGGTGGTGCTGGTTACCCACGAGACGCGGGAGGAGGCGATGCAGACGGCCCTTGCCCGCATCGCCGCACTCGATGCGGTGCTGGAGCCGCCCGCCGTCATCCGCATCGAACCCGCCTGAGCAGGAGAAGCGCATGAGCCAGACCACGACCGATGCCGCCCTCGCGCACGAACAGCAGACCGACCGCAATCTCGCACTGGAACTGGTGCGCGTGACCGAAGCGGCGGCGCTTGCCGCCAGCCGCTGGATGGGCCTCGGCAAGAAGAACGAGGCCGACGGCGCGGCGGTGGAGGCGATGCGCAAGGCGTTCGACGCGGTCGCGATCGAAGGCACCGTGGTGATCGGCGAAGGCGAGATGGACGAGGCGCCGATGCTCTATATCGGCGAGAAGGTCGGCCGCGGCGGCCCGGCGATGGACATCGCGGTCGATCCGCTGGAAGGCACCACCCTGACGGCGAAGGGCGGGCCGAACGCGATCACCGTGATCGCGCTGGCCGAACGCGGCAATTTCCTGCATGCGCCCGACATCTACATGCAGAAGATCGCGATCGGCGCCGGGCTGCCGGCCGGCGTGGTCGATATCGACGATCCGCCGGCCAAGAATCTGCGCAACCTCGCGCGCGCCAAGCGCTGCGACATCGCCGACCTGGTCGCCTGCATCCTCGACCGCCCGCGCCACGAGGAGCTGATCGCCAGAACGCGGGAGGCAGGCGCGCGCATCATGCTGATCAGCGACGGCGACGTGGCCGGCGTGATCGCCACCACGCATCCCGAATCGGGCGTCGATATCTACATGGGATCGGGCGGCGCGCCGGAGGGGGTGCTGGCCGCGGCCGCGCTGCGCTGCGTCGGCGGGCAGATGCAGGGACGGCTGCTGTTCGAGGACGAGGGCCAGCGGGAACGGGCGCGGCAGATGGGTGTAACCGACCCGAACCGCGTCTTCTCGGTCAGCGACATGGCGCGCGGCGAGGTGATGTTCGCTGCGACCGGCGTGACCACGGGCGCCATGCTGCGCGGCGTGCGCCGCTTCGGCAACGGCGCCACCACGCATTCCGTGGTGATGCGCAGCAAATCCGGCACCGTCCGCTACATCGAGGCGCACCACAACTACGCGACCAAGTTCTGGGCGGCGCATTAGCGGCCGAGAGCGCGGCGCATGGATGCCGGCCTCGCCGACGCCCCCGTCCTCGGCGTTGCGCGCAGCCTGACCGGACGGCGCTGGGTGTGGCGGGTGGCGGAGGAGCGGATCGGCCTCGGCATCGCCCAGTCGCTCGGCGTGCCGGAGATCGTCGGGCGCCTGCTCGCCGGCCGCGGCATCGCCGCGGAAGCGGCGGCACATTTCCTGGAACCGACGCTGCGCGCGCTGCTGCCCGACCCGAGCGTGCTCGCCGACATGGACGCAGCCGCCGCGCGGCTGGCCGACGCGGTGCATAAGGGTGAGACGGTCGGGGTGTTCGGCGATTACGACGTGGACGGCGCGTGCAGCGGCGCGCTGATGGTGCTGTTCCTGCGCGAACTCGGCTGCACCGTGCATGCCCATGTGCCCGACCGGATGAGCGAGGGCTACGGGCCCAACCTGCCGGCGCTGCGGGCGCTTGTCGGGCGCGGGGCGACGCTGATCGTCTGCGTCGATTGCGGCACCGCCTCCGGCCCGGTGCTGGGGGCGCTGGCGGGGCAGGCGGACGTCCTGGTGCTCGATCATCACAAGGCCGAGGCGCCGCCGCCGGTGCTGGCGACGGTCAACCCCAACCGGCTCGACTGCCCGTCCGGCCTGACCGGCCTCTGCGCGGCGGGCGTCGCCTTCCTGACCGCGGTCGCGACCGTGCGGGCGCTGCGCCGCGGCCGGTTCTTCGCGACGCGGCGGGAACCCGACCTGCTCGGCCTGCTCGACCTGGTGGCGCTGGCGACGGTGTGCGACGTGATGCCGCTGACCGGCCTCAACCGGGCGCTGGTGGCGCAGGGGCTGAAAATGATGGCGCGGCGGGAACGGCCGGGGCTCGCGGCACTGCTGGAGGTCGCGCAGATTCGCGACCGGCCGAGCGCGGTCACGCTGGGGTTCGCCCTCGGCCCGCGCATCAACGCCGCCGGACGGATCAGCGAGGCCGATCTCGGCCTGCGGCTGCTGCTGGAGCGCGACCCGGTCGCGGCCCGCGCCCTCGCCGCGACGCTGGATGCGGTGAACCGCCAGCGCCAGCTGGTCGAGGCGGCGATGCTGGATGCGGCGCTGCTGGAGGGTGAGCGGCAGATGGCGGGCGGGCGCGCGACGCTGCTGGTGACGGGGGCGGACTGGCATCCCGGGGTGGTCGGCATCGTTGCCGGGCGGCTCAAGGAGCGGTTCAACCGCCCGGCCTGCGTCGCCGGCATTGCCGATGGCATGGCGAAGGGATCGGGGCGGTCGGTGCCGGGCCTCGATCTGGGGGCGGCGGTGATCGCGGCACGTCAGGCAGGGCTGCTCGCCACCGGCGGCGGCCATGCGATGGCGGCCGGCTTCTCCCTGCCGGCGGATCGGCTCACGGCCTTCCACGCCTTCCTGGAGGAACGGCTGGCCGGGGCGGCGGCGCTGCCCGGTTCGGCCGACCTGCTGGTCGAGGGGACGCTGGCGGTGCGCGGCTGCACCACCGATCTCGCCCGCCAGCTCGCCCGTCTGGCACCGTTCGGGCCTGGCAATGAGGAACCGCTGCTGGTCCTGCCGCGGGCGCGCGTGGTGCGGGCGGACCGCGTCGGCCGCGAGCGGACGACCATCCGGGCCTTCGTGGAGGGAGAGGGCGGCCTCGGCCGGCTCAAGGCGGTGGCGTTCCGTGCCAAGGACGGCCCGCTGGCGGCGGCCCTGCTGAGCCGCCCCGGCACGCCGTTGCATCTGGCCGGCCATCTGCGGGTGGAGGAGTGGAACGGGACGGTCGGCGCCGGCTTCGCGGTGAGCGACGCGGCCCCGGTCTGAGGATCAGTCGAGGCCCATCTGCCGACGGCCGAGCGCCGACAGCGCCGCCGGGCCGGCACGGCGGGCGAAATCGGTTTCGAGATGGTCCGGCGGAAAATCGGGCGGGCTGCGACCGGCGGTGAAAGCGGCGGCCTGCGGGGCGAGAAAGGCACGATTGCGCGGGCAATCGGGGGCGGCGGCGATATACATCACGTTGCTCGGCCGCGTGCCGTCATGCCGTGCCTCGACGGCGTGGATCAGGTCGGGGTGCCACCATACCGTGTCGCCCGGCCCGACCGGCGGGATCGGCCTCAGGGCTTGCAGCAGCCTGGCATGCCAGTCCGCCGAGAGGTGCAGGAAGCGGGCCGCTTCGGCGCCGCACAGCGACCCCGGCGGCACGTCGGGCTGGAACGGGCGCAGCAGCAGCCAGGCGATGGCGCGGGCGATCGGCACCACCTGCAACGTGCCGTCGCCCGGCCCCTGCGCGGTCAGCGCGGTCCAGCCCTGCCAGGTTCGGAACATGGCGCAGGCATTGGCGTCGGCAGCGCCCGGAGCGGTGCGGCCGGTGGCATCGAACGGGTCGAAGGCGAGCGGATCGCCGGCGAACACGGCGCGATACGGCGACCGCTGCACCGGATCGCACCAGCGCCCGAGCGTGCCGCCGTCGATGTGCGGGCCGAGGGCGAGCGAGGTATCGCCCGGCACGCGGCGGCGGAGGCGATCGGCATAGGTGCATTCGTGGTCGGGATCGAACGCATCGCCGCTGCGCCACAGCCGGTTCAGCCACGCCCGCAGCGCCGCGAGCGCCGGCGCCTGCCGCGCGGCCACCTGCGCGGGCGACCAGTAGATCGGCCAGATCTGCGGCGGCGCAGTCCCTCGCCGTTCCGGCCGCGCGGCCCGGACCCGCGCGGCGGCGTCGTTGTCGGCGAGATAGCGGGTGATGTCGTCATCCCACGCCGCCGCCTGGGTGGCGGGGAACACGCCATGCACGACGAGGCAGCCGCGGCGGCGGATCAGGGCCGGCAGGTCGCGCGACACCGTGCCCGCGGCGATGGCCTGCCACTCGACTTCCGGCACCGTCGGCCCGTCCGCGATCTCGGCGGCGACGGCCGCGTCGATCGCGGCGAAGGCGGCGCCGAGATCGCCGAATCGGCGCTTGAGGCCGGCCACATCCTCCATGACCGCCATCCCAGCGCATCGGCCGGGCGGCGGCAAGCGCCGGCATTCAGTTGCGGCTGCGTGCCGGCCGCAATTCCCGTTTCAGTGCGTCCAGCTCCTCATGGCCGGTGGGCGCATCGGAAGGCCCGTGGGCGGGCAGCGGGTTTGTCTCGGCATAGGCACGGGTGAACTCCGCGCCGAACAGGAAGATCTGGCTCGAATAATAGATCCACAGCAGCACCACGGCGAGCGTGCTGGCGCCGCCGAACACCGAGACGGTGGAGGAACGGCCGAGATAGAGGCCGATGAGATACTTGCCGATCTCGAACAGGACCGTGGTGGCGGCGGCGCCGACCGTGACATCGGTCCAGGCGATGTGCCGGTCGGGCAGTGTCTTGTAGATCGTCCCGAACAGAACGGCGACCAGCACCAGCGACACCAGCAGGCTCACGCCCCGCATCAGGATGTGCCAGCCCGGCAGGATGCCCGCGAACCATGCTCCCACCGCCGACAGGGCGGTGCTGACCACCAGCGACACCAGCAGCAGGAAGCCGAGCGCCATCACCAGCCCGAGGCTCAGCAGCCGCACCCTGACGATCTGGGAAACGGCGCCCGCCTTCGGCTTGGCCTGCCAGACCGCGTTCAGCGCCGCCTGCATTTCGGTGAACACGCCGCTTGCGGTCACGATCAGGGTGACGATGCCGAGGCCGGTCGCCAGATAGCCGGAATGGCGGCTGAAAGCGCCGCGGATCATCGACTGGATCGCCTCTGCCCCCTGATCGCCCATCATGCCGCCGATTTGATGCACGATGGCGCCGCGGGCGGCGTCCTGGCCGAAAAACAGGCCGGCGATGGCGATCACGATCACCAGCACCGGCGCGAGGGAAAACACGGTATAGTAAGCGATGGCGGCGCCGCGGGTGAGCGAGTCGTGCGCCATGTAACCGTCAGCCGCCGACTTCAACAAGCGCCATGCTTTTCCCAACATGGCCCCCGAACGCGGCGGGGCGGAGCGCGGTTTCCGGAATGGCGCACGATCCGCTCAATCACCGCGACTGCCGGCGATTTCGGCGCGGACCTCGGCCGCCAGACCGGGATTGGCGCGGCGGATCTGCGCCACCCGGCGCGCCGCCGCCGGCCCGTGAACGGGTGCCATTTCCCATCGTTCGAGGAACAGCAGATCGGCGACCAGCGCCCGGTCGCGGCTGTCCGCGACGGCGCGGCGGACCGCGCTGGTCTGCGGCCAGGAAAATGCGGCAGGAAGAAGCTGCTCGGTCATGACTCCCTCGGAGAACGCCCAGGCCTTCGGCCGCCGGCCACGCGCCGGAGGGGGCGCCGGCCGACCGCCTCGGCCGTTCTACGCCTTCCCCGCGCGGCAGCGAACGAAAGCTCCGTGATCTCTCGATGACGTCATGGTGGGCTTAACGCCGCCTGAACGGCGCAGGCGGGCGGGATCAGTAGCGGTACTGATCGTGCTTGAACGGCCCGCCGGGCGCCACCCCGATATACGCCGCCTGCTTGGGGCTGAGCCGGGTCAGCGTCGCCCCGACCTTGGCGAGATGGAGGGCCGCCACCTTCTCGTCGAGGGATTTGGGCAGCGTATAGACCTGGCGCTGATAGCGGCCCGCCGGTGCGGTCCACAGCTCGATCTGCGCCAGCACCTGGTTGGTGAAACTCGCGCTCATCACGAAGCTCGGATGGCCGGTGGCGTTGCCGAGGTTCACCAGCCTGCCTTCCGACAGCACGATCAGGCGCTTGCCGTCGGGGAACACCACTTCATCCACCTGCGGCTTGACGTTCTCCCACCGCAGGTTGCGCAGGGCGTCGATCTGGATTTCCGAATCGAAATGGCCGATGTTGCAGACGATGGCGCGGTTCTTCATCCGCCGCATGTGGTCGATGGTGATGACATCGACATTGCCGGTCGCGGTGACGAAGATGTCGCCGGCGGGCGCCGCCTCCTCCATCGTCGTCACCTGGTAGCCTTCCATCGCCGCCTGAAGCGCGCAGATCGGATCGACCTCGGTCACCATGACGCGGCACCCGGCGTTGCGCAGGCTGGCCGCCGACCCCTTGCCGACATCGCCGAAGCCGTTCACCACCGCGACCTTGCCGGCCATCATCACGTCGGTGCCGCGGCGGATGGCATCGACCAGACTCTCCCGGCAGCCATAGAGATTGTCGAACTTGCTCTTGGTCACGCTGTCGTTGACGTTGATCGCGGGCACGCGCAGGGTGCCGGCGCGCGCCATCTCGCGCAGGCGGTGAACGCCGGTCGTCGTTTCCTCCGAGAGGCCGCGCACGGCGTCCACCATCGCCGGATGCTTCTCGTGCATCAGCAGCGTCAGGTCACCGCCGTCATCGAGGATCATGTTCGGCGTCCAGCCGTCCGGCCCGGTGACGGTGCGCTCGATGCACCACCAGAACTCCTCCTCCGTCATGCCCTTCCAGGCGAACACCGGGGTGCCGGCGGCGGCTATGGCGGCGGCGGCGTGATCCTGCGTCGAGAAGATGTTGCACGACGACCAGCGGACGGTGGCGCCGAGATGCTGCAACGTCTCGATCAGCACCGCGGTCTGAATGGTCATGTGCAGACAGCCGGCGATGCGCGCGCCGGCCAGCGGCCGGGACGCCCCGTATTCCGCACGCACCGCCATCAGGCCGGGCATCTCGTCCTCGGCCATGGCGATCTCCTTGCGTCCCCAGTCGGCGAGCGAGAGATCCCTGACGCGGAAATCCTGGGTGGCGGCGTCGGCCATCGGGCGGCTCCTGTGCGGTTGACGCGGCTTATATAAGGATATCCTTATGTCGGCAATCGCCGCCGCCCCGGCGGCGGGGAATTGCGGCAGGACCGACTTGTCGTATCGCGCGGCACGGCTCGGCAATGACGCTGGCGAAAATGGGTGTCAACCTTGGATGGCAACAGCGGATTATCGAGCAAAAAGGGGGTAAAACCAGATAAATCAGTCAACCAATGGTGCCGGCCCTGCCCGGCCCGCTTCTCTGGCGAATCCGCAACCACCCCCTCCTTGGCAGGAGTGCGCATTCGGCGGATGATTCGCCCCTTGCATCCTGGCCGGACCGTGCCGCGTTCACCGCGGTGTGGACTGACCTTCCGCGCAGGGGAGGACAGCTTGGCAGAAGCCGACGCGGATATTCCCTTCCCGCTCCATGACACGGTGGTCATCGGCGCGTCGGCCGGTGGCTTGCAGGTTCTGCAACGCATCCTGCGGGATCTTCCGGCAGACCTGCCGGCCCGGCTGTTCGTCGTCCAGCATGTCGGGCAGTCGAGCCGTCTGGCGCCCATTCTCGACCGCGCCGGCCCCCTGCCGGTGACAGACGCGGTGAGCGGCGAGGCGATCCGCCCCGGCCATGTCTATCTCGCACCGCCGGGGCTGCACATGCTGCTGCATGATGGCCACATCCTGCTGCGCCGCGGGCCGCAGGAAAACATGGTGCGGCCAGCGATCGACCCGCTTTTTCGTTCCGACGCAGCGACATTCGGCGGGCGGGTGATCGGCGTGGTGCTGTCCGGCTGGCTGAACGACGGCAGCGCCGGGCTGCATGCCGTGAAGCGCTGCGGCGGCATTGCCGTGGTGCAGGATCCGGACGACGCCGCGGTGCCGGAGATGCCGCGCAGCGCGCTGCACCATGTGGACGCCGATCATGTCGTGCCCGGCGCTGCGATCGCGCCGCTGCTGGCCATGCTGGTCCGCCAGCCGGCGGGACAGACGCCGGAAATTCCCTTCGATATCCGGCTGGAAGCGGCGCTCGCGGTGCAGGAACTCGGCGACATGGCGGATGAGGACCGCCTGGGGTCGCCGTCGCGCTTCACCTGCCCGGAATGCCACGGCACGCTATGGGAGATCGACGATGGCGGCGTGCTGCGCTATCGCTGCCATCTCGGCCATGCCTTCACCGGGGATGCCATGCTGGCGGCGCAGACCGGGCAGATCGAGCAGACGCTATGGAGCCTGATGCGCGCGCACCGCGAGCGCGCTGCCCTGCTGCGGCGCCTCGCGGCGCGCGAACAGGCGCCGGAGCGGGCGGCGGAACTGCGCCGCCGCGCCGGGGAGACGGAGAGGGACATTGCCCTGTTCCACCGGATGATCCGTGAGCGCGAGATCATGGCGCCTTCGGAAGAAGACGGGGACGATCCGGCATGACCGGGGAAGAGGAAGACCAGGATGACGAAACGGAGGAGATCGCGCCATCCGCCGACGTGCCGCTGCCGTCCCTGACCGAGCGGCCGCCGATCGTCGGCATCGGTTCCTCCGCGGGCGGCATCGAGGCGCTGATCCGCCTGTTCCGCCTGATGCCCGCCGATTGCGGGCTGGCCTTCGTCGTCATCCAGCATCTCGACCCCCATCAGAAGACCATGCTGCCCGACATCCTTTCCCGCGCCACCGGCCTGCGGGTGCGGTCGGCCGAGCAGGGCATGGCGGTCGCCGCCAACACCATCCATGTCATCCCGCCGAATGTCGCGCTGACGATCGATGACCGGCACCTGCACCTGAGCCAGCCGCCGCTGCTGCGCGGCGTCCGCTCCCCGGTCGATATCTTCCTGACTTCGCTCGCCCACGATCAGGGCGAGCTTGCCGCCGGCGTCATCCTGTCCGGCACCGGCAGCGACGGAACGCTGGGACTGCGCGCGATCAAGGAGCATGGCGGGGTGACGCTGGCGCAGGCGGAGGCCGAGTACGACGGCATGATGCGCAGCGCGGTCGCGACCGGCGTGGTCGATTTCATCCTCCCCCTCGACGAAATCCCCGCCCGGCTGCTCGATTATTTCCGCCATCTCCGTCTGGTCGCCACGCGCAAGGGGCCGGAGGGAGCGGGACGGGAGACCGCCGGTCACCTGATGCAGATCTGCGCCCTGCTGCGCACCCGCACCGGCCATGATTTCAAGGACTACAAGGACCGTACCCTGATCCGCCGCGTGCAGCGGCGCATGCAGGTGCTGCAGACGGACGATCCGGCGGCGTTCATCGAGCGGCTGCGCAGGGATCCGCGGGAAGTCGATCTGCTGTTCCAGGACATGCTGATCGGCGTCACCAACTTCTTCCGCGATCCCGCCGCCTTCGGGGTGCTGGAGCGTGACGTGCTGCCGCGACTGTTCGAGGGCAAGGGCGCCGACGACACGGTGCGCATCTGGGTCGCCGGCTGCTCGACCGGCGAGGAAGCCTATTCGATCGCCATGCTGCTGCGCGAACAGGCGCCGAAATCGCAGGGAGCGCCGCGGGTGCAGGTGTTCGCCAGCGACATCGACGAGGCGGCTCTGGAAGTGGCCCGGATCGGCCGCTACCCGGCGACGACCGCCGGCGACGTGTCGCCGCGGCGGCTGGAACAGTTCTTCGTGCGGGAGAACGGCAGCTACCGCATCATCAGCGACCTGCGGGAAATCTGCCTGTTCTCGGCCCACAACCTGCTGCGCGACGCGCCGTTTTCCAGGCTCGATCTGCTGTCCTGCCGCAACCTGCTGATCTACCTGAACCAGAACCTCCAGGACCGCATCCTGCCGCTGTTCCATTATGCCCTGCGCGACGGCGGCATCCTGTTCCTCGGCCCGTCGGAGAACGTGACGCGCCATCAGCGGCTGTTCTCGGTGGTCGATAAGGCCGCCCGCATCTTCCGCCGCCGTCCGGTCAGCGAGCGCCGCGTGCCGGAGTTCCCGCTGAGCACGCCGGACCGCGAGCCCACCCGCCACGCCAGGCCGCAGCACGCCGGCAGGCCCGACCCCAGCCTGCAAACGCTGGCGGAGCGGTGCATCATGGAGCGCTATGCACCCGCCTTCGTGGTCGTCAACGCCGATGGTGAATTGCTGCATGCCTCGGGCCGCACCGGCCGCTTCCTGGAACTGCCGGCGGGCGCGCCCGACACCAACCTGTTCGGGCTGGCGCGCCAGGGGCTGCGGATCGAATTGCGGGCGACGCTGCACCGCGCAATCCAGTCCGGCCGCGTGGCGGTGCAGAAGAACCTGACGGTCGGCACCAACGGCGGCCAGTTGACGATCGACCTCCATGTCCAGCCGCTGCGTCCGGAGGAAGGGGAAGACCGGCTCTATCTCATCGTCTTCAGGGAACTCGGCGCCATCCGCCCGACGCCGGACGAGGAACCGCCGGTGGCGGCGGATGACGTGCAGGCGGGCAATCTGCGCCAGCTCGAGCAGGAGCTGCAGGCGACGCGGGAGCGGCTGGCGATCACCACCGAGGAACTTGAATCCTCCAACGAGGAACTGAAATCGTCCAACGAGGAACTGACCTCGATGAACGAGGAGCTGCAATCCGCCAACGAGGAGCTGGAAACCTCGCGCGAGGAATTGCAGTCGATCAACGAGGAGTTGCAGACGGTCAATGCCGAGCTGAATTCCCGCATCGACGAGCTCGGACGCTCGCACAGCGACATCTCCAACCTGCTGGAAAGCACGCAGATTGCCACGCTGTTCCTCGATCGGGCGCTGCGGATCAAAAGCTTCACCCCGGCGGCGCGCGACGTGTTCCGGCTGGTGGACAGCGACACCCGCCGCCCGATCAGCCATGTCCGCGCCCGCTTCCAGCCTGATGCCATCGAGGAGGATGCCGCCCGCGTTCTGCGCACGCTCGTCCCGATCGAGCGGCAGGTGCGCGGCAAGGATGATGACCGGCTCTATGTCATGCGCATCCTGCCGTACCGGAAGGAAAACCTCATCGACGGCATCGTCATCACCTTCACCGACATCAGCCGCATGTCGGCCGCCGAGGCCCGCATCCACGAGCTTGCCCACGACCTGCATCTGCGCATGGAGAGCCTGGAGACGCTGCTCGACCTCGTTCCCGTCGGCATCTTCATCATGGAGGACCGGGACGGCGACATGGTGCGGGTGAACCGGCGCGGCGCGCAACTGCTGGGCGAGCCGGAGGACCAGCGGGGGATGGGACCGCTGACGGCACGCCTGCGCCTGCGCATCGACGGGCGCGAAATCCCGGCCGAGCAGCATCCGATGCAGATCGCCGCGCGTACCGGCGAAGCAAGCCGCAACATCGAGGCGGAGCTGCTGCGCCAGGACGGCAGCATGCTGGCGGTGATGTTCTCGGTGACGCCGCTGTTCAATGAAGCGATACGGCCGCGCGGCGCCATCGCCGCGGTGGTCGATATCAGCGAGCACAAGGCGGCGGCGACACGCCAGCAGGCGCTGCTGCACGAATTGCAGCACCGGGTGAAGAACATCCTGGCGACGGTGGTCGCCCTGGCGATGCGGCTGCGCCGCGGTGCCGCCACGGTCGATGCCTTCAGCGATGCGCTGCTGGAACGGCTGCGCGCCATGGGGCACGTGCATGACCTGCTGGCGCGGCACGACTGGACCGGAACGGCGCTGCGCGACCTGGTGCTGACGGCGCTCGGCCCCTATGGCGGGGCGGAGCGGCATGCGGCGCTGGTGGACGGGCCGCCGGTGCTGCTGCGGCCGGAACCCGCCGCCACGTTCGGCATGATCCTGCACGAGCTTGCCACCAATGCCGCCAAATACGGCGCCCTGCAAAGCGCGGACGGCGCGGTCGTGGTGGGCTGGCGGGTCGCCGAGGACGCGGCCGAGCCGCATCTGACATTCACCTGGACCGAGCAGGACGGGCCGCCGGTGACGCCGCCGCAGCACGAAGGCTTCGGTCTCGGTTTCGTGAAGCGCGCGGTGGAATACGAACTTGAAGGGACGTTCGAGGTTGCGTTCCCCGTGCAGGGCCTGCGCGTCGCGGTGGGGTTCCCGCTGCGCCGGGTTGCCGCCACGGGGGAGGATCATCGGACGCCATGACGATACCGGTGGACGACGCCGCGCTGGCCGGGCTGCGCGTGCTGGTGGTGGAGGATATGCTGCTGGTGGCGGAGATGATCGCCGACCTGCTGACCGGCCTCGGCGTGGAGGTGGTCGGGCCGGTCGGGCGACTCGCGCCGGCGCTGGCGGCGGCGGGGGAAAGTCGGCTGGACGGCGCGCTGCTCGACGTGAACCTTGGCGGCGAGAGTTCCTGGCCGGTCGCGGCGGCGCTGCGCGGGCGCGGCATTCCGTTCGTCTTCCTCACCGGCTACGGCGACCCGGACGCGCTGCCGGAGGATTTCCGCGCCACGCCGCGCCTGGTCAAGCCGTTCCGGCAGGAAGACCTGATCGCGGCGATGGCGGAGCAGTTCCGGCCGGCCTGCGGCTGAACGGACCCGCCCGGCGATTTCCCATCCCCTGCCATTCCTGCTAGCAGTCGCCCCGGTTGGAGCCGGGGACGCATGTTCGACTTTGCCTGGAGCGAGATTGCCCTGATCGGCGTGGTCGCCCTGGTGCTGATCGGGCCGAAGGACATGCCGGTCGCGCTCAAGGCGGTGGCCGGGGTGGTGAAGAAGGCGCGCCGCATGGCGGCCGAGTTCCAGGGCCATGTCGATGACATGGTGCGCGACACCGAACTGGCCGAGGTGCGCCAGCAGATCAACGAAATCCGCAATTTCGACTTCCGCGGCGAGTTCGAGCGCGCGGTCGATGGCGACGGATCGCTGAAGAAGGCGTTCGCCGACCCGTTCACCGCCCCTGCCCCCGCGCCGGTCGCCGAACTCCCGACCCCGGCGGCGGAGCCGGCGCCGTCCGGGCCGGAGAGTCCGGCGCCGGCGGACGGGGACGCGCCGCCGCCGGGCGCGGCCGCGCCGCCGCCCGGCCCGCTGCTCGCCGCCGCCGCGCCCGCCTTCATCCCGCCCGCGGTCGCCGAAGCTGCCGCCGCCCCCGCCTTCATCCCCCCGGCAGCGCAGGGCGGCCAGCCCCGCCTGCCT
>JAJZNE010000059.1 GCA_021847995.1 Pseudomonadota bacterium | reverse complement strand
CCGAACTGATCGCAGCCGCCCCGCAGGTCGCGCATCATCTCCGCCCGGTCTGCCGGATGCTCGGGGTCACGCCGCCGCCCGGCCTCTTTCCCGCCCGCCGCCCACCGCGCCGGACCAGGCCGCCCGCGCCGCCGAAACCGGCGCCGGAGGCCGCGAAAGAAAAACCGGCGGAGCCGGCCAGAAGGCCGGACGGCCCGTTTCCCGCCTTTGTGCCGCGCAAAAGAAAGCGCAGGCGGCGGCCGTTCACTCTGTTCCCCTTGCCCGCCGCCACCGGCCCGCCCTGGCCGGGCTGAAGCGGGAGCGGGGAGGGGGGCGCGAACATTCCTTCATCGGAAGATATCCGGAGTCCCCTCGCGCCGCGGCGGCCTCCGCTGCCTGCCGGGTTTGCCGCCGGCCTGCTTGCTGCTACAAGGCCGCCGGAAAGCCGGGGGGACGTTGCGATGATGATGGTGTTCGGCGTGCCCGCGCCGCTGCTGTTCGGGCAATTGCTGCTCGGCCTCATCAACGGCGCGTTCTATGCGCTGCTGTCGCTCGGGCTCGCCATCATCTTCGGGCTGCTCGGCATCATCAACTTCGCCCACGGCGCGCTGTTCATGATGGGCGCGTTCGTGGCCTGGATGCTTCTGAACTATCTCGGCATCGGCTACTGGCCGGCGCTGATCCTGGCGCCGGTCATCGTCGGCGCCTTCGGCCTGCTGCTGGAACGAACGGTCATCCGGCGGCTCTACGGTCTCGATCACCTCTACGGATTGCTGCTGACCTTCGGTCTTGCCCTGGTGATCGAGGGACTGTTCCGTAACGAATACGGCTCCTCCGGGCTGCCCTACCAGATTCCGCCGCAACTGCAGGGGGCGACCAATCTCGGCTTCATGTTCATGCCCAATTATCGCGGCTGGGTGGTGTTCGTCGCCCTCGTCGTCTGCCTCGCCACCTGGCTCCTGATCGACAAGACGCCGCTCGGCGCGCGGCTGCGGGCGGCGACCGAGAATGCGGCGCTGGTGCAGGCGTTCGGCGTCAATGTCCCGCGTCTCGTCTCCCTCACCTATGCCGGCGGCGTCGCCCTCGCGGCCTTTGCCGGCGTGCTCGCCGCGCCGATCGATTCGGTCAACCCGAACATGGGCACCTATTTCATCAACGTGGTGTTTGCCGTGGTCGTGATCGGCGGCATGGGGTCGATCATTGGGTCGATCATCACCGGCTTCGGCCTCGGCGTGGTGGAGGGTCTGACCAAGGTGTTCTATCCGCAGGCTTCCTCCACCGTGATCTTCCTGGTCATGGTGATCGTTCTGCTGGTGCGCCCGGCTGGCCTGTTCGGCAAGGCCGCCTGAATACGGCTTGCCGGGCGGCCCCGGAACGGGCGATCATGCGTCCGGCGTAAGACAGATATACGGGAGGAACGGGGATGTCGGCACCGCCGGGGCAACCGGCTGCCTTGCCATCGTGACCGGCGGGGGCACTGCGCTGGCACTGGACGGGATCGCGGTGCGCTTTGGCGCCGTGGTGGCGCTGGATGGCGTTTCCTTCACCGTGCGGCCGGGCGCCATCTGCGGCCTGATCGGCCCCAATGGCTCGGGCAAGACCACGCTGTTCAACTGCATCAGCGGCTTCTATCGCCCCCAGCGCGGCACTATCGCGCTCGACGGGCAGCCGATCATCGGCCTCGGGCGGCACCGTATGGCGGCACTCGGCATCGGCCGCACCTTCCAGAACCTCGCCCTGTTCCGCAGCATGACGGTGCGCGACAACATCCTGGTCGGCGCCCACCCGCAGGGACGCAGCGGCCTGCTCGCCAGCGCCTTCGCCCTGCCCGGTCCGCGGCGGGAGGAAGCGGCTTCACGACGGCGTCTCACCGAAGTGCTCGATCTCCTCGATCTCGCGGGGGTTGCCGACGCCCCGGTGACGGCGCTGCCCTTCGGCACCGCCAAGCGGGTGGAGATTGCGCGCGCCCTGATCGGACAGCCGCGCCTGCTGCTGCTGGACGAACCCGCCTGCGGCCTCAACCACGCCGAGGTCGCGGCGCTGGAGGCGCTGCTGCGACATATCCGTGCCCATCTCTCGCTTACGATTCTGCTGGTCGAGCATCACATGGCGCTGGTCATGCGCCTCTGTGAGCACGTTGTCGCCCTCGCCTCCGGCCGCTGCATCGCCGATGGCACGCCGGCGGAGGTGCAGAACAGCCCGGAGGTCGTGCGCGCCTATCTCGGCACGCCGGCACGCGATGCCCGCGCTGCTTGATATCCGCGATCTCCACGCCGGCTATGGCGCCGGCGAGGTGCTGCACGGCATCGCATTGTCGGTCGAGAGCGGCGGCGTCACCGCACTGCTCGGCGCCAACGGCGCGGGCAAGACCACGACGCTGCGCGCCATCTGCGGCATGCTGCCGCGAAGCGGGGAGATCAGCTTCGACGGCGCCCGCATCGATGCGGCGACCACGGAGGCCATCGCGCGCAGCGGCATCGCCCATGTGCCGGACGGCCGCGGCACCTTCCTCGACCTGACGGTGGAGGAGAACATGCGGCTCGGCGCCTATATCCGCCGCGACCGCGGCGTTGCCGCCGACATCGCGCGGTTCTGCGCCCTGTTCCCGGTGCTGGGTGCCCGCTTTCACCAGCAGGCGGGCACATTGTCGGGCGGCGAGCAGCAGATGCTGGCAATCGCCCGCGCCCTCCTCTCGCGTCCCCGGCTGCTGCTGCTCGATGAACCGAGCTTCGGCCTTGCGCCGCTGATCGTGCAGCAACTGTTCGCGACCCTGGCGCAGATCCGCGCCGAGTCCGGCATCGGCATCCTGCTGGTCGAGCAGAATGCGGGCCTCGCGCTCGATTTCGCCGATCATGCCTGCATCCTGGAGGCCGGACGCATCGCCCTCGCCGGCACCGCCGCCGCCCTCGCCGCCGATGCCCAGGTGCGGCGCGTGTATCTGGGGTATTGAAGGCATGATCGGCTTCCTGCACCAGACATTGTCCGGCCTTGCCACCGGCGCGATCTATGCCGCGGTTGCCCTGGCGCTGGTGATGGTATATCGTGCCACGCACCATCTCAACTTTGCGCAGGGCGAGATGGCGACGTTCTCCACCTACATCGCACTCAGCCTGATCCAGGCCGGCGCGCCGTACTGGGTGGCGTTCGTGCTGACGGCGTTGTTCTCCTTCGTCCTCGGCTTCGCACTGGAACGGCTGCTGCTGCGGCGCTTCGCGGAGGCGCCGGGATTGACCGCCGTCGGCGTGTCGATCGGGCTGCTGCTGATCTTCAATGCCCTGTCCGGCTGGCTGTTCGGCTTCACCGTCAAGCAGTTTCCCTCTCCGTTCGAGAGCGGTGGCGTCGTGCTCGGCGGCCTCGTTTCGGCGCATGAGATCGGCATGGTCGGGGTGACGTTGATCGTGCTGCTGGCGGTCTATGCATTCTTCCGCTTCACACCGCTCGGCCTTGCCATGCGCGCCGCCGCCGCCAACCCGGCATCCAGCCGGCTGGTCGGCATCCGCGTCGGCCGCATGCTGGCACTGGGCTGGGGACTGGCAGCGGTGCTCGGCAGCATCGCCGGCATGATGGTCGCGCCGGTCGTGTTTCTTGATCCGAACATGATGTTCGGCATCCTGCTCTACGCCTTCGCCGGTGCACTTCTCGGCGGCATCGACAATCCCGCGGGCGCCGTGATCGGCGGATTTGCCGTTGGTGTCATCGAGAATCTCGGCGGCGCCTACCTGGTCGGGACGGAGCTCAAGCTGACGCTCGCGCTCATCATCATCGCCGCGGTGCTGGTGCTGCGCCCGGCCGGCCTGTTCGGCCGCATCGTGGTGGCGCGGGTATGAACGCGCGCCGCACCGCCCTCTGGCTGTTCGGCGCGGCGCTGCTGGTCGCGCCGGCCTTCCTGATGAGCGGCTACCGCCTGTTCCAGCTTACCTCGATGGCGGTCTATGCCGTCGCCATCCTCGGCCTTGACATCGTCACCGGCTACACCGGCCAGGTCTCGCTCGGCCACGGCGCGTTCTACGCAATCGGCGCCTATACCGGTGCCATCCTGATGACGCAGTTCGGCTGGCCGTACTGGGCCACGCTGCCGGCGGGCGGGGCGGCGGCGGCGCTGGTGGGCTACGCGGTCGGCTTCCCGGCCCTGCGGCTGACGGGCCCCTATCTTGCCCTCGTCACCTATGCGCTCGCCGTCGCGGTGCCGCAGATTCTGCGCGCCAGGGCGCTCGAATCCTGGACCGGCGGGGCCCAGGGCATCGTCGTCACCGCCCCCGACCCGCCGGCCTTCCTGCCGCTGTCGCAGGACGCCTATCTTTATCTCTTCACGCTGGCTGTTGCCGCGCTGCTGTTCCTGCTGGCGCGCAACATGCTGAGCGGACGACAGCTGCGCGCCATGATCGCGGTGCGCGATCATGCCCTGGCGGCCGAGGCGGCCGGCATCGACATCGCCCGCGTCAAGACCCGCGCTTTCGCGGTCAGCGCCGGCATCACCGGCGTTGCCGGCGCCCTCGGCGCGATCGTGGTGCAGTTCGTCGCCCCGGACAGCTTCGCCGCGACGCTCTCGATCGCGCTGTTCGTCGGCCTCGTCGTCGGCGGTTCCGCCTCGCTTCCCGGCGCCCTGGCCGGTGCAGCCTTCGTGCAGTTCGTGCCCAATCTCGCCGAGACGGTGAACAAGAGCGCGCCCGGCGTCATCTATGGCGTGCTGCTCGTCGCGGCCCTCTATCTCATGCCCTCGGGCGTTGCCGGCGCGCTGCGCCGGACGCTGCCTGCCCGCCTGCGCACTTCGACGTCGCCGGGAAAGGCGACGCCACTGCCCAACAAGGGAGCGACGATCCATGTGGACTAGACGCACGCTGCTGGCCACGGCAACCGCTGCCTCGCTGGCGCCGCTCGGCCGTGCCCGCGCCGCCGCGATGCCCGGTGTGACGGCGACCAGCATCAAGATCGGCAACACCAATCCGCACAGCGGCCCGGCCTCCTCCTACGGCGCCATCGCCAATGCGGAGGTGGCGTTTTTCAAGATGGTTAACGATCAGGGTGGAATCGGCGGACGCATGATCGACTTCATCACCCTCGATGACGCCTACAGCCCGCCCAAGACGGTCGAGCAGACGCGCAAGCTGGTGGAACAGGAGGGTGTCGCCTTCCTGTTCAACAGCCTCGGCACGCCAACACAGACAGCGGTGCGTGCCTATCTCAATTCCCGCAAGGTGCCACAACTGTTCATCTCCACCGGCGCCGACAAATGGGCCGACCCCGAGCATTTCCCCTGGACGATGGGCTGGCAGCCGAGCTACCGCACCGAGGCAACGATCTACGCCAAATACATCCAGCACGAGAAACCAAGCGGCAGGATCGGCGTGCTTTATCAGAACGACGATTTCGGCAAGGACTATCTGCTCGGGCTGAAGGACGGATTCGGCGCCGCCTACGACAGGATGGTGATCAAGGAGGTCTCGTACGAAACCACCGATCCCACCATCGACAGCCAGGTGGTGACGCTGCAATCCTCCGGCGCCGACGTGCTGGTGACAGCGGCAACACCGAAATGGGCGGCACAGACCATCCGCAAGGCGGCGGAACTGAACTGGAAGCCGCTGCATTTCATGAGCAACGTGTCAGTCTCGGTCGGGTCCGTGCTGAAGCCGGCGGGGCTTGAGAACGCGGCCGGCCTGATCACCGGCGCCTATCTCAAGGATGCGACCGACAAGCGCTGGGACAACGATCCCGGAATGCAGCAATGGCGGCAGTTCATGGCGAAATACATGCCGGGCGCCGATCTGACCGACGGCAACCACGTGTTTGGCTACGGCGTGTCGGTCACGCTGATGCAGGTGCTGAAGCAGTGCGGCGACGATCTCTCCCGCGCCAATATCATGAAGCAGGCGGCGAGCCTCGATAACGAGGAAGTGCCGACGCTGCTGCCGGGCATCCGGGTCAGCACCAGCGCCACCAACTTCCATCCGATCCGTGCGATGCAGTTGCAGCGCTGGACCGGCAGCACATGGGATCTGTTCGGCGACGTGATTACGGCCTGACAAAAACAAGCGCGAGGAGTGCCGGCCTGCTGCCGGCACGCTCAGCCGCGGGGACGCCGCGGCGCAGGGACGATGCGGACCGTCCGGCATATCTTACGGCCGGACGGTTGGCCGCTGGTCATGCCCGCAACGCCTCCGCCTCGTCGCTCAGCGGCTGCGGAAGGTATTTCACGAAGTCCTTCGGCACCACCTGCCAGAATCTCGGCAGCGTACGGGACCAGTCATGCAGCAGCATGCGCGCATAGCGGCTGTTGGTCTCCTCCACATGCCGCGCGATCAGGTCGTGCAGCACGGCTTCCCAGTGCGCCGAGGCGATCCTTTGCCACAGAAGCGTGTCAGGATTGACGCGGAGTTCAAATTTGTCGTCGGCATCATAGACGAACGCCATGCCGCCGGTGAACCCGGCACCGAAATTGTCGCCAACGGCACCCAGCACCGCCACCGTTCCGCCGGTCATGTACTCGCAGCCGTTGGAGCCGCATCCCTCCACTACCGCGACGGCGCCGGAATTGCGCACCGCGAAGCGTTCCCCGGCCTGTCCCGCCGCGAACAGCGCCCCGGACGTGGCACCATACAGCACAGTGTTTCCGACAATCGTGTTCTGCTGGCTCAGCAGCGTGGAGGACGGGGCAGGGCGGATGGCGATCGTCGCGCCCGACAGGCCCTTGCCGACATAGTCGTTGGCGTCGCCGAACACCTCCAGTTTCAGCCCCTGCACCGCGAAGGCGCCGAGCGACTGGCCGGCCGAACCGCGCAGCCGCACCGTCACATGCCCCGGCTGCAAGCCGTCCATGCCGAAGCGGCGCACGATCCGGCTGCTGAACTTCGTGCCGATGGCCCGGTGCGTATTGCGGATGTTGTACTGGAGCTGCATCTTCTCGCCGCGGTCGAAGAATGCCGCGGCATCGGCGATCATCTGCGCATCCAGCGTCTCCGGCACCTCGTTGCGCCCCTCCAGCGTGCAATATCGCGCATAGGGGCCGGGATCCGCCTGCACCAGCAAAGGATTGAGATCGAGATCATCGAGCAGCATCGACCCGCGGCTGACCTGGACCAGCAGATCGGTGCGGCCGATCACGTCGGCCAACCGCCGTACGCCGAGGCCGGCGAGAATGTGGCGAACCTCTTCGGCAACGAAGCTGAACAGGTTGATCACCTTCTCCGGCGTGCCCTCGAACCGTTTGCGCAGTGCTTCGTCCTGCGTGCAGACGCCGACGGGGCACGTGTTGCTGTGGCACTGACGCACCATGATGCAGCCCATTGCGACCAGGCTCGCCGTGCCGATGCCGAATTCCTCCGCTCCCAGCATCGCCGCGATCACCACGTCGCGTCCGGTCTTGATGCCGCCGTCGGTGCGCAGCCGCACGCGATGGCGCAGCCGATTCAGCATCAGCACCTGATGCGCCTCCGACAATCCCATCTCCCACGGCAGGCCCGCAAATTTTACCGAGGATTGCGGAGATGCGCCGGTGCCCCCTGAATGGCCTGAGATCAGGATTGCATCCGCCTTCGCCTTCGCGACCCCGGCCGCGATCGTGCCGATGCCGCTGCGCGCCACCAGCTTGACGCAGACGCTGGCATCGGGGTTGATCTGCTTGAGATCGTAGATGAGCTGCGCCAGATCCTCGATCGAATAGATGTCGTGATGCGGCGGCGGGCTGATCAATGCGATGCCCGGCGTGGAATGCCGCAGCTTCGCGATCAGGGCGGACACCTTGAAGCCCGGCAACTGCCCGCCTTCGCCGGGCTTGGCGCCCTGTGCCACCTTGATCTCGATCTCACGGCAGTCATTGAGGTATTGCGCGGTGACGCCGAACCGTCCCGACGCGATCTGCTTGATTGCCGAGGCCGCGTTGTCGCCGTTCGGCCGCGGTTTGGCGCGAGACGGATCCTCGCCCCCTTCGCCGGAATCGCTGCGCGCGCCGATGCGGTTCATCGCGATCGACAGCGTCTCATGCGCTTCCGGGCTCAGCGCGCCGAGCGAGATGCCCGGCGCGACCAGCCGCTTGCGGATTTCAGTGATGCTCTCGACCTCATCGACCGGAATCGGCTTGCGGCCCTCGCTGCGGAAATCGAGCAGGTCGCGCAGCGCCACCGGCGGCAGCCGACGTACGGCGTCGCCGTAGCGGCGGAACATCTGGTAGCTGTCGGAGGCGACGGCTTCCTGCAACAGATGGATCAGCCCGCCCTCGAACGCATGCGTCTCGCCCCGCCGGCGCATCTTGTAAAGCCCGCCGACCGGCAGCGCTACGCTGTCGGCGTCCCATGCGGCGTGGTGCATTTCCAGCAGCTTGCGCGCGATCCCGGGAAGTCCAAGCCCGGAGATGCGGGATTGCATGCCCGGGAAGAACTCGGCGACCAGCGATCGCGACAGGCCGATCGCCTCGAAATTGTAGCCACCGCGATAGGAGGAAATGACGGAGATGCCCATCTTTGACATCACCTTGAGCAATCCCTTGTCCACCGACTTCTTGTAGCGGCCCACCGCCTGCTTCAGCGTCATGTCACCGAACAGGCCGCGCCGGTGACGGTCGGCGATGCTCTCCTGCGCCAGATAGGCGTTCACCGTGGTCGCTCCGACGCCGATCAGCACTGCGAAATAGTGCACGTCGGTGCATTCGGCGCTGCGGACATTGAGACTGGTGAAGGTGCGCAGGCTGGATCGCACGAGATGCGTATGCACTGCGCCGGTTGCCAGGATCATCGGGATCGCCGCCCGCTCCGGTCCCATTGCTTCGTCGGTCAGCACGACGTGCGTGCAGCCGGCGCGCACGCCATCCTCCGCCTCCCGCCGGATGCGCTCGATTGCGGCCCGCAGTCCGCCTTCGCCCTCCGCCGCGGCGAAGGTGCAATCGACCACGGTGGCGGACGCAGCCATCGTCGCACGCATCGCGGCGAATTCGGCATTCGACAGGACCGGGCTTTCCAGTTGCAGCAACTCGCACTGGCTGGCGTCCTCGTCCATCACGTTGCCGAGATTGCCGAGGCGGGTCTTGAGCGTCATCACCCGCGTCTCACGCAAGCTGTCGATCGGCGGATTCGTCACCTGGCTAAAGGTCTGACGGAAATAATGGTGCAGGCCGCGGTATTTTTCCGACAGCACGGCAAGCGGCGTGTCGTCGCCCATGCTGCCGACGGCCTCCTGCCCGTCCTCGACCATCGGATGGAGGATCATCTCCAGTTCTTCGAGCGTGGTGCCGACGGCAAGCTGCCGGCGGCGCAACGCGTCGCCCTCGAAGGTGACCGGCTCGGTCGCGTCGGCGCGCACGATGTGGTCGATCGAGCGGACACGTGTCACCCACTCGCCGAACGGCTGGCGCGTGGCGAGCATGTCCTTCAGCGCCTCGTCGCAGTAGAAGCGCGGCGCGTCGAGATCGACGGCGATGGTCTGCCCCGGGCCGACCCGTCCTTTTTCGACGATCATGCTCTCATCGAGCTTGACCATACCGGCCTCGGATCCGACGATCAGCATGTCGTTGGTGGCGATCGTGTAGCGCAGCGGCCGCAGGCCGTTGCGGTCCAGTCCGGCGATCACCCAGCGCCCGTCGGTCGCGGCGATCGCGGCCGGCCCGTCCCACGGTTCCATCACCGCATTGCAATAGAGGAACATGTCGCGATGCGGCTTCGGCATCGTCGCGTCCTGGCCGATGCTGGCCGGAATCATCATCGCCTTGACCATCGGTGCATCGCGTCCGGCGCGTACCAGCACCTCGAACACGTTGTCCATCGTCGCGGTGTCGGAGCCGCCGGCCTGGATCACCGGCTTGATGTCGTCCATGAAGGAGTCGAGTTCAGAGGATGCGAGCCGTGTCTCGTGGCTCTTCATCCAGTTGATGTTGCCGGTGACGGTGTTGATCTCGCCGTTGTGCGCCAGCATGCGGAACGGCTGCGCCAGCCGCCAGGTCGGAAACGTGTTGGTCGAATAGCGCTGGTGATAGATCGCGAAGCGGCTGACGAAGCGTTCGTCCAGCAGATCGGGATAGAACTCGCTCAGGCTTTCGGCCAGGAACATTCCTTTGTAGATGATCGATCGGCAGGACAGGGAACAGATGTAGAGATCCGGGATCTGTGCGGCGATCGCCTGCTTCTCGATGCGCCGCCGAATGACGTAAAGGTCGCGCTCGAAGCCGGCACGGTCGCTGCCGCGGGCATTCCAGATCATGATCTGCTCGATCTCGGGCCGCGTCGCGTTGGCCTTCTCGCCGATGCACTCGACGTTGATCGGCACCTGGCGCCAGCCGTAGATCTGGTACCCGAAAGCCAGGATCTCGCTCTCCACGATCTGACGGCAGCGTTCCTGCGCGCCGAGATCGGTCTTTGGAAAGAACACCATGCCGACGCCGATCGCGCCCGGATGAACCTTGTGCCCGCCGCGCTGCACCGCATCGGCGAAGAAATCCTGCGGGATCTCGATATGGATGCCGGCGCCGTCGCCGGTCTTGCCGTCGGCATCGACGGCGCCGCGGTGCCACACCGCCTTCAGCGCATCGATGCCGGCCTGCACCACATCGCGCCGCTTGCGCCCATCGAGTGCCGCGACCAGGCCGACACCGCAGGCGTCGTGTTCCTGGTCCGAATGATAGGTCCGGCTCAGCCTCGCCGCGTTGGCGGTCCAGCTGGCGATGAAATCTTCCTGCATTTGGCTCACTCCGCGGCGATGGCGACGGCGGCGTTCTGCCGCATCCAGGCGTGCATCTGGGCGGCGGCATCGCGCCCGTCGCGGATTGCCCAGACAACCAGTGAGGCGCCGCGCACGATGTCGCCCGCCGCGAACACGCCCGGCAGGCTTGTCATGAAGCTGCGGCGATCGATCTTCAGCGTCCCCCAGCGCGATACCTTGAGGTCCGGTTCGGTGAAGGCCGTCGGCAGATCCTCGGGATCGAAGCCGAGTGCCTTGATGACGAGATCGGCCGGCATGGTGAAATGGCTGCGCTCGATCGGCTCCGCCGCCTGCCGTCCGCTCGCGTCGGGCAGGCCGAGCCGCATGCGCATCGCCCGAACCGCGGCCACGCGATCATCGCCGAGAAAGGCTTCCGGGGCGGAGAGCCAGACGAACTCCACGCCTTCCTCCTCCGCGTTCTTCACCTCGCGCAGGGAACCGGGCATGTTGGCGCGGTCGCGGCGATAGAGGCATCTGACGCTTGCCGCGCCCTGGCGGATGGCGGTGCGCACGCAATCCATCGCGGTGTCGCCGCCGCCGATCACGACCACGTCGCGGCCCGCCGCATCGAGCTCGCCGGAGGCAAACGCGGCCACCGTCTCGCCGAGACCGCGGCGGTTCGACGCCGTGAGATAGTCGAGCGCCTGCACAATCCCCCGCAGCCCGACGCCGGGCCCGCCGATCTCGCGCGCGCGATAGACACCGGTTGCGATCAGCACCGCATCATGGCGCGCCCGCAACTCGGCAAGCGATTCGTCAGCGCCGATCTCGACACCGCAATGGAAGCAGACGCCCGCCTCCTCCAGCAGAAGCCGGCGGCGCAGGACGATGTGCTTCTCCAGCTTGAAGTCGGGAATGCCGTAGATCAGCAATCCGCCGACGCGATCGTAGCGGTCATAGACATGCACCGCATAGCCGAGGCGTCGCAGCTGCTCGGCGGCGGCAAGGCCGGCCGGCCCGGCGCCGATGACGCCGACGGAAAGCCCGTTCTCCAGCCGCGGCCGAAGCGGGCGGACCCAGCCGCGCGCGAAGGCGGTATCGGTGATGAAGCGTTCGACCGCGCCGATGGTGACACTGTCATAACCGCGCTCGATCACGCAGTTGCCTTCGCACAGCCGGTCCTGCGGGCAGATGCGGCCACAGATCTCGGGAAAATTGTTGGTGGCGGAGGCAATCTCATAGGCTTCCTCGAGCCGCCCCTCCGCCGTCAGCTTCAGCCAGTCGGGGATGTTGTTGTGAAGGGGGCAATGCACCTGACAGAACGGCACGCCGCACTGGCTGCACCGGCTCGCCTGGGCACTGGCGCGTTCGGGCTGAAAATGATCGTAGATCTCGCGGAAATCGGTCCGCCGCAGCGCTGGATCGCGCTTGTCCGGCGTCTGCTGCGGCAGACGGACGAATTGCAGCATGCGTTCGGGCATCGCGGTCCTCCATCGGCAAATCTTACCGAGTGTATAGGACAGCGCCGATGTCCCTGCGAGCGGTTTTCGGCCGATCCGGCAGCATTGCTGCCCTGTCTTTGCGCCGATGCGGCTCGTCGCGTATCTGGCATGCGGCCGAGGCGAAATAGAAGGTCCGGAACGGTCCTTTCAGACGGCGTAGAGTTCCCGATGCCCGCCGCCGGGCCGGAACCGGGCGAGATAGCTCGGCACGACCAGATCGGCCGGGGTTGCAACGATACCGAGGTCACGCAACGTTGCCGCCCCCTCCGCCACCACATTGTCATGCATCAGCATCAGCAGCTGATCGCGTGTCAGCAGCCGGCCCGGCAGGCGCTCCAGCACTTGGGCCTGCCAGTGCGCGAGCCACATCGGCACCTCCAGCAGCCACCGCCGGCGCCGTGTCTGCTCCAGGATAAAGGCGAGCCAGCCGCGGAAACTGCGGATTTCGGGACCGCCCAGCTCATAGATGCGGCCGGCGGCATCGTTCCGGCTCAGCCCCGCCATGACGGCATCGGCCACGTCACCGACATAGACCGGCTGCAACCGCGTCGCCCCGGCGATCACCGGCATCACCGGGCTGAACATGGCGAGGGACGCGAAGCGGTTGAAAAACTGGTCCTCCGGCCCGAACGCGACGGAGGGGCGCAGGATGGTCGCAATCGGACATGCCGCGTGCAGTGCCTGCTCGCCCTGTCCCTTGCTGCGCGCGTAGAGGCTCCGCGCCGCCGGGTCGGCACCGATCGCCGAGAGATGCACGATGCGCCCGACGCCGGCCGCCGCCGCCGCGCTGCCGATCAGGGCGGGGCCTTCCGCCTGGATGCGTTGGAAGTCGCCGGCCCGGCGCTCGGCCAGGATGCCCACCAGGTTGACCACCATGTCGGCCCCGGCGACCGCCCGCTCGATCGTGCCGCGCTCGGTCAGGCTGGTGAACAGCGGCACGATCTGGCCGACCATGCCCATCGGGCCGAGCAGGCGGGCACGCTCCGTGTCCCGCCCGGCAACGCGCACCACATGCCCGGCCTGCGCGAGACGCTTGACCACATAGCGGCCGATGAAGCCCGAGCCACCGAACACCGTCGCCACGCTGCGCGTTGCCATCGCCTGCTCCTGCATGAAAGCCACCCTTGATATGCGGGCGCGCCAGCCCCCTCAAGGCCAGTTGACGCCGCAGCGCCCCGTCGCTACACCGCCGGCCTCCGCACGGACCCTGCCCAGGTGGCGGAATTGGTAGACGCGCAGGTTTCAGGTACCTGTGGCCGCAAGGTCGTGGAAGTTCGAGTCTTCTCCTGGGCACCAGCG
>JAJZNE010000179.1 GCA_021847995.1 Pseudomonadota bacterium | reverse complement strand
CCTCCGGCCCGAACACGATGGAGGGGCGCAGGATGGTCGCGGTCGCGAACGCCGCGCGCACCGCCTGCTCGCCCTGCCCCTTGCTGCGCGCATACAGGCTCTGTGCCGCCGGGTCGGCGCCGATCGCGGAAACCTGGACCATGCGTCCGACATCCGCCGCCGCCGCCGCCGCGCCGATCAGGCCGGGGCCTTCCGCCTGGATGCGCTGGAAGTCGCCGGCGCGCCGTTCCGCCAGGATGCCCACCAGGTTCACCACCATGTCCGCCCCGGCGACCGCCCGCTCCACCGTGCCCCGCTCGGCGAAGCTCGTGAACAGCGGCACGATCTGGCCGACCGCACCCATCGGGCAGAGCATCCGCGCGCGTTCCGTGTCGCGCCCCGCGACGCGCACCACATGGCCGGCCTGCGCGAGCCGCTTGACCACATAGCGGCCGATGAACCCCGAGCCGCCGAACACCGTCGCCACGCTGCGCGTCGCCATCATCCGCTCCTGCCTGAACGCCTGCCTTGATATGCGCGCCCGAGAGCCCCCTCAAGGCCAGTTGACGCCACGACGGGGCGTCGCTACACCGCCGGCCTCCGCACGGACCCTGCCCAGGTGGCGGAATTGGTAGACGCGCAGGTTTCAGGTACCTGTGGCCGCAAGGTCGTGGAAGTTCGAGTCTTCTCCTGGGCACCAGCGCGATGGCCGAGATCACCCAGTTCATGCCAGGCGGCAGCCTCCATCTGCATCGGCACGACCTGCCGGACGGGCTTTCGCTCGGCCCGGTGGTCGCGGTGGATACCGAGACGATGGGGCTCGACCCGCGTCGCGACCGGCTCTGCCTCGTGCAGCTGTCCGCTGGTGACGGCACCGCGCATCTGGTCCAGATCGTCCCCCCGGCGCTCGGTGGGCGCGGGGCCGATTGTCCGAACCTGAAGGCGCTGCTCGGCGACCCGGCAACGCTCAAGCTGTTCCATTTCGCCCGCTTCGATCTCGCCATGCTGTATCAGGCGCTCGGTGTGGCGGCGTCGCCGCTGCGCTGCACCAAGATCGCCGCCAAGCTGACCCGCACCTTCACCGATCGGCACGGGCTGCGCGATCTTTGCCGCGAACTGCTGGGGGTGGAAATTTCCAAGCAGCAGCAGACATCCGACTGGGGCGCGCCCGACCTGTCGGCCGAGCAACTCGCCTATGCGGCGTCCGACGTGTTGCATTTGCATGCGTTGTGGGCACGGCTGGAGGCGCTGCTGGCGCGGGAGGGGCGACTCGATCTCGCACTTGCCTGTTTTGCGTTCCTGCCGACGCGCTCACGTCTCGATCTGCTCGGCTGGGACGATCCCGACCTGTTCGCCCACTGATATCCGGTGTCGGTGGCTACCACCTGCCGCCCTTCGGTCATTGATTTCTGAAATGTTTTGACAAACTCCTCACGATTGACCCTGACCGCCGGCATCCCTAAGCCTTTCCCTATGCCGAGCCGATCCGGAGGCCGACCGCCCGCATGACCGCAGCCGTCGCCAGCCTGGACGCAGCCGCTCCCGACCAGGACCTCGACACCGCTCGCGCGGTCCTCGCCGCCGAGGCCGCCGGCCTGCGTGCGCTCGCGGCCTCGCTTGACGGCGCCTTCGCCGCCGCGGTCGCGCTGCTCGGGGCGGCGAGCGGGCGGGTCGTCGTCTCCGGCATGGGCAAATCCGGTCTGATCGCCCGCAAGATCGCGGCAACGCTGGCCTCCACCGGCACGCCGGCGCTGTTCATCCACCCCGCCGAGGCATCGCACGGCGACCTTGGCATGCTGGTTGCGGGCGATGCCGTGCTGGCGCTGTCCAATTCCGGAGAAACCGCGGAACTGGCCGATCTGGTCGAGCATGCGCGCCGTTTCGGCCTGCGGCTGGTCGCCATCACCGCGCGCGCCGACAGCACCCTGGCCCAGGCCGCCGATGCCGTTCTGCTGCTGCCCCCGGCGCCGGAGGCCTGTCCGCTCGGCCTTGCGCCCACCACCAGCACCACCATGCAACTGGCCCTTGGCGATGCGCTGGCGGTCGCCCTGCTGCGCCGGCGCGGCTTCGGCCCAGCGGATTTCCGCCGCATCCATCCGGGCGGGCGACTCGGGGCGCGGCTGCGTCGGGTGCGCGACCTGATGCACGAAGCCGGCGCGATGCCGCTCGCCCCCCCCGATCTGCCGATGGACGCCGCCCTGCTGCGCATGACGGAGCGGCGGTTCGGCTGCCTCGGCATCGTCGATGCCGGCGGGCGCCTGATCGGCATCGTCACCGATGGCGATCTGCGCCGCGCCATGGGGCCGGACCTGCTCGCCCGCCGGGTCGGCGAGATCATGACCCGCGCGCCGCGCACGATCGGGCCCGACGCACTCGCCGCCGAGGCGCTGCGGGCGATGAACCAGGGGGCCCAGCCGATCACCACGCTGTTCGTGGTCGATACGGCCGAGCGGCCGGTCGGTATCCTGCATGTTCACGACCTGCTGCGGGCGGGGGTGGCATGACCGTCGCACCGACGCTGGAACAGGACAGCGACAATGTCGCGCTCGCGCGGCTGAGCCGGCCACGCACGGCAATTCATCCGCGCATGGCCCGCCGCCGCCGCGGCGTCGGCGTCGCCAAGCGGCTGCTGCCGGTGTTCGCCCTCGCGCTGCTGGCCTCGATCGCGGTATGGCCCGAGATCGCGCGGGAAACCAACCAGGCCCGTCTCGCCTACCGCCGCGATGCCGTGGTGCCGCGCAGCGGCGAGATGACGGAGGCGACGTATCACAGCGTCGATGACCGCGGCCGTCCCTACACCATGACCGCGGCGAAGGCGCACCAGGTCTCGCCCGAGCGGGTCAATCTGACGACGCCCAAGGCCGATATCTCGCTCTCCTCCGGCGGCTGGCTGATGGTCCAGTCGCGCCGGGGGGTCTATTTGCAGCATCTGGATATTCTCGATCTTTCCATCGATGTGCTGCTCTATCGCGACGACGGCACCACGCTCGCGACCGATGCCGCGACCGTCGATCTGAAGACCGGCGCGGCTGCGGGCGCCGACCTCGTGCATGCCGAGGGTCCATTCGGCACGCTCGACGCCCAGGGGTTCGCGCTGACCGATAAGGGGGCGGCCATTCAGTTCTTCGGCCCCGGCCGGCTGGTGCTGAACGGCACCCATCATTCCGCGCCATGATCCGATTGTGCCCCTGGCTCCTGCCGGCGGGGTTGCTGCTGCCGATGGCCGCGGCGGCGCAGCCCATCGACATGTCCGGCGGCGGTCCGGTCGAAGTGACGGCGCGCGGGCAGTTCGAGTGGCGGCAGAACGAGCAGGAAGTGATCGCGACCGTCGATTGCCGGGCGGTGCGCGGCGATGTGACGGTGCTTGCCGACCGCATGGTGGCGCATTACCGAAAGAAGGGCACCGGACCGGGTGCCGCCGGCGGCGCCGCTAACGCGAAGCCGGCAGCGCCTGCCCAACCCAGCGACGCCGCAACCGATGCCGAGAACGGCGGCAATGAAGTCTATCGCCTGGACGCTGAGGGCCATGTCCGCATTCTCACGCCGACCGATGAGGCGGTGGGCGACAAGGCCGTCTATGACATCGATCAGGCGGTTCTGGTGATGACCGGCCACGCCATGCGCCTGACTACGCCGCAGGACGTGATGACGGCGCGCGACAGCATGGAATACTGGTCGCAGCTGCACATGTCAGTCGGCCGCGGCGATGCGGTGGTGGTGACCGATGACGGGCGGCGGATCGCGGCCGACGTGCTGGTGGCCTATTCCATCCCGCCCGACCAGCAGCAGGCCGCCCGCGCAACCCCGGCCGCCGCCGCGCCGCCGCCGGCAGCGGCGGTGCAGGGCAAGCAGGCGGACCCGCTGCTCGCGGCCTCCGGCAAGCTCAAGCGTGTCGAGGCATTCGGCAATGTCGATGTGCGCACGCAGGTCGATACGGTGCGCGGCGACCGCGGCGTCTATGTGCCGGAAACCGGGATTTCCCGCATCGTCGGCCATGTCCGCATCACCCATGGCGACGACCAGATGAACGGCCCGGCTGCCGACGTGAACATGAAGACCGGCATTGCGCATCTGATCAGCGACCCGACGCAGCGGGTGGAAGGGCTGCTGATGCCTGCCAACACGCAGCCGCCGGCCGCCGGCGCCGCCGCCCCGGCAAAGCCGGCGGCGCCGGCCGGCACGGCGCCGGCCGGGAAGGCCGCGCCATGACCGGTCTGCGAGTACTGGAAGGCGGCGCCCGGGTCGCCGCGACACCGCCGCCGCCCGGCGTCGGCCTGTCGGCGAATGGGGTCGGCAAGGTGTACAAGAAGCGCCCGGTGGTGCGGAACGTCTCGATCTCCGTCCGCCGGGGCGAGGCGGTGGGCCTGCTCGGCCCCAATGGCGCCGGCAAGACCACCACCTTCTACATGATCGTGGGCCTGGTGCGGCCGGACACCGGCGCGATCCGCCTCGATGGAACCGACATCACCGGCCTGCCGATGTATCGTCGCGCCCGCCTCGGCATCGGCTATCTGCCGCAGGAGGCGAGCATCTTCCGCGGCCTCAATGTCCAGCAGAACGTCATGGCGGCGCTCGAAGTGGTCGAGCCGGACGGCGACCGGCGCGAACAGATGGCGGAGGAGCTGCTGGCCGAGTTCGGCATCGGCCATCTGCGCCGCACCCCTTCCCTCGCACTCTCGGGTGGCGAGCGGCGGCGGCTGGAGATTGCGCGGGCGCTGGCGACGCAGCCGAGCTATATCCTGCTCGACGAGCCGCTGGCCGGCATCGACCCGATCGCGGTGGGCGAAATTCGCGACCTCGTCTCCCACCTCAAGGACCGCGGCATCGGCGTCCTGATCACCGATCACAATGTCCGCGAAACGCTGGAGATCATCGACCGCGCCTACATCATGCATGACGGCCAGGTGCTGATGGAGGGACGGCCGCAGGAAGTGGTGGCACACGAAGGGGTGCGCCGGGTCTATCTCGGCGAACGGTTCAGCCTGTAGCCCGTCCCCCCGCCGTCGCGCGGCAAGCACGATTCTTGCTTGCCAAGCGGGTCACGCCTTGCTGCATTGCAGCGGGGCGGCGCCGGCCGCCCGCTGTGTCCCGTTCAGGTTCCCGCATGGCGATCGGCCCGCGTCTCGACCTCCGCCACACTCAGTCGCTCGTCATGACGCCGCAACTGCGTCAGGCGATCAAGCTGCTGCAATTCTCCAACCTGGAGGTGAGCGCCTTCGTCGAGGAGGAGCTGGAGCGCAATCCGCTGCTGGAACGCGATGAGCGGCCCGATGTGCCCGCCGAACGCCCGGCACCCGACCAGGTCGCCCTGCCGCCGGACGTGGAGGCCGACCTCGCTTCGCTGCTGCGAACCGCGACCCTGGCGCCGGAGGCGGCGAGCCCGCTCGATGCCGCCGAGGTCAATGGTTTCGATCCCGGCGGGCCGGGCGACGGCATCCCGTTCGGCCGCGGCGGCGGGGCCGATTTCGGTGACGACGAGCGCGGGGTGGAGGAGCTTGCCGCCGCCCGGCGCAGCCGGCGCGAACATCTGCAGGACCAGCTCCGGCTTGCCTTCTCCGACCGCACCGACCGCGCCATCGGCGCCCACCTGATCGCCCTGCTGGAACCCTCCGGCCGGCTGGCGGCCGAGAGCGCAGCGATCGCCGCCGCGCTCGGCGTGGAGGCGGCGCGGGTGGAACGGATCCGGCAGGCGATGCTCCGCTTCGAGCCGACCGGCATGTTCGCCCGCGACCTGAAGGAATGCCTCGCCGTGCAACTCGCGGAGCAGAATCGGCTTGATCCTGCCATGGCAGCTTTGCTCGACAATCTCGATCTGCTGGCCCGGCACGACCGCCGACGCCTGATGGCGGTGTGCGGCGTCGATGCCGAGGATCTGAGCGACATGGTGGCCGAACTGCGCCGGCTCGATCCCAAGCCGGGGGCGGATTTCGACGCCGTGCCGGCGGCACCGGTGATCCCCGATATCCTGATGCGGGCGGCGCCGAACGGGGAATGGTTGCTGGAGTTGAACCAGCAGACGCTGCCGCGCCTGCTGGTCAACCACCAGCTCACCGCCCGCATCGTCCCGCGCACCGGCCGCGAGGAACGGGCGTTCCTGGCCGAACGCCTGCAAACCGCCAACTGGCTGGTGAAATCCCTGCAACAGCGTGCCCACACCATCCTGAAAGTGGCGGGCGAGATCGTGCGCCAGCAGGACGGCTTCTTCCGCCATGGTGTCGCCCATCTGCGCCCGCTGATCCTGCGCGACATCGCCGATGCGGTGGAGATGCACGAGAGCACGGTCAGCCGGGTCACCTCCAACAAGTTCATGGCAACACCGCGAGGCATGTTCGAGCTGAAATATTTTTTCACCACGGCGATCGCCGGCACGGCGGGCGGCAGCCACAGCGCGGAAGCGGTCCGCCATCGCATCCGCGCCATGGTTGCGGCCGAGACCGCCGCCGCGGTGCTGTCGGACGACGATATCGTTGCCCAGCTCCGCCGGGAGGGCGTGGACATCGCACGCCGGACCGTGGCCAAATACCGCGACGCGCTGCACATCCCCTCGTCGGTGCAGCGCAGGCGGGAGAAGGCCGAGCCGGCCTGACCGGGCCGGCCGGCGGTCCCGAACCGGAGGGTGAGGAACGGCGCATGCAGATCACGGTGTCAGGCAAGCAGGTGGATCTGTCGGACGCGCTTCGTACGCGCGTGCAGCAGCAGCTTGACGCGATTGCCGGCAAATATTTTGACCATGCACTGGAGGCGCAGGTCACCTTCAGCCGCGCCCGCAGCTTTTTCACCTGCGACATCAATATGCACGCCGGCCGCGGCCTGCTGCTGCGGGCCGAGGGGGAGGCAGCGGACGCGCACGGTGCCTTCGACGATGCCGCCGAGCACATCGCCAAGCGCCTGCGCCGCTATCGCCGCCGCGTCAACGAGCACGCCCGCGACAGTGCCCAGCGCGCCCGGCCGGAAGCAGCACGCCAGTACGTCCTGCGCCAGGAGGACGAGACCGCCGGGACCGAAGCAGCGGACGGCCGCTCCGTCACCTATGCCACGGTGATTGCCGAGGCACCGGCGGAGATCGCTCTGCTCTCGGTCGGTGATGCCGTGATGCACATGGATCTCGCCGACCAGCAGGTGCTGATGTTCCGCAACAGCGCAAGCGGCGAACTCAATGTCGTCTATCGGCGAAGCGATGGCCATATCGGCTGGATCGATCCTTCCCGCAGCGGGTGAAGCCGGACGGAAGGGGGGCGCGCGAGCGGGCCGCGCGGCATCGACGCAGGCGAGGGGCCACGCTAGCATCCGAAGCCAGGGGAAGGAGCGCGATCGCGCATGACGCTGAACGGCACGGCCTATATCGTCGGCGCCTACGAGCATCCGACGCGCAAGGCGGCGGACAGGTCGGTGGCGCAACTGCACGCCGAATCGGCACTCGGCGCGCTTGCCGATGCCGGTCTCGGCAAAGCCGACATCGACGGATATTTCTGCGCCGGCGACGCCCCCGGTCTCGGTCCGCTGGCGATGGCCGACTACATGAATCTGCGGCTGCGCCATCTCGACAGTACCGATCTCGGCGGCTGCTCCTACATCGCCCATGTCGCGCACGCGGCGGCGGCGATCGCGGCGGGGCGGTGCAATGTCGCGCTCATTACCCTCGCCGGCCGGCCGCGCAGCGACGGGCACAGCGGCACCGCGCCGCGCCCGGTTGCCGGGGCCGCGCCCGATGCGGCATGGGAAGCGCCATTCGGGCCGGTGACCACCAATGTCTACGCCATGTGCGCGATGCGCCACATGCACCAGTACGGCACCACGCCGGAGCAGCTTGCCTGGATCAAGGTCGCGGCCAGCCAGCATGCGCAGCACAACCCGCATGCGATGCTGCGTGAGGTGGTGACTGTCGCCGACGTCCTTGCCTCGCCGATGATCGCCGATCCGCTGCACCGGCTCGATTGCTGCGTGGTCAGCGACGGCGGCGGTGCGCTGGTGGTGGCGCGGCCGGAGATCGCGAAATCGCTGGCCCGCCCGCCGATCCGCGTGCGCGGAACCGGCGAAGCGATGAAGGGCCAGAACGGTGGCGACATCGACCTGACATATTCCGCCGGGCGCTGGTCCGGTGCCGCTGCCTTCGCCGAGGCCGGGGTTGCGCCGGCGGACATCAGGTATGCCTCGATCTACGACAGTTTCACCATCACCGTGCTGATCCAGATCGAGGATCTCGGCTTCTGCGCCAAGGGCGAGGGCGGACGCTTCGTCGCCGACGGCAACCTGATTTCCGGTGTCGGCCGCCTGCCGTTCAACACCGACGGCGGCGGCCTGTGCAACAACCATCCCGCCAACCGCGGCGGCATGACCAAGGTGATCGAGGCGGTGCGGCAGTTGCGCGGCGAGGCGCATCCGGCCGTGCAGGTGCCGGACTGCACGCTCGCCCTCGCCCACGGCACCGGCGGACTGCTCGGCAGCCGGCACGGCGCAGCGACCCTGATCCTTGAGCGGGAGTGACTGCGATGACCGAACGGATCCTGCCCACCCCGCCGCAGACACCGGAGAGCGCGGCGTTCTTCGCCGCCGCAGCCGACAACAAATTCCTGCTCCGGCGCTGCACCGCGTGCGGCCGGGCTCACTGGTATCCGCGCGCCGTCTGCCCGTTCTGCTTCGGTGCCACCGCGTGGGAGGAGGCATCGGGCCGCGGCGTGATCTACAGCTTCTCCGTCATGCGCCGAACCGAGCCGCAATATGCCATCGCCTATGTCACGCTCGATGAAGGGCCGACGATGATGACCAACCTCGTGCAGTGCGACTTCGATGCGCTGCGCATCGGCCAGAGCGTGCGTCTCGTGTTCGTGCCGAGCGACGGCGGCGTGCCGGTTCCGTGCTTCCGGCCGGCGCCATGACCGCGGCCGCGCATTCCGAAATCCGCGAGGAAGTGCGCAAGCTGTGCGCGCGCTTTCCTGGCGAATACTGGCGCGAACTGGACCGCGCGCGCGGCTATCCGACCGCATTCGTCCAGGCGCTGACGCAGGCCGGCTATCTCTCCGTGCTGATCCCGGAGGAATACGGCGGCGCCGGTCTCGGCCTGTCCGCCGCCGCGGCGATCCTGGAGACCATCCACGCCGAGGGCTGCAACGGCGCCGCCTGCCATGCGCAGATGTACATCATGGGAACCATCCTGCGCCACGGCTCGGCGGCGCAGAAGCGGGCGTATCTGCCGGCGATCGCGCGCGGGACGCTGCGCCTGCAGGCATTCGGCGTCACCGAACCGACCAGCGGCACCGACACCACTTCGCTGCGCACCTTCGCGCGCCGCGACGGCGACCGCTACATCGTCAACGGACAGAAGATCTGGACCAGCCGCGCCGAGCATTCCGATCTGATGCTGCTGCTGGCGCGCACCACGCCGCGCGAGCAGACGGCGAAGCGGACCGAGGGGCTTTCCACCTTCATCGTCGATATGCGCACCGCCCTCGGCCACGGCCTGACCGTCCGGCCGATCCGCACCATGATGAACCACAATTCCTGCGAGGTGTTCTTCGACAATCTGGAGGTGCCGGCCGGGAATCTGGTCGGCGAGGAAGGGCGCGGCTTCCGCTACATCCTCGACGGCATGAACGCCGAGCGGCTGCTGATCGCGGCCGAGTGCATCGGCGATGCGCGCTGGTTCACCGCCAGATCGGTCGCCTATGCCAACCAGCGCGTGCTGTTCGGCCGCCCGATCGGGCAGAACCAGGGCGTGCAATTTCCGATCGCGCGGGCCTATGCGCAAACGCGCGCCGCCGAGTTGCTGGTGCGCGAGGGCTGCGCGCTGTTCGATGCCGGCGCACCGTGCGGCGAGCCGGCCAATATGGCGAAGCTGCTCGCCGCCGATGCGTCCTGGGCGGCAGCCGAGGCGTGCCTGCAAACCCACGGCGGCTTCGGCTTCGCCGAGGAATACGACGTGGAGCGGAAATACCGCGAGACGCGGCTTTATCAGGTGGCACCGATCAGCACCAACATGATCCTGTCCTACATCGCCGAACACGTGCTGGGCCTGCCGCGCAGCTATTGAGGCGCGGCTGAACGGAGGGAAAACTCGATGAGCGAAGGCAGCATGCTTGCCGGCAAGGTCGCGGTCGTCACCGGTGCCGGTGGCGGCATCGGGCGGGAGATCGCGCTGGCGATGGCGCTGGAGGGGGCCGCGGTCGTCATCAACGATGTCGGCGCCTCGTTGTCGGGCGAGGGCGGGTCGGCGACGCCGGCCGAGCAGACGCGCGCGATCATCGTCCAGCGCGGCGGGCGCGCCGCCATCAGCACCGACAGCGTGGCGGAATGGGAGTCGGCGCAGCGCATCGTGCAATGCGCGCTCGACAGTTTCGGGCGCATCGATATCGTGGTCAACAACGCCGGCATCCTGCGCGACGTGATCTTCCACAAGATGTCTGCGGAGGACTGGCTGGCGGTAATCGGTGTCCACCTCAACGGCAGCTTCTTCGTCAGCCGCGCTGCCGCCGGGCATTTCCGGCGGCAGGGCAGCGGCGCCTATGTCCATATGACCAGCACCTCGGGCCTCGTCGGCAATTTCGGACAGGCCAACTATGCCGCGGCCAAGCTTGGCATCGTCGGGCTTTCCAAGTCGATCGCGCTCGACATGCAGCGCTTCGGCGTGCGGTCCAACTGCATCGCGCCCTTTGCCTGGAGCCGCATGACCTCCTCCATTCCCGCCGACACGCCGGAACAGCAGGCGCGGCTGGCGAAGTTGCAGCAGATGACACCGGACAAGAACGCGCCGCTGGCCGTCTGCCTCGCCGCCGATGCGGCGCACGATATCACCGGGCAGGTGTTCGGCGCGCGCATGAACGAGCTTTATCTGTTCAGCCAGAGCCGCATGATCCGCAGCATCCATCGCAGCGACGGCTGGACGCCGGCGGCGATCGCGGCCCATGCCCTGCCGGCATTCCGGCCGAGCCTGATGCCGCTCGACCGCAGCGGCGATGCGTTTTCCTGGGATCCGGCCTGACAGGCGCCGCCGGGTCAGGCGAGAGCGCAGGTGAACAGGCGGCCGAATTCCGGCCGCCGGTCGGCGACGCCGGCAAGCCGCAGGGCGTGCCAGGCCATGGCGTGATTGCTCGACGTGACCGGCTTGCCGAGCGAGGCTTCCAGCGCCGCCGCCTGCTCCGCCAGCCGCAGGCTGGTGCAGGAGACGAACACCGCCTCCACCCCCGTCACGGCGCCGAGTTCCAGCACGGCGCTGCCGATCGAGGCCGCGTCGATGCGGGCCACCACCCCGTCGTCGTCTTCGGAAAAGGAGCCGAACACCGCGATCTCCAGCCCGCGCTGCGCGAGGAAGGCAGCGACTTCGCGGTTCACGTCGTCGCGGTAGGGTGTCAGCACCGCGATGCGGCGCGCACCGAGTGCCGCCATGGCGGCGAGGGCGGCCGTCGGCGGGGTGGTGCAGGGCACGTCCGGCCGGGAGGCGCGGAGCCGCGCGAAGACGGCATCCTCGCCGAGGACGATGGTGGCCGAGGTGCAGCCGAAGGCGATCACGTCGAGCCGCTCGCCCGGCAGTATGAGTGCCGCGCCGGCCGCGATGCCCTGTTCCATCGCGCGCAGCGTCTGCGGGGTGATGCTGCGGTCGTTTTGGATGCGGCTTTCGTAGAGGCCGACGCCCGGCAGGCCGAGCAGGGCGCGGAATTCGTATTCGATGGTCTGGTCGGTCGCCAGCGCCACCAGGCCGATGCGGGCACGGTGCGCGACACCGGCATCGGTGCGGAACGGCAGATGATGACGCTGGCGCGCCGCCGGCATGGCATCGTCGGGCATGGCATCTTCCCCCCTTGCATCCCGCCCTCGACTGCGCGCCCGACGGGTAGGGCGAGTCAAGCCCGTTGCAAGCTTGACCGGACAGCGTCGTGCTGCGAAACGAGAGGGCATGGACTCCGCCCCCCCCGACACGGCCAATGACGCGGCCAGCGCCGGCGCGCCGGCGGCAAGCGATGCCGCGCCCGGCACGGTGGCGGCGGCGACGCTGCCGTCGGCCGGCAATCCGGAAAAGCGGGCCTATCCCGCCCCTGCCGCAGCGCCGACACAGCACGGCCCGCGCGGCATCCGCTTCGATTTCAACGAGGGCGCGCGCGTCACCCTGCCGGAGGGGGCGGCGCCGTGGAAGGTGCGGCTGCGCGACCTCGATACCGGCAATATCCTGTTCGACACCACGCTGAAATCCGGCTTCGTTAACAGCAGCAAGCGGTTTTTCGTGCGGTTCCGGATCGAGGTCTGGCAGAACGAGGAAACCGTGCTGCGCCACGACTATGATGCGGCGGGGCGGCGGGTGCTGGTGTTCATGCCGGTCGGTACTCTGGGCGACACGCTGGGCTGGTTCCCCTATGCGGCGAAATTCGCGGCGCAGCACAAATGCCGCCTGACCTGCGGCATGGCCGAGAAGCTGATCCCGCTGTTCCGCGACGCCTATCCCGAGATCGAATTCCTGGCCCATGAGGCGGTGCAGCCGGAGGAGTACTACGCCACCTACTATGTCGGGCTGTTCTTCGGCGATGAAGGCAACGTGTGGCAGCCATGCGATTTCCGCCTCGTCGGGCTGCATCGCACCGCCGGCTACATCCTCGGCGTCGATCCGACGGAGACGCCGCCACTGCTCGGGGTTCCCGACGAAGGGCGGCCGATCGCGGAGCCCTATGTGGCAATCGCGACGCAGAGCACGACGCAGTGCAAATACTGGAACAACCCGCAAGGCTGGCGCGACGTGGTGCGCGCGCTGAAGGCGGCGGGCTACCGCGTGGTGTGCATCGACCAGAAGCCGGTGCATGGCCATGGGCTGGTATGGAACCACATTCCGCATGGCGCCGAGGACGAGACCGGCGACCGGCCGCTGGCGGAGCGGGTGCGCTGGCTGCGCCATGCCGAGTTCTTCGTCGGTCTTTCCAGCGGCCTGTCCTGGCTCGCCTGGGCGGCGGGGATTCCGGTGGTGATGATCGCCGGCTTCACCCACCCGACCAACGAGTTTGCAACGCCCTATCGGGTGATGAACTACCATGCCTGCAACGGCTGCTGGAACGACATGCGGCTGCGCTTCGACCACAAGGACTTCCTGTGGTGCCCACGCCACGCCGGCACCCCGCGGCAATTCGAATGCACCCGCCTGATCACCGCCGAGCACGTGATCGCCACCATCCGACGGGTGCCGGCGATGGCCGGGCGGCTGGCACGCATGCCGGCGGTCGCGCAGGCGGCCGACAGCCAGGCATAGGCGCCGGCCGCCGAGTTTGATTGCGATATCAGGATATTATCGGCATTCCCGCCCGCCGGGCGGCCTCAGTCCGGCCAGGGTGGGCCGGTTGGCGCGGGGAGGGGGAACAGGCGGAAGGGGCGACGGCGGCGTTTTCGTTTGCGCGGCACGAAGGCGGGAAACGGTCCCTCCGGCTTTCGGCTCGGCTCCGCCGGCTTTTCTTTCGCTGCCTCCGCCACCGGCTTCGGCGGCGCGGGCGGCCTCGGCTGCCGGCGGGGCGGGCGGCGGGCGGGAAAGAGGCCGGGCGGCGGCGTGACCCCGAGCATCCGGCAGATCGGGCGG
>JAJZNE010000145.1 GCA_021847995.1 Pseudomonadota bacterium | reverse complement strand
CGCGCGCAGCACGACCGGGCGTTCGTAGCCGTCGGAATGCAGTTCCGCGTGCCAGGTGCCGCGCGGCAGCCGCGCGATCTCCGCCTCCGTCGCGCGCAGCGAGCGGGTGAAGATGAAGTCGGCGAGTGTGCCGAGCCCGTCGAGCGCGAATTCGTCGAGCATCGCGGCCAGCCGGCGCACGCCTTCCTCGTTGCAGGCGCACAGGGAATAGATGTCGCCTTCCAGTTCGACCGGCAGGCGGGAACCGGCGCGGATGATGTCGAAGAAGGTGGCGTTCGCCGTGCCGCGATCGAAGCATTTGACGATCGGGATGTACATCCCTTCCTCGAACACGCTGCGCCCCTCGGGGCCGAAGCCGAGGCCGCCGACATCGATGACATGGGCGGTGTTGGCGAACAGCCCGACCATGCGCCCGCGATGGAACGCCGGCGTCACCACCGTCAGGTCGTGCAGGTGGCCGGTGCCGAGCCAGGGGTCGTTGGTGATGTAGTGGTCGCCGGGCTGCATCGTCGCGGCCGGGAACTTTGCCAGGAAATGGCCGACGCTCTCCATCATGGAATTGACGTGGCCGGGCGTGCCGGTGACGGCCTGCGCCAGCATGCGGCCGTCGAGATCGAAGATGCCGGCAGACAGGTCGCCGGCCTCCCGCACCGTGGTGGAGAAGGCGGTGCGGATCATCGTCTGCGCCTGCTCCTCCACCACTGCGATCAGCCGGTTCCACATCACCTGGAGCTGGATTTCCGCCAGTGCCGACATCAGGTTTCGTCCCGCTGCAATGCGATGTAGCCATGTGCGTCGATGCGTGCCGACCAGGATGGGCCAACCAGCGTCGACGTCTCGTCCTCGGCGATGATGGCGGGGCCGTGCAGCGTCGCGCCGGGCGTCAGGGCGTCGCGCCGGAACACCGCCCAGGCGGCGGCCTCGCCGTCGGCGGTGTCGCGCACCGTCTGGCTGCCGGCGGCCGATGCCGGATGCGCCGCCGGCGCCGGTGGCGGGGACGGCGGATCGGGCGCGACGGTTGCCGCGGTCACCGCGTAGCTGAGGATTTCCACGTCGGAGCCGGGCACCGGCCGGTCGTAGAAGCGTGTATATTCGGCATCGTAAGCGGCGCGGATCGCCGCGACGTCGTCCTGCGTCAGCCGGTGCGGCGGCAGCGTCACGGCAATCTCATGCCCCTGGCCGACATAGCGCATGTAGGCGAGGCGGGCGTGACGCAGCGGTGCGCTGAAGCTGCCGCCAAAACTGCCCTTGCGCACGACGCCTTCCGCCTCCGCCGCCATGTCGTCGAGCAGGGCGTTCACGGCGGCAATGTCGAGGCTGGAAAACCGCTGATAGAGGCTGCGCACGACCTCGTAGCCGACGGGCGCCCGCAGGAACCCGATGGCGCTGCCGACGCCGGCGCCGGCGGGGATCAGCACGCGCGCGATGCCGAGCTTCTCGGCGACCCGGTAAGCATGCACCGGCCCGCCGCCGCCGAAGGCGATGAGGGTGCGGCCGTCATAGGATTTGCCGGATTCGATCGCATGGACGCGCGCCGCGTTGGCCATCGTCTCATCGACCATCTCAACCACGCCGAGCGCCGCCATCTCCGGCGTCAGGCCGAGCCGGCTGCCGATATCGGCTGCGAGCGCGACCTGTGCGGCCGGCGCGTCGAGGGCAAGACGACCACCCGCGAAATGCCGCGGATCATAGCGGCCGAGCAGAAGGTTGGCGTCCGTCACCGTCGGGTGCGTGCCGCCGCGGCCATAGCAGGCGGGGCCGGGATCGGCGCTGGCGCTCTCCGGTCCGACGGCGATGCGCGACAGCGCATCGACATGCGCGATGCTGCCGCCGCCGGCGCCGATCTCCACCATCTCGATCACCGGGATTCGCAGCGGCAGGCCCGATCCTTTCCGGAAGCGGCCGATGCGTGCCACCTCGAAGCTGCGCGCCGTCTGCGGACGATGATCGTCGATCAGGCAGATCTTTGCGGTGGTGCCGCCCATGTCGAACGACAGCACACGATCGAGGTCGCATTGCTGCGCGATGCCGGCAGCGAAGATGGCGCCCCCGGCCGGCCCGCTCTCCACCAGGCGGATCGGGAAGCGGCACGCCGTCTCCACCGTCGTCAGGCCACCGCCGGAGAGCATCAGGAACAGCGGCGCCGCAAGGCCCTCCGTGGCCAGATCGTGGGCAAGCCGGGTCAGGTAGCGTGCCATCAATGGCTGCACATAGGCATTGGCGGCAGCGGTGGAGAAGCGTTCCCACTCGCGCATCTCGGGCGACACTTCGGCGGCGAGCGTGATCGGGACGGCGGGCAGTTCGGCGGCGAGAATGTCGCGGGCGCGGCGCTCATGAACCGGATTGACAAAGCCGTGCAGGAAGCCGATGGCGATGCTGGTCACCTGCTCGCGCCTCAGCACGGGGACGAGCGCGCGCACCGCAGCGTCGTCGAGCGGGCGCAGCACGCGCCCTTCGTTATCGAGCCGCTCCGGCACCGTGAGCCGCAGATGGCGTGGCACCAGGGGTTCGGGCAGGCGGAGATTGAGATCGTACTGGTCGTAGCGGCTCTCGTTGCGCAGGGCCAGTACGTCGCGGAAGCCTTCGGTGGTGATCAGGGCGGTGCGTGCGCCCTTGCGCTCGATGATCGCGTTGGTGGCGAGCGTGGTGCCGTGGACGATCAGCGCGATGTCGGATGGATGCAGGCCGGCACTGCGCAGGATCGCGCGCACGCCGTCGATCACACCGCGCTCCGGCGCCTCGGGGGTGGTGAGCACCTTGACGGTGGCGCGCGCGGCGCCGCCTTCCAGGGCCACGGCAAGGTCGGTGAAGGTACCGCCGATATCGACGGCAAGACGGGCGGATTGCATGGCAGTACGTTGCCCGGATGGGCGCGCCCGTCAAGGGGCGGCGGGCGCCGCCTGGCCGGCGTCGGGCGCAGGCACACTGCGATTGACATGCGTCAAGGCTCGCCGGCGCAGGCGGTGTAGCCTCCGCATGCCCGGTCGCGCCGGGAAGGCGGGGCAGGAGGCCAGCGATGGCCGACCGTTGCGACGTGGATGAAGGCAGCGCGGCAGCGCCGGTGGATTGCTTCCGCCCCGGGAGGCCGGACGGACGCAGGGGAAGGGATGGAATGATGGTCGGCATCACGCTGGCACCGGAGCAGATCCGCAACGCCCCGCCGGAAGTCCGCCACTGGCTGGAGCAGCAGGTGGCGCAGACGCTGGCACTCCGCGGCATGGAGGCGCCACTCGCGATCCCGCCGCATCTGGTTGCCTGCACGCCCGAACAGGTGGCTGCGATCCTGGCCCAGATCACCGGCATGCTGCCGGCGGTCGCGGTATTTCTGGAACTCGGACGCGAACCCGCCGGCGCCACGCCGGACGGGCTGCGCGTGCTGCGCCTGGCCGACATCGCGCGGCATGCGCGGCTGCCGACCCTCGATCTCGTGCTCGAATCGCTCGGCGTGATCGATGCGGCCCTGCGGCGCGCCACCGGCGATGCGGAGGCGACGCTCTATGTTCTGGACCGCGAAGGCCATTGCTTCGTCGCCGAGGCGACAGCGCGCAGCATCGTCGCGGTATGGCAGGGCATTCTGCGCGGCGGACCGCCTTCCCCGCCGGTCGCGCCTTCTCCGCCGCAGGTCGCGGCCCCCTTCGCCGCGCCGGCACAATGAGGGATTACCTGCCATGAATCCGATGAATCCGGTCAACCCGTCCGACCAGTGGATCGCTCGGGCGGTGGCCGATGAGCTGGAATGGGCGCCGCACATCGATGCCGCACATGTCGAGGTCCGCGTGCAGGATGGCATCGTGCATCTTGCCGGCCATGTGCGATCGCTGGCGGAGCGGACGGCGGCGGAGCGGACGCTGCATCACGTCGCCGGCGTGCGCGGGACCGAGGTGGCGCTGGAAGTGCGGCGGCCGGCAGCGCATCTGCACAGCGACGCCGAACTGGCCCGCCGCGCCGCCGACGTGCTCGACTGGGACGCGCGCATTCCGGGCAACGATATCGTGGTCCGGGTGGAACACGGCATCGTGATCCTGGATGGCGTGGTGGACTGGCACTGGCAGCGCGCGGATGCGGCAGCTGTCGTGCATCGCCTGGCCGGCGTCGTCGCCGTGGACAACCGCATTCGGTTGCGCGAAGCGGTGGCGGCGCCGGGCGATCTGCGCGAACGGGTGCTGCGTGCCCTGCACCGTCATGCCGAGCTGGATGCGACGGGCATCACGGTAGAGGCGCGCGACGGGACGGTGACGCTGTCGGGCACGGTGCCGGGCTTCAGCCAGCGCCGCATTGCCGAGAATGCCGCCTGGGCGGTGCACGGGGTCGGCGACGTGATCGACCGCCTGGCCGTGCCGCACAACGCCCGGCCGCCGGCCGCATGAGATGGCGCCAGGTGCCACCCCGGCTGCCGGCCTGGCGCGCGAGGCGGTCGCCCCCGGCAGCGTCCGCATCCCTCCGGCGCCGCACCGGCGGCACTGGACGGCGGCCGTTGCGGCGCTGGTCGTGCTGCTGCTCGGCGGCGGCGGGGCGTGGTTCCTGGCGCAGCCGCAGGCTGTCGTGACCGCCGTGCGGGTCTTCGGCAGTATCGACATCCGCCAATCCCAGCTTGCCTTCAACGACAATGACCGGATCGTCCGCATCCTGGTGCAGGAGGGCGACCGGGTGAAGCAGGGCCAGTTGCTCGCCGAACTCGACGCGACGCGCCTGCAGGCCAGTGCCGACAGGGCCGCGGCCGATGCCGAGGCGGCGCGCAACACGCTGGCGCGCCTGCGCAACGGCAGCCGGCCGCAGGAGATCGCCCAGGCCCGTGCGGCAGTCGCGGCGGCAGTCGCGACCGAAGCGAACGCCCGCGTGACCTATGCGCGGTTCGCAAAGCTCGCTGTGATCAGCGCCGAATCCCTGCTCGACCGCGACAATGCCGAACAGGCGCTGAAGGTGGCCAGCGCCAACCGCGACTCGGCCGAGCAGGCGCTGGCGCTGGCGGTCGAAGGGCCGCGCTGGGAGGACGTAAAGGTCGCCGAAGCGCAGCTCCGTTCCGCCGAGGCGGCGGAGGTCTATACCCGCCGCCAGCTTGCCGATGCGCGGCTCTACGCCCCGGCCGACGGGACGATCGAGGACCGCGTGCTGGAAGTGGGCGACATGGCCAGCCCCGACCGGCCGGCGCTGACGCTCGACCTCGCCAACCCGGTCTATGCCCGCGCCTATCTGCCGGAGCGTGAACTGGGCCGGGTGCGGCCGGGCATGCGCGCCTTCGTGCTGAGCGACGCCTTTCCCGGCGAGCGGTTCCCCGCCTGGATCGGCTTCATCGCCACCACCGCGGAGTTCACGCCGAAAACGGTCGAGACCACGGAGGTGCGCACCGAACTGGTCTATCGGATGCACGTCTATGCCTGCAATCCGGACGGGCGGTTGCGGCTGGGGGCGCCGGTGACGGTCGAAATCCCGCTCCATGACAACGATCCCGCCGCGCACGGGAACCAGCCCTGTGGCTGAACCGGGACATCCGCCGGCCCTGCGCTTCACCACGGTCGGCAAGCGGTTCGGCCGCGGCGCCCGGCAGGTGGCGGCGCTGCACGATCTGACGCTTGCCATCCCGGCCGGCCGCATCACCGGGCTGCTCGGCCCCGATGCCGCCGGCAAGACGACGCTGCTGCGCCTCGCCGCCGGGCTGCTGCGGGCCGATACCGGGCGGCTCGATGTACTCGGGCTGGATGTCGCCCGGAACGCCGCGCGCATCCAGGCCCGCATCGGCTACATGCCGCAGCGCTTCGGCCTCTACGACGACCTCTCGGTGCAGGAGAATCTCGATCTCTACGCACAGATTCAGGGTCTTTCGCCCGCGGCGCGGCCCGCGCGCTATGCCGAACTGCTGCGGCTGACCGCACTCGGCCCGTTCGGGGGGCGCCGCGCCGGCAAGCTTTCCGGCGGCATGAAGCAGAAGCTCGGCCTCGCCTGCGCCCTGCTGCGCGTGCCCGACCTGCTGCTGCTCGATGAGCCGACGGTCGGCGTCGATCCGATCTCGCGGCGGGAATTGTGGGCGATCGTCGCCGACCTGCGCGACCGCGGCGTGACCGTGCTGGTCTCGACCGCCTATCTCGACGAGGCCGAGCGCTGCGATGAGGTCGTGCTGCTCGACGCCGGCACCCTGCTCGCGCAGGGAACGCCGGGCGCGATGGCGGCGGCGCTGGCCGGCCGTTGCTTCACGGTGCAGCACGCGACGCTCGACCGCCGCGCCCTGCAACAGCAACTGCTGGCCGCGCCCGGCGTCGCCGATGCGCGGCTGGAAGGGGCGGGGGTGCGCGCGCTGCTCGCGGCCGGCGCCGGACTGCCGGCGCTGCCGGGGGTGGCGTGGCAGGCAGCTGCGCCCGCCTTCGCCGACGTGTTCGTGGACCGGTTGCAGGCGCGGCGAACCCGCCGCGCGCCGACGGCGATGACGCCGGCGCCGCCGGGCGGCCAGGATGCGGTGCTGCACGTCGCCGGCCTCAACCGCTTCTTCGGCACTTTCCATGCGGTGCAGGACGTGAGCTTCGATGTGGCGCGCGGCGAGGTGTTCGGGCTGCTCGGCGCCAACGGGGCGGGCAAGACGACGACGTTCCGCATGCTGTGTGGCCTGCTGGGCGCCTCCTCCGGCATCTTGCGCGTTGCCGGGCAGGATCTGCGCACGGCGCCGGCCGAGGCGCGGCGGCAGATCGGCTATGTGGCGCAGAAATTCGCCCTCTACGGCAACCTCAGCGTGGCGCAGAATCTCTCATTCTTCGCAGCCGCCTATGGCCTGTGGGGAAAGCATCTGCGGGCACGGCTGGCATGGGCGCAAGCGGAGTTCGAACTCGGCCCGTTCCTCGGCAGCAATGCCGGCGACATCCCACTCGGCTACAAGCAGCGGCTGGCGCTGGCCTGTGCGCTGATGCACGAACCGGCCGTCCTGTTCCTCGATGAGCCCACGTCAGGTGTCGATCCGCTCGCGCGCTCGGAGTTCTGGCAGCGCATCAACCAGTATGCGGCGGCCGGCACGACGGTCCTGATCACCACGCATTTCATGGACGAGGCAGCCTATTGCGACCGGCTGGTGCTGATGTCGCAGGGCAGGGTGCTGGCGGCCGGCACGCCGGCGGAGGTGCGCGCGCGTGCGGCAACGCCGGCGATGCCCGACCCGACGATGGAGGATGCTTTCATCGGCCTGATCGCCGCCCATGAGGCCGGTCTGCGGCGGGTGGCATGAACGCGGCGCGGCTCACCGGACTGATCCGCAAGGAGGGTGTGCAGATCCTGCGCGATCCCTCGGCGCTCGCGATCGCATTCGTGCTGCCGCTGTTCCTGCTGCTGCTGTTCGGCTACGGCGTGTCGCTGAATGCCGAGCATGTGCCGATCGGCGTGGTGGCCGAGCACCCGAACCCGCAGACCGACCCGTTCGTCGCAACGCTGCGCCGCTCCCGCTACTTCGACGTCCGCACGCTGCCGGGTCTCGCCGCCGCGCGCGAGGCGATGGCGCGGCGCGAGATCGGCAGCTTCGTCTGGCTGCGCAGCGACTTCGCCCGGCAGTCGCTGAACGCCCCGCCGGCGACGATCGGCGTCGCGCTGAATGGCGTCGATGCCAACACGGCGCGGCTGGTCGAGGGATACCTGACGCAATCCTGGCAGATCTGGCTGACCCAGTTGCAGCGGCAACAGGGCACGACGCCGGCCTTCCCGGTCGCGCTGCAGGCGCGCATCTGGTTCAATCCGGCGCTGCGCAGCCGTGATTATCTGGTTCCCGGCCTGGTCGCCGTGATCATGACGCTGATCGGGGCGCTGCTGACCGCGCTGGTCGTTGCGCGCGAATGGGAACGCGGCACGATGGAGGCGCTGATGGCGGCGCCGGTGACGATGGCGGAAATCCTGCTCGGCAAGCTGCTGCCGTATTTCGTCCTCGGCATGGGCGGCATGGCGCTTTCGGTGGCGCTGGCGGTGTTCCTGTTCGCCGTGCCGCTGCTCGGCAGCATCCTGGCTCTGACCGCCGTTTCCGCCCTGTTCCTGCTCGTCGCGCTCGGCATGGGCCTGCTGATCTCCTCGGTCGCCCGCAATCAGTTCGTCGCCGGTCAGATCGCGATCGTCGTCACCTTCCTGCCGGCATTCATCCTTTCCGGCTTCATCTTCGACATCCGTTCGATGCCGTTGCCGGTGCGCCTCATCACCCGGATTTTGCCGGCGCGCTATTTCGTTTCCAGCCTGCAAGCGCTATTCCTTGCGGGCGACGTGTGGGATGTCGTGCTGCCCGACATGGCCGCGTTGGCGCTGATGGCGGCGTTCTTCCTCGGCGTCACGCTGTGGCGTTCGCACAAGCGGCTCGATTGACATGGCCGCTCTGATCGCGCTGATCCGCAAGGAATTCCTTGCCCTGCTGCGTGACCGGGCAAGCCGGTTCGTGCTGATCGGACCGCCGCTGATCCAGCTCCTGGTGTTCAGCTACGCCGCCACCTTCGACCTCAACAACATCCCCTTCGTGGTCATCAACGAGGATCCTGGCTTCGCCGGCCGCCAGGTGGTGGCGCGCTTCGCCGGTGCGCCGGCGTTCCGCGAGGTTGCCGCGCTGCCCTCCATTGCCGGCATGGCGGCGCTGATCGACCGGCGCGATGCGCTGCTGGCGATCCATCTCGATCGCACCTTCACCCGCAGCCTGCTCGCCGGCCGCCCGGCGCCGCTGCAGATCGTGATCGACGGCCGCAACTCCAACACCGCGGCGATCGCGCTCAGCTACGCGAGCGACATCGTGCTCGCCTTCGATGCCGACTGGTCGGCCGCGCATGGCGGCGGCGCGACGCCGGCGGTGCTGGACGTGCGCGCCTGGTACAATCCCAACCTGCTGTCGCGCTGGTTCGTCGTGCCCGGCATCGTCGGCCTGCTGACCTTCGTCGTCACCATTCTCGTCAGCGGCCTCTCGGTGGTGCGCGAGCGGGAGGCCGGCACCTTCGACCAGCTTCTGGTGACGCCTTACCGGCCGTGGGACATCCTTCTGGCGAAGGCGGCGCCCGGACTGCTGATCGGCTCGGCTGAGGCGGTGCTGATCGTGGTGATGGCCGTGGTCTGGTTCGGCGTGCCGCTCACCGGCAGCCTGGCGGCCCTGGCGCTGGGGCTGGAACTGTTCCTGCTGTCGGCGATCGGCATCGGGTTGATGATCTCCTCCCTCGCCGCCACGCAGCAGCAGGGGCTGCTGGGGGCGTTCCTGTTCCTGGTGCCGGCGATCATCCTTTCCGGTTTCGCGACGCCGATCGAGAACATGCCGCGCGCGGTGCAATACGTCACCTACGTCAACCCGATGCGCTACTTCATGGTGATCCTGCGGGGTACGTTCCTTCGGGGCGACGGTATCGGGGCGCTGTCGGGGCAGTACCTGCCGCTCGCGGTGCTTGGCCTGACCGGCATGGCGGCGGCGGCGTGGCTCGCGCGGCGCGGCATGGGCTGACCGATCCGGCCCCGTGGGAGGATCGCATGACGAAGGAACATGATACGGCAGTGTTCGTGCAGGGCCAAGGCGGCGGATGTTCTGCCGGATTCCTGCAGGCCCGTGCCGTGACGCGCTGACGGAGGGCAAGCGGCCGCGATGTGCGAACTCCTCGGTCTGTGCAGCCCGGCACCGGTCAGCGCAAGGTTTTCACTGCGCCGCCTGGCACGGCATGCGCGCGGACCCGGCCAGCCGATCGACGGCTGGGGTGTCGTACTTTATGACGGGGCCGATCTGCGCTGCTATCGCGAACCCGAGCCGGCCGGGAAAAGTGCCTGGCTCCGCTTCATCGAACATCACCAACCACCGGCACGCCTGCTGATTTCGCATATCCGGCTGGCGACGGCGGGGATGGTGTCATTGTCCAACACGCACCCGTTCGTGCGCGAGCTTGGCGGGCACATGCACAGCTTTGCGCACAACGGCAGGCTGGTCGGGGTGGTCGGGCTGCGGGACGCCGGTGCGACCTGCTGCCGCCCGGTCGGGCAGTCCGACTCGGAAGCCGCGTTTTGCATTCTGCTCGAGCGTCTTGCGCCGTTATGGGCGGCAGGAATTCCGCCGCCGGCCGCGCGGCTTGCCGTGGTGACGCGGTTCGCGGCGGAACTGCGCGCACTGGGGCCGGCGAACTTCCTCTATTCCGACGGCCTGTTGCTGTTCGCGCATGCCGACCGGCGGCATCAGCCGGATGGCCGCATTGCGCCGCCGGGGCTATGGCATCTCGGCTGCGCGTGCGCCGATGCCGATATGGCGCTGCACCGCGCCGGCGTGGCGCTGGCCGATGCCGCCGATCCGCATCACATTGATGTGTTCGCAAGCGTCCCGCTTTCCGCCGCCCCCTGGCGGCCGATGCAGGCCGGCGAAGTGGCGATGGTCGCGCCGGAACCGATCTGAGCAGATCCGGTCGCCGGTGGTTTCGCGTGCCGGCGGCGAGGGTGCGGCAGCGCTGCTGGCGCAACACTCGCGCGCTTGATGCCGATCAATGGCCGCCGGAGCAGCCGGCAGTAGCTTCTGCGCACACAACAACAGGTGGAGGGACCGATGGAACGGGCCGCACGGAGCAGACTGTGGATCCTGGTGACGGACGGCCACCGTGCCCGTATCGTAGTGCCGGACCCGGCGGAAGGGACCTTTCGCACCAAGCTGCCGCTCGGCGTATGCGCTTACCCATATTGCCCGCCGCCGCTGCGCAGCGCGATCGTCCATCGACATTTCGGCCAGTTCGCGGCGGATGTCGCGGAGCGGCTGAACCAGGCCGCCGGGGACGAATTCGATGGGCTGGTGCTGGTGGCGCCGATCATGGTTGCCGAGGAAATCCGCGGTCTGCTGGCGCCGGCGACGCTGGCGCGGCTGACCGGGACGGTCGATCGCGACTTCGCCGCGCTCGACGATAGGGCGTTGTCGCGGCATCTCGGCCAATGGTGGACGGCACCGGTCGGGGCGATCGAAACGGCGGACCAGTGCGCACCCGGTGCGATGACAGGCTGACCGTCACCAACGCGAAAGACACGGGCGGGGGGCGCGCGGCATGAGCGGGCGGACGGACGGGGACGGTGCAGCGGCGCCGTATGCCGCGCCGGCGGCGACACTTTCCTGGCGCGCGGCGTTGCCGCCGGCGCTCGCGGCACTGCGTGACCTCGCACTTGACCTCCGCTGGACCTGGAGCCGGCGCGCCGATGCGCTGTGGCAAAGCATGGATGCCGAACTGTGGCAGCGCACGCGCAATCCCTGGACGCTGCTTGAGGACATCTCCGCCACCCGGCTGGCGGCGCTGGCCGCCGATCGCGATTTCGTCGCTCATCTTGCCGACGTGGCGGCGGAACGGCAGGTCTATCTGGCCGCGCCCACCTGGTTCGCCGCGGCACATGGTCCCGGTTCGGTCGCCGGCATTGCGTTCTTTTGCATGGAATTCGGCCTCGGCGAGGCGCTGCCGCTCTATGCCGGCGGGCTGGGCATGCTCGCCGGCGATTTCCTCAAGGCTGCGAGCGACCTCGGCGTGCCGGTGGTCGGCATCGGGCTCCTGTATCAGGAGGGCTATTTCCGCCAGATGATCGATGCGGCGGGGTGGCAGCAGGAAGCCTATCCCTACAACGAGCCGGCGACGATGCCGGTGCGGCGCGTGCTGGATACGGCCGGTGCGCCCATGCGCGTCACCGTCGATCTGCCGGGACGTGTCCTCCGTCTTCGGGTCTGGCAGGCGAGTGTCGGGCGCACCGTGCTCCATCTGCTCGACAGCAACGACCCGCTGAACAGCCCGGTGGATCGCGGGATCACCGGCAAGCTCTACGGCGGCGGCACGGAAATGCGGCTGCTGCAGGAGATCGTGCTCGGTGTCGGCGGCTGGCGGCTGGTGGAGGCGCTGCACCCCGACATCGAGATCTGCCATCTGAACGAGGGACATGCCGCCTTCGCCGTGCTGGAACGTGCCCGCAGCCTCGCGGCCCGAAAAGGTATAGGGTTTGAGGAGGCGTTGTGGGCGAGCCGTGCCGGCAACGTGTTCACCACCCATACTCCGGTTGCCGCCGGCTTCGACCAGTTTCCCGTGGCCCTGCTCGACCAGTACCGTCGTATCCTCAGGGAACCGATGGCCGACGGCCTTGCGGCGGCGGCGGTGGCACTGGCCGGTGCGGCGCGCGGCGGCGCGTTCAACATGGCATTCCTGGCGCTGCGCGGCGCCTATGCCGGCGTCGGTGTCAGCGCGCTGCACGGTGCGGTCAGCCGGGGGATCTTCCAGCCCCTGTTCCCGCGCTGGCCGCAGGCGGAGGTTCCGGTCGGCCATGTCACCAATGGCGTTCACGTGCCGACCTGGGAGTCCCCCGAAGCCGACGCGGTGTTCACCGCCGCTGCCGGTGCCGACCGCTGGCGCGGCATGGCGACGCATCTGCCCGAGGTGCTACCCGCCCTCGACGATGCGACGCTGTGGGCGATGCGCGGACGCTGCCGCCTGCGCCTCGTGCATATGGTGCGGGCACGGTTGCAGCGGCAGTTGAGCGGGCGCGGCGAGGCGCCGGATGCCGTCACCCTGGTCGGCAATGTGCTCGATCCCAACATCCTCACGCTCGGCTTCGCCCGCCGCTTCACCGGCTACAAGCGCCCCAACCTGCTGCTGCATGACCGTGCGCGGCTCGAACGCCTGCTCGGGGATGCGGCGCGGCCGGTGCAACTGGTGGTGGCCGGCAAGGCGCATCCAGCCGATCAAGCCGGCAAGAGCATGATCGCCGAGTGGGTGGCGTTCACCACGCATCCGCAGTTGTGGCACCGCGTCGTGTTCCTGGAGGATTACGACATCGCCCTGGCACAGGAACTGGTGCAGGGCGTCGATCTCTGGATCAACACGCCGCGCCGGCCGTGGGAGGCGTGCGGCACCAGCGGGATGAAGGTGATCGTCAATGGTGGCCTCAATCTCTCCGAACTCGACGGCTGGTGGGCGGAGGCGCACGCCCGCGATCTCGGCTGGGCGATCGGGGCGGCCCGGCAAGCCGATGAGGGGGCGCAGGACGCCAGCGACGCCGCCGAACTCTATGCCCTGCTGGAGCGGGAGGTGCTGCCGGCGTTCTACGACCGCGATGCGGCCGGCCTGCCGCCTGCCTGGCTCGCCCGCATGCGGCGCAGCATCGCCGCCCTGGCGCCGCGCTTCAGCGCCACCCGGATGGTGCGCGAATATGTCGAGCAGTGCTATCTGCCCGCGGCGGCGGCGCTGCGCCGGCGGCTCGCCGACCGGGCCGCGCTGGCCGGCGAACTCCGCCAGTGGGAAAGGCGGCTGCGGCGCGGGTGGAAGGGCCTCCATGTCGGCGCGGCGGAGGCGACGGCGACCGCCGACGGATGGGCGTTCCGCGTTCCGGTCTATCTCGGCGAGATCGGCGGCGATGACGTGCGGGTAACACTGTACGCCGATGCCGCCGGCGATGGGCCACCGGAATCCGTCCCGCTCGCGCGTGGCGCCCCGATTGCCGGCGCCGCCGGCGGCTACGCCTATACCGGCCAGGTGGTCACGCGGCGCCCTGCCGCCGATTACACCGCGCGGGCGGTACCGTTCCATTCCGACGCGCATCTGCCGGTGGAACTGCCGCTGATCCGCTGGCCTGCCTGAAAGGGGCCCAGGCCGGCACCGCCGGCGACAAGCGCGCGGCGAGCTTGGTCGTCTATGCGTCCAGGGTCGAATCCCAGTAGAGGAAGTCGATCCAGGTCTCGTGCAGGTCGTCCTTGGAGGCGTGCCGCCGCGCGCACTCGTCGATCTGATGCGGCGTCGGCTCGAACGGCTGGCGGCGCAGGCGTAGGCCGCTCTCCTTCAGTGATTTGTCGCCCTTGGACAGATTGTCCCGCTGACAGGCGGTGACAACGTTGCACCACGACGTGGTGCCGCCCTTGGAGCGTGGGACCACATGGTCGAACGTCAGTTCCTTCGTTTCCAGCGTCGCCCCGCAATACTGGCAGCGGAAACCGTCGCGCAGGAAGACGTGATAGCGGGTGAACGCGACGTGTTTGCGCCGGTGGTAGCGCTTGAGCGCCACCACCGACGGGATCGGGAAGCTGCGGCTGGCGGAGCGCACTTCCATCTCATAGTTGCAGATCGCGGTCACACGGTCCTGCAACACCGCGACGAAGGCGTCCTGCCAGCCCCAGACGGAAAGCGGCCCCCAGCTCAGGGGCTGCATGTCGGCATTCAGCACGAGGGTCCGCAGGCTGCCCATACCGGCGATATGGGTCATGGCACCACCCTCCGGCCCGGCCAGGGCGCCATGGTGGCGGGAGAGGCGATCGGACCGGGCATGACGGCCCGCACGAGCCACTGAATTGCCTGGAAGGCCGTTCTCCTTGCGTCTGTTCGCCCTGTCCGGCGGCGGTGCGATGAAACCCGGCCGCAGGATCGTCCTGCCCGCCCCGCCCCGCAAGACCACACGGCTGGCGGAGGATGCGCCGCATCCGGTGCAGGCGCAGAAAGGTATTTGCCGCCGTCCGGCAAGCGGTGCCCCCATCAATCCGCGTGGTCGCGGCAGAGGCGAAGCCCGGCATGCGCCACGCCGGAACGAATCGTCACCGCGAAGCTTGACGCCACTATGGCATTCCACGGCGCGGCGCCGCAAGCCGCGCACCGGCCGGCGACCGTCATGTCATCGGAATGCCACCGAGGCGCATCGCCCCCGCCGGGCGATGCTATATCCGGTGCCATGTCGCACGTGACGCGATTCGCGCCCAGCCCGACGGGCTACCTGCATCTCGGTCATGCCTTCGCGGCATTGACGGCCTGGCGCCGCGCCCGCGACAGCGGCGGCCGCTTCCTGCTGCGACTTGAGGACATCGACGCCGGCCGCTGCCGCCCGGAATTCTCCGAAGCGGTTCTGGAGGATCTGGCGTGGCTCGGCATTGACTGGGACGGTCCGGTGCGCGTCCAGTCGGCCCATCGCCAGGAGTATCGCGCCGTTCTCGACCGGCTGGCGTCCCGCGCCCTGCTCTATCCGTGCTTCTGCACCCGCGCCGAGATCGCGCGCGAGGTCGCGGCGGCGGCAGGGGCGCCGCAGGGGCCGGACGGACCGCGCTACCCCGGCACCTGCCGCACCGTGTCGGCCGGGGCGCGGGCGGCACGCTGCGCGTCCGGCGTGCCCTATGCGCTGCGTCTGGACATGGCCCGCGCCCTCGCCGTCGCGCCTGCCGGCCTGATGGTCAGCGAGGAGGGGGAGGCGCCGGTGTCGTGCGACCCGCGTCCGTTCGGCGATGTGGTGCTGGGGCGCAAGGATATGCCGGCAAGCTATCACGTCTGCGTGATCCATGACGATGCGCGTCAGGGTGTCACGCTTGTCACCCGCGGCAGCGACCTGAAACCGGCAACGCATCTCCACCGGCTGCTTCAGGCCCTGCTTGATCTGCCCGCGCCAAACTACCACCATTATCCCTTGATAGCAGACAATTTAGGAAATCGCCTCGCCAAGCGAAACGACGCGGTGACGCTGCGCAGCCTGCGCAGTGCGGGAACCACACCATCCGATATTCGCGCACGGTTCGGCCTCTAAGCGTGCCAAATGGAAATGGTTGTGCGCTCACCCGATTATGTGCATTGATCGCGTGATTGAAAACTGGATGCAAAGCGACATGCTCTCGTAGCTGTGAGCGAGGCGGGCGCTACTTCACGGCCACGCGAGCGTTTTCGGGCGACACGAAAGGCAGGCGGATGTCATATTCATGTCGAATCTGGTGTGCCGTTTCCTGATCCGCGTCGCGGCATCGCTTCTGCCGCTTCTGCTGTTTTTGTTGGTCAAGGGGGTCGCGGCGCCGCTGCTGGCCGTCGGCCTGGCTGTCGCGATGGCGGCGATGCTGCTGGGGACGGAGGTGCTGATGCGGCGCCACCTGCGGAAGCTGCCGGCGCCGGCCGGCGCGGCGCGGCGTGACTTCGCTGCTGCCGACGGCGGGGAGGAAGCGGCGCTGCGCAGGGCGCTGAACGAGGCGGACAGCGCCCGTGCCGCGCTCGCCGCCACGGAGACGCGGCTGCGGCTTGCGCTCGCCGCCGCCGATGTCACCGTCTTTGAAATCGACCTCGACCGTGACCGCGTCTGGCTCGATCACCGGGCGGCGGTGATCACGCGCGGCCTGCTGCCCGCAGAGACATGGCTGCCGCGGGCGGATGCGCGCGTCCGCGCCTGGCTCGCCGGCATCCATCCCGAGGACGGTGCGCACCGCCGCGCTGCCCTGCGGGCGCTGATCGAGGGGCGGGAGACGGCACTCGCCGTCACCTACCGGGTGCGTGCGCCGGACGGCGGCGGCTGGTTCCGGCTGACCGAGCGCGGCGGGGTGGTGGAGCGGGTGCGCGGCACCGGAAAGCCGCTGCGTATTGTCGGCGTGGTCCATGACGTGACCGCGGCGCATGACCGCGCCGCCGCGCTGGAGGGCGAAGTGGCGGCGCAGACCGCGCAACGGCGCGAGAGCGACCGGCGCTTCCGCGCCATCTTCGATGCGGCCTTCCAGGCCATCGGCGTGCTCGGCAGCGACGGGACGGTGTTGCAGGTGAACCGGGCGGCGCTCGATTTCCTCGGCGGTGCCGAAGCCGACGTGGTCGGCCGCAAATTCTGGGAGATCGGCACCTGGTCCCGCTGCCCGCAAGCAGCGGCGGCAATCCGCGCGCGTGTCGCCGCCGCCGCCGGGGGCGCACTGGTGCGTGCCGAAGTGGAAGCGCAGAACGCCGCCGGCGATCTGGCGACCTTCGATGTCTCGCTCAAGCCGGTGCCGGACGGGGCCGGCGGCATCGCCATGCTGATCGCCGAGGCGCGCGACATCACCGAGCGGCAGATGCTGCAGGCGCAGCTCGCGCAGTCGCAGAAGATGGAGGCGGTGGGCCAGCTCACGGGTGGCGTGGCGCACGATTTCAACAATTTGTTGCAGGCGCTGACCGGCAATCTCGATCTGATCGAGCGCCTCGCCGAAACGCGCGACGATGCGCGCCTGCGCCGTCTCGTCGCCAACGCCCAGCGCGCGACGGCACGCGGGACGCGGCTGACGCAGCAGTTGCTCGCCTTCTCGCGCCGCCAGCACCGGCGCGCCGAGCAGGTCGAGGTCAGCCGGCTGATCGCCGACATGAATGAACTGCTGCAGCGCGCCGTCGGGGAGACGATCACGCTGCATCTGCATGCCGCGCCCGATCTCTGGCCATGCCGGATCGATGTCGCGCAGTTCGAGGCGGCGCTGCTGAACCTCGTGCTCAATGCACGCGATGCGATGCCGGGGGGCGGGTCGGTTGCCGTCACGAGCTGCAATGCCATACTCGCGGCGGATCGGGCGGCGGCGCTGGAACTGGCGCCGGGCGCCTATGTCCGCGTCGATGTCGCCGATACCGGTGCCGGCATCGCGCCCGAACATCTCGCGCGCGTGTTCGAGCCGTTCTTCACCACCAAGGAGGCCGGCCGGGGCACCGGCCTGGGACTGGCGATGGTGCATGGGTTCGCGCGCCAGTCCGGCGGCGCGGTGACGGTGGCGAGCACGCCCGGCGCCGGCACGACGTTTTCCCTCTTTCTGCCGCGCGTCGCGACGCCGGCGGCGGCGGAGCCGCCGGTGGCGGCAGTGCCGCATGTCGGGGGCGTCCGGCGACCGCTCGGCATTCTCCTGGTCGAGGACGACAGGGAGGTGCGTGAGGCGGTGCAGGCGGCACTCGGTGAAGCCGGCCATCGCGTGTCCACGGCAGCGGACGGCGAGGGGGCACTGGCGATCCTGACCAACGGGGAGGCGCTCGACCTGCTGCTGTGCGATGTGGCGCTGCCGGGCGGCATGAGCGGGCTGGACATCGCGGCAGCGGCGCGGCGCCATCGCCCCGGCCTGCGCATCGTGCTGGCCTCCGGCTATGGTGCCGACGCACTGTCGGCCAACGGCCGGGGGGAGGCTTTCGAGGTGCTGGCCAAACCCTTCACCCAGGCCGAGCTGCTGCACTGCGTTGCCGAGGCCGATGTCGCCGCGGCGGCCGGCTGATCGGCACGCCGATCTGGCCGCGGCGCATCGCAGCGACTAAACTCCGCCCACAAGCGGGCGGGGAGCGGACGATGGCGGAGGATCCTTCGGTCTGGCAGATCGGGCTGGAGCGCAACGCGGCGAACTACGTCCCGCTCACGCCGCTGTCCTTCCTCGCCCGCAGCGCGGCAGTCTATCCCGGGCGGGTCGCGGTGGTGCACGGCGCCGTCCGCCGAACCTGGGTGGAGACCTATGAGCGCTGCCGCCGCTTCGCCGGGGCGCTGGCGCGGCGCGGCATCGGCCGCGGCGATGTCGTCGCCGTCATCGCCCCCAACGTGCCGGCGCTGCTGGAGGCGCATTTCGCCGTGCCGATGGCCGGGGCGGTGCTGAACGCACTCAATACCCGCCTGGATGCGCCGGCGCTGCGCTTCATGCTGGAACATGGCGGGGCGAAGCTGCTGCTGGTGGACCGGGAATGCGCGCCGGCGATCCGCGCCGCCCTCGGCGGCATGGCAACTCCGCCTGCGGTGGTCGATATCGAGGACGCGGCGACCGAGGGCATGGCGCCGATCGGGCCGCTCACCTACGAGGCGCTGCTGGCGGAGGGCGATCCGGATTTCGCCTGGACGCCGCCCGAGGACGAGTGGCAGGCGATCGCGCTCAACTATACCTCCGGCACCACCGGCGATCCGAAGGGCGTCGTGTACCACCATCGCGGCGCCTACCTGAATGCGGTCAGCAACATCCTGGGCTGGGGCGGGATGGGGCGGCATCCGGTGTATCTGTGGACGCTGCCGCTGTTCCATTGCAACGGCTGGTGCTTCCCGTGGTCGATCGCCGCCGTCGCCGGCGTCAATGTCTGCCTGCGTCGCGTGGAAGCGGCGGCGATGTGGGAAGCGATCGCGCGGGAGCGCGTGACGCATCTGTGCGGTGCGCCGATCGTGTTCGGCATGCTGGTGGATGCGCCGGCGGCGCTGCGCGAAGCGGTGGCGCACCGGATCGAGGGGCAGATCGCCGCCTCCGCCCCGCCGCCGGCGCTGATCGAGGGCTGCGCGCGCGCCGGCATCGAACTCACCCATGTCTATGGCCTGACCGAGACCTATGGCCCGGCCAGCGTCTGCGCCTGGCAGGAGGAATGGGCCGCATTGCCGCTGGAGGCGCGGGCGGAGCGGCTGTCGCGCCAGGGTGTCACCGCAATGTTGCAGGAGGCGATGGCGGTGCTCGACCCCGCCACGATGCGCCCGGTGCCGGCGGACGGGCATACCATGGGCGAGATCATGTTCCGCGGCAACATCACCATGAAGGGCTATCTGAAAAATCCCGCCACCACGGCAGCGAGCTTCGCCGGCGGCTGGTTCCACACCGGCGACCTCGCCGTGGTCCACGACGACGGCTACGTGAAGATCCAGGACCGTTCGAAGGACATCATCATCTCAGGCGGCGAGAACATCTCCTCGCTGGAAGTGGAGGAAACGCTCTACCGCCATCCCGCGGTGCTGCATGCCGCCGTCGTCGCGCAGCCGGACACGAAATGGGGCGAGGTGCCGTGTGCGGTGATCGAACTGCGCCCCGGTGCTCGGGCCAGCGAGGCCGAGATCATCGCTTTCTGCCGCGACCGGCTGGCGCACTACAAGGCGCCGAAGCGCGTCCTGTTCCGGGAGATTCCAAAAACGACAACGGGCAAGATCCAGAAGCACCTGCTGCGCGCCGCGGTGGGCGCCGGATGAACGCGCCGTTCGTCCCGCCGCGTCCCGCGCCCCCCGCCGAACCGCCCGGCCTGCCGGCGTTCCTGGCCGCCATCCGCACCAATGCGATCGGCGTCTGGGGACCGGAGGCCTATGAGCGGGAATGGGTAACGGGACGTGCGATCCGGCGTCCGTGGATCCTGCTCAACGCGCCGGAGGCGATCCAGCACGTGCTGGTCGATCAGCGCACCGCCTATCGCCGCACGCCGGCCTCGATCCGCATCCTGTGGCCGATCACCGGGCGCGGGCTGCTGCTGGCCGAAGGCGAGGCGTGGCGCTGGCAGCGGCGCACCATTGCCCCTGCCTTCACGCCCCGCGCCATCCGCCTGCTGCTGCCGCTGATGATGGAGGCCGCGTCGGCGGCCATGCCGGCGCTCGCCGCCGATGCCTCCTCCGGCCCGGTCGATCTGCTCGCGGCGATGCAGCACGTGGCGCTGGAGGTCGCGACGCGCGCCATGTTCTCGCTCGATGCGGCGCGCTTCGCGCCCGATCTGCGCGGCGAACTCGGCCGCTACGCGCTGCGGCTGGCGCGGCCGACGCCGCTCGACCTCGTGCTGCCGCCGCAACTGCCGACGCCGCGCGACCTCGCCCGGCTGCGCTTCCGGCGCCGGTTCGTGCGGCTGATGGATGCGATTGTCGCCGCCCGTGCGGGACAGTCCGCGGTGGATGCGCCGCGCGACCTGTTCGATCTGCTGCGTGCCGCGCGTGACCCGGAAACCGGCATGGCATTCACGCCGGCACAGTTGCGCGACCAGATCGCCACCCTGATCGTCGCCGGGCACGAGACGACCGCGCTCGCTCTGTTCTGGTCGCTCTATCTGCTGGCCAGCGTGCCGGAGGTGCAGGAACGCGCGGCGGCGGAGGTGGCCGCTGCCGATCTGTCGGCGGAGGCGGTCTCCACGACCCTGCCGCGCCTGGAGCTGACCGCCGCCGTGGTCAACGAGGCGCTGCGCCTGTTTCCGCCGGCGTTCACGCTGGTCCGCCAGGCGCGCGCCGATGACTGTGCCGGTGGCGTGACCATCCCGCGCGGCTCGGTGGTGATGATCGCGCCCTGGGTGCTGCACCGGCATCGCCGTCTGTGGCGGGATCCCGATGCCTTCATACCGGAGCGTTTCCTGCCCGATGCACCGCCGCCGCCACGCTTTGCGTTCCTGCCGTTCGGCGCCGGACCGCGGGTCTGCATCGGCGCCCAGTTCGCGCTTGCCGAGGCAACGCTGGTGCTGGCGGCGGTGTTGCGCCGGTTCAGGGTGGCGCGGGCCGAGGCGCGGCCGGTGCTCCCGGCGCCGGTGATCACCACCTATCCCGATCACGCTCCGGGCTTCCTGCTCCGGGAGCGCTGAAGCGGAGAATCCCTCTGGCGCTCGGATTGCGACGCGGTTAAATCATGCCCGGGGCGGGGTCAGGGTGGGCCTGGCGGCCGCTGTAAAAGACTGAAACCGGAGGACGTCGATGCAGTTGAACAAGCAGATGCTCATTGCGGGCGCGGTGCTCGCGCTCGGCCTGGGGGCCGGGGCGGCGCGGGCGCAGCCGGTCGATACCGCGCGGATCGTCGCCGGCAGCCCGAACGACTGGCTGACCTACCACGGGTCGTACAAGGGGTGGGACTACAGCGCCCTCGATCAGATCAACGCCGACAACGTCAAGGACCTGTCGGTGGCGTGGATCCATGTGCCGGGTCATTCCACGCGCGGCCTGCAATCCATGCCGCTGGTGGCCGACGGTGTGCTTTATTACACCGGATCCTACAGCCGCGTCTTCGCGCTCGATGGGGCAACCGGCAACCTGATGTGGTCGTACTTCCCCGAACTCGACGACGCGCTGGTGGCGCGCCAGACGCACTCCCCCTACAACCGCGGCCTCGCGATGGGGGAAGGCAAGGTCTATGTCGGCACCGTCGATGGCCGTCTGATCGCCCTCGACATGAAAACCGGCAAGGTCGCGTGGGACACCAAGCTGCAGGATTCGCAGAAGCTGACGGTCGGGTTCACCGGCGCGCCGCTCTATGCCAAGGGCACGGTGGTGATCGGCAGCCAGGGCGGCGAGTGGCCGGGCCGCGGCCCGCTCTACGGCGTCGATGCGGCGACCGGCAAGGTCAAGTGGACGTTCAACACCGTCGCCCCTGACGAGGAGAGCAAGAAGTCCTGGGGCAACGATTCCTGGCGCACCGGCGGCGGCGGCGGCTGGATGCCGGGAACCTACGACATGGCGTCGAACACCGTCTACTGGGGCACCGCCAATCCGGCGCCGCTCTACGACTGGTCGAACGCCGACTGGAAGACGACGGGCGCACGGCCGGGCGACAACCTCTACACCACATCGGTGCTGGCCCTCGACCTCGACAGCGGAAAACTCAAGAGCTACCATCAGGAACTGCCGCACGACACGTGGGATTTCGACAGTGCGCCGGGCGAGTTCGTGATGATCAGCCGCAACGGGCAGGACTACATCGTCCATCCGAACAAGAGCGGCTTCATCTTCGTCTATGACAAGGATCTGAAGGTCGAGAACGTCTATCCGCTGGTCAAAAACTACAACTTCGTCAAGGGCATCGACCCGAAGACCGGTGCCCTGATCGGGCGTCGTGACTTCGCCGCCGGCCATCAGTCCGAGCCGCTGTGCCCGGCGATCGACGGCGGCGTGAGCTGGAATTCCGGCAGCTACAGCCCGAAGACCGGCCTCTACTACAAGATCGGCAACGAATGGTGCATCGACCTTGAGGTGGTGAAGACGACGCCGGTGACGCAGCCGGTGGTTCAGCTCAACATCGGTGCCAACTTCCATGAAGTGGCGCCGCCCGGCGACCAGATCTACGGCCACCTCGATGCCCGCGATCCGCTGACCGGCGCGAAGAAGTGGGAAGTGCGCTTCCCCGAGCCACCGATGGCGAGCGTGCTGTCCACCGGCGGCAATCTCGTCTTCGTTCCCGACAGCCGCGGCACGCTGCATGCCTACAATGCCGAGACCGGCGCAGAACTGTGGAACCACAGCGACGGCACCGGCCATCAGGGCGGCATCATCAGCTACTCGGCCGGCGGCAAGCAGTACGTCGCGGTCGTCGCCGGCTTCGGCGGCATGGTGAGCGACGGCTTCGCCGCAATGTTCGGCGAGCCGTACAAGAGCATGCCGCGCGATGACGGGCTGCTCGTCGTCTATTCGCTGAAATAGGACGAACGGACACCGGGGGCGGCGTCCGCCGCCCCCGATCTTTCCTTCGCACCTGTGTCTCCGCACCGTCTCGTGCCGTTGCAGAAGTCCCTTCACATGATGAAATGTCTTCCCGCGGCGCTGCTCCTGGCGCTGCTTGCCGGCAGTGCGCAGGCGCAGTCACAGTCGCAGGGTGAATCGGAGAGCCAGACGCGGGCGGAGCCGGAAGCCCAATCCTCGCTCGATGTCGATCAGTTGTTCGCCACCACCTGCGGCTGGTGCCACACCGATGGCGGCCGCATGGCCGGCAAGGGGCCGCAACTGATGAACACGAAGCGCAGCGACGATTTCATTCGCAACCGGATCAGGAACGGCAAGGAAGGGGCGATGCCCGCCTTCGGCAGCCAGTTCAGCGATGCCGACATCAACAAGATCATCGCCTATATCCGCAACCTGAAGCCGAAGCCGCAATAGGGGGGTATGCCATGTCCACCCGTCGTCGTCCCGGTCTCCTGTGCGCGGGCGTGGCGCTGGTGCTGCTGCTGGCCGCGCCCGCGGGCGCCCGCACCCTCGCCGCCATCCAGGCAAGCGGCTCGATCGGCCTCTGCGCGCATCCGAATTCGCTGCCCTTCGCAAGCAAGACCGCCGATCCGCCGGGCTTTCAGATCGAACTCGGCCGGGCGCTCGCCAAGCAGCTTGGTGTCTCCCTGGTGCCCGACTGGGTTCTGACCGCCTATCAGATTCCGCGTGCCGAATGTGACATCCTGCTCGACATGGTGGACGACCAGCAGGCGATGGATTTCGGCATCAAGCTGACCCGGCCCTATTACCGCAGCGGCGTCGGGCTGGCGGTGCCCCCAGGCAGCCCGATCCGGGCGTTCGGCGATCTGAACGCAACAACCAAGGTCGGGGTGCAGACCGGCTCGCTCGCTGCCATGACGCTGGACCAGCGGCACATCCCGATTTCCGTCTTCGGGTTCGAGGACGATATGCTGGCGGCCCTGGCGTCCCATGAGATCGCCGCCGCCGCGGTCACGCCGATTTCCGTCGGCTACTACAATGTGCAGCACCCGTCGGCGAAGCTCGGCTTCGTGCAGCCGGACGAGAATGAGAAGTTGCTGGTCTGGAACATCGCCGTCGGCATGCGCCGGCCGGACCCGGCGCTGCGCGGCGCCCTCGAATCCGCCCTCGACCGTCTTGCCGCCGATGGCACGCTGAGCGCCATCTATGCCCGTTACGGGGTGACGCTGCTGCCGCCGCGGTGACAAAAAGATGCAGCATCGGATGTGTGTCACACCCGATGCTGCCAGTTTGACCCGCGGTCAGCCGATCGCCGACGCCGGGAGGCTGGCGAGACCGATCAACTGAATCTGGGTCTTGTCGGAGAGGGTAATCGTCGTCGAGCCTCCCGAGGCTGAAATACTGGCCGACTTGGCGGCATAGCCATTCAGCATGATGCGATCCGTGGCGGCGTTGAATCCGTCGATCACCGTCGTCCCGCCGGCCTGGCCGTTGGTGAAGGTGAAGATATCGGCGCCGCTGCCGGCCTGCACCGTGTCGTTGCCGCCGAGGCCGGCGATCACGTTCAGGTTGGCGGCTTCCGCATTGATCACGTTGGCGCCGCTGCCCGACCAGACGACATCGCCGCCCGACGCCGCCGCCGCGAGCGAACTGCCAACCACGGTGTTGTTGCCGCCGGCCAGCACGATCACGTCGTTGCCGGTGCCGCCCCAGATCTGGTTGTTGCCGCCGCTGCCGGCGACCAGCGTCTCGTTGCCTGCGCCGGCGATCAGCGCCGCACCGCCGGCGGCACCGCCAATGAGCAGGTCGCCGCTGCCGGCGCCCATCAGCGTCGTCGGTCCGCTGCCGCCGACCAGGATGTTGTCACCTGCCGAGCCGCCCGTGATCAACCCGCCGCCGCTGCCGGCGACCACGGTCACGTTGCCGAGACCGCCCTGCACGTTCAGAGCGCCCTTGCCGCCGAAGATCAGCGCCGACTGTCCGCCCGCGATCGTGCTGGCGTCGATGAAGGTCAGGCCGCCGCTGCCGCCGACCGCGGAAACCTTCGCTCCGGTGGCATTGATCGTGTCGTTGCCCGTGCTGCCGAAGAACAGATCGTTCCCGCCCGAGAAGGCGAGGTCGTTGCCGGCGCCGAAGGCGACGAAATTGCTGCTGCCGGCAGCAGTCGTCACCGTGTCGTTGCCGCCCTCCGCCCAGATCTGATTGGTGCCGCCGAGCAGATCGATGGTCCAGGCCCCCATGTGGGTGGCGCCGAGCACGACCGTGTTGCTGCCGCCTTCGGCCACGAACCAGCCGCTCGCAGCGGTCGCATACAGCGTCATGCCGCCATCGCCGGTCGCGATGAACTGCGGCGTGTTGGCGCCGTCCGCGACGGTCAGCGGCGCTGTGCCGTTATCGATCAGCCCCACCGTGCCGGCGGAGAGCAGCAGCGGTGTCGTTTGCTGCGTGGTCGGCGTCGTGAAAACGGCCACCGGCTGCGCCGACGGGACGGGGCCGGAGGCCGGGTCGGTCACGATAGCCGGCGTCCACGGCGTGCCGCCGGGGGCGTCCGCCTCGAACGCCTGCACGAACGCGGTCGGCAGGCCGGCGACGAAGGTCGTGAAACCGGCCGGAATGGTCGCCAGCGGCAACGGCGGCGGTGGCGGGGGCGGTGGCGCAACCTGGGGAGGGGGCGGCGCGCCCTGGCCGTCACTATCGTCATTGCCTTCGCCATGCCTGCCGTGGCCATCCCCCTCCTGATCCGGATCAGGGGGCAATTGCCAGGTTTCGCCGTCGCCGTTCGACATGTTCGATCCTTTCTCCGTACCGTCCCGCGGCACCGGAGGGCGCGCGGGGCACGCACAAAGATAGGGAAAGATACTCCGCCGTCACAAGCGCGCAGGTGAACATGAAACTGCGGCGGAATCTTTGTTGCCGTCAAAGACCTGCGACAAATCAGATCGTTATGAAAAGGCCGCGGGGGCGCCGGCCGGACCGGTCGCTGTTTTGTCACGTCGCGGGTGCGGCGCGGCAGGATTTGTCACCGCGAAGTCACCGCGTGCGTCTTGACACGCTGCGGCGCCCCGGCGGCAGAAGGCGCCCTCAGGCCGGCGAGGCGAGCGGCTTGTCCTTCTCCACCACGTAGGTCACGATCAGGCTTGTCGGCCTGTCGCCGTTCTGGGCGCTGTGCGGCACTTCCGCCGGCACCTGGAATCCCTCGCCGGCGCCGAAGGTCCGGTCGGGCGCACCCTGCATGCTGAGTTCCGCTGCGCCCTCCACGACATAGGTGGTCTCCACGCCCGGATGGGTGTGGCGGGCGATCTTCGCCCCCGGCGCGATATCCACCTTGACCAGCAGCGTCACGTAGCGGTCGCCGGGAAATTCCATCCGCCTGAGGATGGTACGGGTGAATCCCGGACCCTGCGCCGCGACCCCCGTCGCGACCAGGCCTACCGCCGAGCAGATCGCACAGGCGCCGAAACCGCGTCGCGTCAGCATGGCTTCCTCCTCCGCTTCTGTCGTCCCCGGCGCACGCTAGAACGCACGCCAGTCCCTGCGCAACCGGCCGTTGCGGGCGCAGACGGCGGGCATTAGGGTGCCTGTGCCGAATGAAGGACCGAGCGCCCGCCATGTCCCTGACCGCTGCCCGCCTCGACCGCATCAGCCCGAGCCAGACCATCGCCATCTCGACCAAGGCGCGGCAGCTCAAGGCCGCGGGGCGCGACATCATCAGCCTGTCGGCCGGGGAGCCGGATTTCGACACCCCGCAATTCGTCAAGGACGCTGCCATTCGCGCCATCCAGGCCGGGGAGACCAAATATACCGACGTCGCCGGCACCCCGGCGCTGCGCCGCGCAGTCGCCGACAAGTTCCGCCGCGATTCCGGCCTCGAGTACGTACCGGAGGAGATCATCGTCTCCACCGGCGGCAAGCAGGTGATCTACAACGCCATGACGGCAACGCTGAACGCCGGTGACGAAGTGGTGATCCCGACGCCGTGCTGGGTCAGCTACCCGGACATCGTGGCACTGGCCGACGGCACGCCAGTGCTGGTGCCGTGCAGCCAGAATCACGGCTTCAAGCTGCGCGCCGAGGATCTGGAGGCGGCGATCACCCCGCGCACGCGCTGGTTCGTGCTCAACAGCCCGTGCAACCCCACGGGTGCGGCCTATTCCGCCGCCGATCTGCGCCCGCTCTGCGACGTGCTGCTGCGCCATCCCGACATCTGGGTGTTCACTGACGACATCTACGAGAAGCTCGCCTATGACGGGTTCCGGCCGGCGACGGTGGCGGAAGTGGAACCGCGCCTGCGGGAGCGCACCATCACCATGAACGGGTGCAGCAAGGCCTATGCGATGACCGGCTGGCGCATCGGATTCGCCGGCGCGCCCGTCGCCATGATCCGCGCCATGGACAAGTTGCAGAGCCAATCGACCAGCAACACCAGCAGCATCAGCCAGGCGGCGGCGCTTGCGGCACTGACCGGGCCGCAGGATTTCATCGGCGAGATGGTTGCGGTCTATCGCAAGCGGCGCGATCTGGTGGTCGAGGCGCTGAACCGCGCGCCCGGCCTCACCTGCCACAAGCCGGAAGGCGCCTTCTACGTGTTCCCCTCGCTGCACGGCTGCATCGGCAAGACCTCCGCCGGCGGCGCCGCGATCGCCGATGATGAGGATTTCGTCATCGCGCTGCTGGAGGAGCAGGGCGTGGCGGCGGTGCATGGCGCTGCCTTCGCCTATCCAGGCCATTTCCGCATCAGCTACGCCACCGACACCGCCAGCCTGCGCGAAGCCTGCGCCCGCATCCGGCGATTCTGCGAAGGGCTGCGCTGACCGCCATGCCGGGTTTCGCAAGCCGTCTGGAACGGGCGAAGATCGGCGCCACGGTGGCGATGACGGTGCGCGCACGGGCGCTGCGCGCCGCGGGGGCCGATGTCGTCATGCTGACCATCGGCGAGCCCGATTTCGCGACACCGCGGCACGCGATCGACGCCGCCTACGCCGCGGCGCTGCGTGGGGAGACGAAATATCCGCCGCAGGATGGCGTGCCGGCGCTCAAGCAGGCGGTGCAGCGCAAATTCGCCCGCGACCACGGCCTCGATGTCGCGATGGAGGAGATCATCGTCGGCCACGGCGGCAAGCAGGTGATCTTCGATGCGCTGCTGGCCACGGTGGAGCAGGGCGACGAGGTGCTGATCCCGGCACCCTACTGGTCTGCATACCCGCTGATGACGCACACTGTCGGCGGCACGCCGACTTTCGTCACCTGCCCGCAGAACAACCGCTTCCGTCTGCGCGCGGAGGATCTGGACGCCGCGATCACGCCGCGCACGCGCTGGCTGTTCCTTAACTTCCCCAACAATCCCACCGGTGCGGCGTGCAGCCGCGACGAACTTGCCGGGATTGCGCGCGTCATGCTGCGCCATCCGCAGGTGTGGATCCTCTCCGACGACATGTACGAGCACCTGGTCTATGACGGTTTCGCCTACACCACGCTCGCTGCCGTTGAACCGCGGCTGCGCGATCGGGTGCTGACGGTCTCGGGCGTTTCCAAGACCTATGCCATGACCGGCTGGCGCGTCGGCTTCGCCGCGGGGCCGCGCGATCTCATCGGCGCCATGGTCAACATGCAGGGCCAGGCGACTGCCGGCGTCTCTCCGGTGGCGCAGGCCGCCGCGGCGGCGGCGCTGGACGGGGCGCAGGATCTGGTGGCGGAACGCGCCGCACTCTATCGTGCACGGCGCGATCTGATGGTCGATCGCCTGAACGCCATCCCCGGCATCGCCTGCCACCGGCCGGAGGGGGCATTCTATGTTTTCCCTGACATCGCCGGCTGCCTCGGCCGCACCAGCGCCGGCGGACGGCGCATCGACACGGATGCCGACTTCGCCGAGGCGCTGCTGGAGGAACAGCATGTCGCGACTGTCCACGGTGGCTCGTTCGGCATGAGTCCCTATCTGCGACTTTCCTATGCGACCGACACCGCGGCGCTGGAGCGTGGCTGCGCGCGCATCGCCGATTTCGTCGCCGGACTGCGATGAACCATGCTGCGTGCCGGCCGCGATGATGCCGCCGCCGAGGTGATCGGGCTGATCGGCGCGTGGGCGGCCGCTTCTCCGGGCCGGGCGGGGCCGATGGTGATGCACCGGCGTCGAATTGGCTGTCGAGCACGGATCACGACGCCGGCTTTGTCGGCGGCGCAGGCGGTTGCACCTTGCCTGCCGCGCCGCCACGGTGAAGAATAGTCGGACAAGAGCAGGAGGAGGAAGCGGATGCGTGCCTTTCGCAATGGCTTGCTGGCCGCCGCGGCGGTGCTGGTGCTCGCCACGGCCGGCGTGGCGCGGGCGCAGGAGGGGGTTGCCACCGGCGACACATCGGGCAAGAAAATCGCGCTCAGCAATTCCTACGCGGGCAATTCCTGGCGTCAGCAGATGCTGAAAACATGGGACCGCGCCACCTCGGAGGCGGTGCAGAACCATGTCATCAAGGCGGCGAAAGTGGTGAACGCCAACGCCTCGGCGCCCGAGCAGGCCAACCAGATCGAGAGCCTGATCGTCGAGGGCTGGGACGCCATCGTCATCAACGCCGCTTCGCCGACCGCGCTCAACGGCGTGATCCAGGAAGCCTGCGACCAGCACATCGTCGTCGTCGTGTTCGACGGCCTTGCCACCGCGCCATGCGCCTACAAGGTGGCATATGACTACGTGAGCATGGGCCGCCAGGAGGCGGGTTTCGTCGCCAGCCATCTGAATGGCAAGGGCAATGTGCTGGAGGTGCGCGGAATCGCCGGCGTCTCCGTCGATGACGACATCCACAAGGGCATCACCGAGGAATTCGCCAAATCGCCGGGTGTCAGGATCGCGGGCTCGGTGCATGGTAACTGGACGCAGACGATCGCGCAGAAGGAAGTGGCGAGCGTCCTGCCCAGCCTGCCGCCGATCGAGGGGGTGGTGACGCAGGGCGGCGATGGCTGGGGCACCTACGAGGCGTTCAAGGCCGCCGGCCGGCCGACGCCGCTGATCGTGTTCGGCAACCGCCAGGACGAACTGGCGCTGTGGGCGGATCTGCTGAAGCAGAACCCGAACTATGACACTTTCTCGGTCTCCTCTGCGCCCGGCTGTGCGTCGGTCGCGTTCTGGGTGGCGCAGCAGGTGCTCGCCGGCAAGAAGGTGCCGAACATGGTCACCCTGCCGCTGCCGGTCATCCGCAAGGACGAACTCGATGCATGGCTCAAGGTGATGCCGCCCGGTTCGGTCGCAACCCCGGTCTATACCCAGGCCTGGGCGGCGGAAGTGATCGATGCGAACGCAGCGGGCAAGCCGCTGCCGACCTCTCCGGTCGCCAAGGCAGGGGATATGTGACGGGCATCGCCTTGCCATGCTGAAGGCGGCCGAACCGCTGGTCCGCCTGCGCGGCATCGCCAGGCGGTTCGGTGCGGTGCGAGCCCTCGCCGGCGTCGATCTCGATATCGAGGCCGGCGAGATTCTCGGCATCGTCGGACACAACGGCGCCGGCAAGAGCACCCTGATGCAGGTGCTCGCCGGCACCGTCACGCCGGATGAAGGCACCATCGGCATTGCCGGGCAGATCGAGCGCGGCGGCTATGACGTGCGGCGCGCTCATGCGCTCGGCATCAACTGCGTCTTCCAGGAACTCTCGCTCTGCCCCAATCTGCGGGTGTATGAGAATGTCCGTATCCTGCATCACGGTCTGAGCGGCCTCGCGTGGCCGCGGCAGGCACGGCGGCTGATCCGCGCCGCGCTCGACGGGATTTTCCCCGGTAATGCCATCGACACCGATGCCGTGGTCGGCGACCTGCCGATCGGCCGGCGACAGATGGTGGAGATCGCACGCGCCTTCACCGAGCACGATCACCGGCTGCGGCTGGTGATCCTGGACGAACCGACCTCCTCGCTCGGCGCGCGCGCCGCCGAACAATTGCTTCAGTTCACGCGCCGCGCCGCCGCGGGCGGACTCGCGTGCGTGTTCATCTCGCACCGGCTCAAGGAAATCCTCGCGCACACCGACCGCGTCGCGGTGCTGCGCGACGGGCAGGTGGTAGCGCGCGAAGATGCCGCGGTGCTCACCGAGGCGCGCCTCGTCGAACACATGGGGGCAACCGGCGGTGCCGCGGCCGGCGCCGGCGGCGTCCTTGTCGCCGCTGCGGCGGCGACCGTGCGGGCGGAACTGGCCTTTCCCGACGGCAAGGCGCTGACCGCGCGGGCCGGGGAAGTGGTGGGACTGGCGGGGCTGGACGGACACGGGCAGCGCGATGCCCTGCTGCGCCTGTTCGCCGTCGCACAGGGGGCGGAAGCCGCCGGCGCGCGGGTCGCGGGCCGCGCCGCCTATGTCAGCGGCGATCGGCCGCGGGAGGGCGTGTTCCCGCTCTGGTCGATCGGCCACAACCTCACCATCGGCCTGCTGGCGCAACTGGCCCGGGCGGGTTTTCTCGCGCCCCGGGCCGAACGCACGCTTGCCGATCACTGGCGCTCGCGGCTCGGTATCCGCACCCCGGACGTGGCGCAGCCGATCCTCAGCCTGTCCGGCGGCAACCAGCAGAAAGTGCTGATCGCACGCGCCTTCGCCTCGGGCGCCGAGGTGCTGCTGCTCGATGATCCGATGCGCGGCGTCGATGTCGGAACCAAACGCGAGTTGTTCGCCGCCATCCGCGACCAGGCCGCCCGCGGCCGCACCGTCCTGCTCTACACCACCGAGATGCAGGAGCTTGAACACTGCGACCGGACCTATGTGTTCTACCGGGGTGCCATCACCGAGCAGATCGAGCGCGAGGCCCTGACCGAGGAGCGGGTGCTGCGTGCCTCCTTCGCCGATGCCGCCTGACGCGGCGGCGGCGCGAGCGGTGGTGCCGTGGCGCGCGCGGGTGGGCGGCGGCCTGCGGGTGCTGCTGCCGGCGGTGGCACTCGCGATCATGCTCGGCGTGATCTTCCATCTCCAGCCGCGGGCGATGAGCTATGTCGGCCTGCGGCTGCTGCTGAATTTCGCCCTGCCGCTGATGTTCGCGGCGATGGCCCAGCTCTGCGTGATCGCGGCCAGCGATATCGATCTCGGTCTCGGGCCGTTCATCGGCCTGGTCAACGTGCTGTCGGCGCGGCTGCTGGTGGAGCAGCCAGCGGCAGGGACGGCGGCGCTGGCGCTGTGCGTGCTGGCCTATGCCGGCATGGGCGCGTTCATCGCCGCACGCCGCCTGCCCTCGATCGTGGTGACGCTCGGTGCGTCCTTCGTCTGGCTCGGCTTCGCGCTGCTCATTCTGCCGACGCCGGGCGGATCGTCGCCGGCCTGGCTGGCGGCGCTGGTGCGGCTGCGTCCGCCGCTGGTGCCGCTGCCGGTGGTGTTCGCCGCCGGTCTGGCGGTGCTCGGCCATGTCCTGTTCATGCGCTCCTCCTACGGCGTGGTCCTGCGCGGCATGGGGGGCGCGCCGCAGGCGGTGGCCCGTGCCGGCTGGTCGCTGCTGGTCGGGCGGGCGGTGCTGTACGGGCTGGCCGGGGTGTTCGGGGTCTGTGCCGGTCTGCTGCTGACCGGCCTCAACACCACGGGGGACGCCAATTTCGGCACACCCTATACGCTGCTCTCGATCGCCGCGGTGATCGTCGGCGGCGGCGAGTTCGTCGGCGGCGTGGTGGCACCGACAGGGGCGGTGCTGGGGGCGTTCATCATGCTGCTGACCGGATCGCTGCTGTCGTTCATGAACGTCTCGACCGACTGGCAACTCGGCGTGCAGGGCGTGATCCTGATCGTCGTGCTGGGCCTGCGCGCCGTGCAGCGTCGGGCGGCACGATGAAGCCCGGGCTGCGGTCCTGGCTGGATGCGCGGCCGTTCGTGTGGTCGCTGCTCGGCGCGATCATCGTCTGGGCGCTGACGGCGGCGAGCGTCGCCGGGCGCGGCGCCGGGGAGACGCTGAGCACCGCCTTCGGCTTTGCCACCTTCTACGTCATCGTCGGCATCGGTCAGATGCTCGTGATCGCTGCCGGCCCCGGCAATATCGACCTTTCGATTCCGTCCGTGATGACGCTCGCCGGCTATCTTTCGATGGGGGTGATGCGGGCACAGGATGCCGGCCTGCCGCTCGGCATTGCCGTTGCCCTCGGCGTCGGGCTGGCGGCCGGCCTCGCCAACGTCGTGCTGATCCGCGGTCTCAACATCCCGCCGATGATCGCGACGCTCGCGGCCGGCTTCGTCATGCAGTCGATGACGATCGCCTATTCCCGCGGCTCGACCGCCAAGCCCGCGCCGCTGCTGCTGGCAGCAAGCCTTGCGCGGGTGCTGGGCGTGCCGGTGATCGCGCTTGCGTTCCTGGCCGTGGCGGCGCTGGTCGCGGTAGTGCTCGCCCGTTCGGTGTTCGGACGTTCGGTGCTGGCGGTCGGCCAGAACGCCCGCGCCGCTTATCTGGCCGGCATCCGGGTCGGGCGGACGCTGATCCTGGTCTATGTCGTCTCGGCGCTGCTGGCCGCGGTGGCAGGGCTGCTGCTGGCCGCCTATTCGGGCGGCGCGTCGCTCAACATGGCGGAGGATTTCCTGCTCATGTCGATCGCCGTGGTGGTGCTGGGCGGCAGCAGCATCGCCGGCGGGCAGGCGACCGTCGCCGGGATCTGGACCGCCTCGCTGTTTCTCTATCTGATCGTGACCATGCTGAATGTCTTCGGCGTGGGCGCGGGGCTGCGCTACATCATCACCGGCCTTATCATCATCATGGTGCTGGCGTTGTCCAAAGGTCGCCAGACGGTCTAACTGAGGCAACGGAATGGGAGGGAGAGCCGTGAGTGCTTCGTATGTCGGCGCCTGCTTCTGCGGCGCGGTGGAACTCCGCGCGAACGGGGAACCGAGTGCGATGGGCTACTGCCATTGCCGCTCGTGCCGGTCGTGGTCCGGCGGGCCGGTGAATGCCTTCACGCTGTGGTCGCCGGATTCGGTGGAGGTGACCAGGGGTGCAGAAGACATCGCGACCTACAACAAGACGGAAATGAGTTACCGCAAGTATTGTCGGCGCTGCGGCGGCCATCTCATGACGACCCATCCGCCGCTCAACATGGTCGATGTCTTTTCTGCCACCCTCCCGGATTTGAAGTTTGTGCCTCAAGTACATGTGAACTATGCTGAGACCGTGCTGCCGATGCGCGACGGCCTGCCGAAACTGAAGGATTTTCCGGCAGAGTTCGGTGGTTCCGGGGAGGTGGTGGCGGAATAGGGCGCCCCGCGCCCCGCTGCCCCGATTCCAGGCATTCGGCAGCGGCGTCGCGGCCGCTGCCGCAGCTTTGCCTAAAAGAACAGCCTTGCCTAAAAGAACAGCCTTGCCTAAAAGAACAGCCTTGTCTAAAAAACAGCCTTGCCTAAAAGAACAGCGGCGCGTCGGTCATGCCGAGCAGGTGGCGACCGACCAGTTCGAAATTGGCCCGCCGGCCCTGGATTTGCTGGGCGACGGCGTGCATGTCGCGCAGCCGCCGCTCGAACGGCCCCTGTTCGAAGATCGCCGTTGCCCCCGCCTCATGATAGGCGGAGTCCGTCACCGCCAGCGACTCGTGGATGGCATGGGTGGAGGAGAGGCGGATGGCGAGCGAATGGGCATGGCTGAGCGGCTGCCCGGCTTCCAGGTCCGCCCAGATCTCTGCGGTCGTGCTCATCAGGAAGCTGCGGGCGGCGCGCAGCCGTCCCTCCATCTGGCCGAGCAGGCCCTGCACGGCGGCATTTTCGCGCATGCGGCCGGCGCCGCGGGGGGATTTGTCCGCGGCAAGGCCGGTGAAGGCATCCAGCATCGCGCGCGCGATGCCAAGCGCCACCGCCCCGAAGGTGATCGGGAAGCACTGCACCAGCGGCACGCGATAGAGCGGCCCTGGCCGCGGAGCCGGTACATTTCGGTCGAGCCCATGGGTATCGGGGATGAACAGGTCCCTGACGGCATAGCCATCGCTGCCGGTACCGCGCAGGCCGACGACATGCCATGAGTCGATCAGCTCTGCCCGGGCGCGCGGAAAGATGAAGGTTCGTACCTCGCCCTCCCGCCCGGCAAGCTGGCATTGCGCGCCGAGCAGCGTCGCATGGCGGGCACCGGAGGCGAACATCCAGCGTCCGGTCACGCGCCAGCCCTCGCCGTCCGCCACCGCCTCCCCGCCAATGCCGGCGCCCCAGGCGAGCACGGCGCGCCGGTCGCGCCCGAACGCCTCCCACGCCGCCGCACGCGGCAGATAGGCTGCGGACATGGCGCAGCCGGCGGCTTGGCCGAGGCACCAGGCGCAACTGGCATCGGCCTCCGCGACCGTTTCGATCACGCGCGCGAGGGTGATCAGGTCGGTCTCGGCACCGCCGAGGTCGCGCGGGATGAGCAGGCGGAACAGGCCGGCATCATGCAGCGCATCGAGCACGTCGGGGGGAAGTTCGCGGGCCGCCTCGATCCGCGGCGCGGCGGCGCGCAGCAGGGGCTGGAGCGCACGCGCACGCGCCAACAGGGCGGCGGCGGAAAGGTCCTGGGTGACGACAGGTGCGAGGTCCGGCGTGGGCGCGTCCTTTCTCATGGGCCTCCTCATAGCAGGGCCGGCGGCGACTCGAAAATCCCGCCCCCGGCCCGCGGGTCGCGACGGCGGGCACGGGAATGCGATCGGGTGCCCGAGGCAACCAGCGGACGGCCGGGATCTTGCATGGCAGCGCCACGTGGCGTGCAGGAGAAACAGACATGCAAGCTCTCGCCGTTGCCGCGGCCCTGACGGCCGCGATCGTCACGTTGCCCATGCCGGTCCCGGCCTGGGCACAGAACGCCCAGGAGGGCCAGCAGAACCAGCACAACCAGCAGTTCAAGACCGGCGCAAAGTCAGGCCAGATGAGCGGGGGCGAGCTGGAGCAGCGCCTGAAGCAGGATCTCGGCAAGGCCGGCTTCACCGACATTCGCGTGATGCCGGAGTCGTTCCTGGTTCGCGCCAGGAATGCCGAAGGCCAGCCGGTGATGATGGTGGTCAACCCCGACTCGATCACCGCGGTGACGCAGACGGGCCAGGGCGGCCCGGGCAGCGGCCAGGGGGCCGGCGACAACGGCAGCCGGCCCGGCGGCCAGGGCAGCGGGGGCGAGGGCAGCGGCGGATCGGTCGGCAACGGCGGCGCCAGCAGCAATTCGCAATAGAGAACGGGGACGGCCGGCGGGGCGGTGCGCCGCCGCCGCTGGCCGGGCGGTCGCCGGAATTTGCTGGACGCGAGCCGGCAATGCTGCAACTCTTGAGCGAGCGGGACTTGAAGTTTGCACGCGCGCGCCGACGTGAAGGGCGCAATGAGGCGGCTTGCGCAAACCTTGTGGACAGGGGGCGTTACAGGGTTGCACTGTCGCCACAGAGCCGCAGGAATTTTACGGTTAACTCGCGAATTAACAACACGCCATCAGGGGATTTCTGCTCTTTTGAAGTAGCCCCTGGTTGCTCATTGATCCATGATTGGCTGCCGTCGCTTGCAACCGCCCAATGGGCGTGGGCGATGTCCCGGCTGAAGCGGGAGCGACGCGGCCGAACCCCTATCCTGACGCGGGTGCCGGAGCAGGGGAGACGTGCGTGCTGACTGACAGGAGAGCCGTCGATGCCTCTCGACTCGGTGCGTGACCTTTTCGCCAAGATCTACGAGGGCCGCCGCGACGCGGAGATGAGCCTGGAGGCGTATCTGCGCCTCTGCCGCGACGACGCCGCCACCTATGCCTCGGCCGCCGAGCGGCTGCTGCGTGCGATCGGCGAGCCCGAGATCGTGGATACCGCGAAAGACCCGCGGCTCGGCCGTATTTTCGGCAACCGTACGATCGCGCGCTATCCGGCCTTCTCGGAATTCTACGGCATGGAGGAGACGATTGAGCGGATCGTCGGCTTTCTGCGCCACGCGAGCCAGGGGCTGGAGGAGCGGCGGCAGATCCTCTACCTGCTCGGCCCTGTCGGCGGCGGCAAGTCCTCGCTGGCGGAGCGCATCAAGGCGCTGATGGAGCATGAGCCGATCTTCGTGCTGAAGGCGGGCAAGGACATAAGTCCGGTGTTCGAAAGCCCGCTCGGCCTGTTTGCGAGCGAGGAGATGGCGGCGGCGGTGCAGCAGGAATACGGCATCCCGCCGCGCGCGGTGCGCGGCCCGATGTCGCCCTGGGCGGCGAAGCGACTGGCCGAATTCGACGGCGATATCGGCCGCTTCTCGGTCGCCCGCCTGATGCCGTCGCGGATCCGGCAGATCGCCATCGCCAAGACCGAACCAGGCGACGAGAACAATCAGGACATCTCCTCCCTGGTCGGCAAGGTCGATATCCGCAAGCTTGAGATGTTCTCCCAGAGCGATCCCGACGCCTACAGCTATTCCGGCGGCCTCAACCGTACCACCCAGGGCGTCCTGGAATTCATCGAGATGTTCAAGGCGCCGATCAAAATGCTGCACCCGCTGCTGACGGCGACGCAGGAGGGCAACTACGTCGGCACCGAGAACATCGGCGCGATGCCGTTCCATGGCGTCATTCTGGCGCATTCCAACGAATCGGAATGGGTGGCGTTCAAGAACAACCGCACCAACGAGGCGTTCATCGACCGGATCTTCGTCGTCAAGGTGCCCTACTGCCTGCGCGTCTCGGAGGAGGAGCGCATCTATCGCAAGATGCTGGAGAATTCCGAACTGGCCAGCGCGCCCTGTGCGCCCGGTACCATCGAGATGCTGGCCCGCTTCTCCGTCCTGTCGCGGCTGAAGGACCATCCGAACTCCAATCTGTTCTCCAAGATGCGCGTCTATGATGGCGAGAACATCAAGGAGCAGGATCCGCAGGCGCGTTCGACGCAGGAGTACCGCGATGCCGCCGGCATCGACGAGGGCATGGCCGGCATCTCCACCCGCTTCGCCTTCAAGGTGCTGAGCCAGACCTTCAACCACGATGCGTCGGAAGTCGCGGCCGATCCGGTGCATCTGATGTTTGTGCTGGAGAAGGCGGTCCGCAACGAGCAGTTCCCGGAGGAGATGGAGCGTCGGCTGCTCAACACCCTCAAGACCGTGCTCGCGCCCCGCTACGCCGAATTCATCGGCAAGGAGATCCAGAAGGCCTATCTGGAATCCTACAGCGACTATGGCCAGAACGTGTTCGAGCGCTACATCGCCGTGGCCGACCGCTGGATCGAGGACCAGGACTTCAAGGATCCCGACACCGGCATCCTGATGAGCCGCGAGGAGCTGAACGCGGAGCTGACCAAGATCGAGAAGCCGGCGGGGATCAGCAACCCCAAGGACTTCCGCAACGACGTGGTGAAGCACTGCCTGCGCGTCCAGGCATCGAACGGCGGGCGGATGCCGCGCTGGACCGACTACGCCAAGATCCGCGAAGTGATCGAGAAGCGGATGTTCAGCCAGGTGGAAGATCTGCTGCCGGTCATCAGCTTCGCGGCCAAGAAGGACGCGGAGATGGAGCGCAAGCATTCCGATTTCGTCGCCCGGATGCATGCGCGCGGCTATACCGAACGGCAGGTGCGCCGGGCCGTCGAGTGGTACATGCGGGTGCAGAAGGCGGGCTGAGTGGGCAACTTCATGGTCATCGTGGATCGGCGTGCCAATCCGCAGGGCAAGAGCCTGGCCAACCGCCAGCGCTTCCTGGAGCGGGTGCGCGGCGACGTGAAGCGGGCGGTCGCGGATACCATCGCACGGCGCCGCATCGCCGATGTCGATTCGGGCGAGGAGGTGCGCGTCCGCGTCGATGGCACCGAGGAGCCGGGCTTCGCCACCACGCCGGAGGGCGAACACGACTATGTGCTGCCCGGTCCCGGCACGCTCAATCGCGGCGACCGCATCCGCAAGCCGCAGGGCGGCAGCGGGCGCGGCCAGGGACGCAAGGCGGGACGCGGCAGCGGCGAGGATCCGTTCGAATTCACGCTGACACGCGAGGAGTTCCTCAATTACTTCCTCGATGAGCTGGAATTGCCCCGGCTTGCGCGCACCAGCGTGATGCAGGACAAGCTGTCGAAACCGCAGCGTGCCGGCATCTCCATCTACGGCTACCCGAGCGCGCTCGACGTGCGGCGCACCATGCGCAACAGCCTCGCCCGCCGCATCGCGCTGCGCCGACCCGATCTGGGTACGCTGGAGGCGGTGCAGGCGCGGGTGGCCGCGGCGCGCGAAGCCGGCGACGAGGACGCGCTGGCGCAGGCGGAGGCGCATCTCGCGCAACTGCGCCAGCGCATGGCCCGCATTCCCTACGTCGATCCGATCGACGTGCGCTATGCCCGCCACGAGCGCCGGCCGGTTCCGGCGACCGAGGCGGTGATGTTCTGTCTGATGGACGTCTCCGGCTCGATGACGGAGCACATGAAGGATCTGGCGAAGCGGTTCTTCATGCTGCTGCACCTTTTCCTCGGCCGCCGCTACGACCGCGTGCATGTCGTCTTCATCCGGCACACCGAACGGGCGGCAGAGGTCGATGAGGACACGTTCTTCCGCTCACGCGAGACCGGCGGCACGCTGGTCTCCTCGGCGCTCGACGTGATGCTGGCGGTGCAGCGCGCGCGCTTCCCCCGCGACCGCTTCAATCTCTATGTCGCGCAGGCATCCGACGGCGACAACGACAGCGCCGACCGTGCGCGCGTGACCTATCTGATGGATGAGCACATCCTGCCGATCGTGCGGTACTTCGCCTATGTCGAGACCGGCGGAGAGCGGGGGGCGTTTCCACACCATGCCGGGCGGCGCACCACCGAACTGTGGGATACCTATGACTCGCTCTCTCCGGAGCACGAGCAACTGGCGATGCGGCGGCTGAACGACAGCGCCGCGGTGTGGGGCGTGCTCGCCGACCTGTTCGCCAAGTCCGGCGCGGCGGCTGCCTGAACCTGGGGCGGAGGCGGTGATGGCGCTGCTGTTCGACGGCGCGGAATGGGATTTCCAGACGCTCGATGCCATCCATCGCGCGTGCGAGGACATCGCGGTCGGCGAGTTCGGGCTGCAGGTCTATCCCAACCAGATCGAGGTGATCACCTCCGAGCAGATGCTGGACGCCTACTCCTCCAACGGCCTGCCGCTGATGTACAGCCACTGGAGCTTCGGCAAGCGCTTCGCGCGCGACGAGGCGCTGTACCGCCAGGGCTATCAGGGCCTCGCCTACGAGATCGTCATCAATTCCTCGCCCTGCATCTCCTACATCATGGAGGAGAACACGGCGACGTTGCAGACGCTGGTGATCGCGCACGCCTGCTTCGGCCACAACCACTTCTTCCGAAACAACTACCTGTTCCGCCAATGGACCGACGCCGAGGCTATTCTCGGCTATCTCGCGTTCGCCAAGGCGTATGTGGCCGAGTGCGAGGAGCGCCAGGGACGCGCCGCGGTGGAACGGATCCTGGACGCCGCGCATGCCCTGCGCCCGCAGGGCATCCACCGCTATCCGAAGCGGCGCTGGCGGCTCGCCGAGGAAGCCGAGCGCAGGCGGGTGCGGCACGAACATGCCGAGGTCAATTACGATCCGCTGATGCGCACTGTGCCCGGCTTCCGTATCGGCCAGGCAGCGCCCGAGGCGCGCCAGCAACTTGAATCGGAGGCGCGGGCTCGCCTGCGGCTGCCGGAGGAGAATCTGCTCTATTTCTGCGAAAAGCACTCGCCGCGGCTGGCCGGTTGGGAACGCGAACTGATCCGCATCGTGCGCGTGCTGGCGCAGTATTTCTATCCGCAGGCGCAAACCAAGGTGGCGAACGAGGGCTGCGCCACCTTTTGCCACTACGAGATCATGACCCGCCTGCACGAAACCGGGCAGATCAGCGACGGTGCCCTGCTGGAATTCCTCCATTCGCACAGTTCCGTCATCCTGCAGCCCGATCTGCTGGACGAACGCTTTGCCGGCTGGAACCCCTATGCGCTCGGCTTCGCGATCATGCGCGACCTCGCGCGCGTCGCCCGCGAGCCGGATGAGGAGGACCGTGCCTGGTTCCCCGCCTTCGCCGGCAACGGCGATCCGTGGGGCGTCCTGCGCGACGTGTGGGCGAACTATCGTGACGAGGGGCTGATCCGGCAGTTCCTCGGCCCCAAGGTGATGCGCAGCTTCCGCATGGTCCACCTCGCCGACCGCACCGCCGATCCCGATTACTGCATCAACGACATTCACGACGAGGAGGGCTATCGCCGGATCGCCTCGCTGCTCGCCGACCAGTACGAACCCGCCACCCTGGCGCCGCTGATCGAGGTGGCGGATGTCGATCTGTTCGGCAGCCGGACGCTGAAGCTGGTCCACCAGTCGCATCGCGGCGCACGCCTGGACGGCGATCTGGCGAAGAAGACCCTGCAGCACATGCAAGTGCTGTGGGGCTATCGCGTCTGCCTGCAGGAGCATGACGCGGACACCGGGCGCGTGCTGACCGAATACGCCTCCGCCTGATCCCCCCTGTTGTGGTCGCGCGCGGTGCGCTAGCTTAAGCGGCAACAGCGATCGGGGGAGGGGGCGATGGATGCAGGCGTTTGGCCACGTCGGGCCGTTCTGGCCGCGGCCGGTGCGGCAGCGGTGATGCCGCATCGTGCGGCGGCCCAGGCGGTGAAATGGTCGGCCGGCACCGAACGGCCGACTTTGCCCGCGCCGCAGGACGCCGCCGACTGCCATCACCACATCTACGATCCGCGCTTCCCGATGGACCCGAAGGCGACGCTGCATCCGGGGCCGGCGACGGTTGCCGACTATCGCGCCCTGCAGGCACGGATCGGCACTACCCGTAACGTCGTCGTCCAACCATCAAGCTACGGCATCGACAATCGCTGCCTGCTCGATGCGCTGGCGCAGTTCGGGGCGGGGGCGCGCGGGGTTGCGGTGGTCGATACCGGCGTCGGCGATGACGAGCTGCACCGCCTGCACGCCGCCGGCGTGCGCGGCATTCGCTTCAATCTGGTGCAGACCGGCGCGACCACGGTGGAGATGGTGGCGCCGCTCGCGGCGCGCATCGCACCGCTCGGCTGGCATGTTCAGGTCCATGCCCTGCCGGCGCTGATCACCGCCAATGCGGCCCTGTGGCGCGGGCTGCCGTGCCCCGTGATCTTCGATCACATGGGGCATCCGGCGGAACCCGGCGGCGCCGGGTCGCCGGTGGTCGGCCTGCTTTCGGACCTTGCGCGCAACGGCAACGGCTGGGTAAAGCTGTCGGGCGTCTATATGGACAGCAAGGTCGGACCGCCGACCTATGCCGACTGCACCGCCGTCGCCCGCGCCTATCTGGCCGCCGCGCCGGGCCGCATGGTCTGGGGCAGCGACTGGCCGCATCCGACCGAGACGCAGAAGCCCGATGACGCGATCCTGTTCGACCTGCTCGCAGAGTGGGCACCGGAGGCGGCGCTGCGCCGCCGCATCCTGGTCGCCAACCCGGCGCAGTTCTACGGCTTCCCGGCCTGACGGTCTGGCCCGCGTCTTGCTCCGGCGCCCGCCCGAGCGCTGGATGCAGTCTGCGGCAATGTGATGCGACGTGACAGGCAATGAGAGGGGGAAGGCGATGAGGCGGCATGGCATGTTGCCCGGCGCGGCGGCGGCGGCAGTGGCGCTGGCAGTTGCGCTGCTTGCGGGGCGGCAGGCGGCGGCGGACGAGAAGATCGTGTTCGCCACCGACTGGAAGGCGGAGGCGGAACACGGCGGCTACTATCAGGCGGTGGCGGAGGGACTGTACCGCAAGCGCGGGCTCGATGTAACCATCCACGAAGGCGGGCCGGGGATCGACAACCAGCAACTGATCGCCGCGGGCGCCGTGACGATGGCGGTGGGATCCAACAGCTTCGTGCCGCTCAATCTATTGCAGGCGGGTGCGGCGGTGCGGGCGGTGATGGCCGGCTTCCAGAAGGATCCGCAAGTCCTGATGGCGCATGAGCGCGACGACATCAGGACGCTTGCCGACATGAAGGGCAAGCCGATCATGATCGCAAGCGGCTCCGCCACCACGTTCTGGCTCTGGCTGAAGGCAAAGTTCGACTTCCAGGACAGCCAGATCCGCAAATACACCTTCAATATGGCGCCCTGGCTGGTGGACCGCAATGCGATCCAGCAGGGCTATCTGTCGTCCGAGCCATATCTCGTGATGAAGCAGGGCGTGACGCCCAAGGTGTTCCTGCTCGCCGATTACGGCTATCCGAGCTACGCCGGCATGGTGCTGGTGCCGCAGAAGATGATCGATGCCAAGCCGGAGGTCGTGCGCGCCTTCGTCGCGGCCACGGTCGAGGGCTGGCACGATTACCTCAACGGCGACAATGCCGCTGCCAACGCGCTGATCCAGAAGGCCAACCCGGAGATGACGGACGACGTGCTCGCCTACGCCGTCCGGACGATGAAGGCCAACCACGTCGTCGATGGCGGCGATGCCGCGACCGGCGGCATCGGCATCATGACCGATGCGCGGTGGAGGGACTTCTACGACGTGATGGTGTCGCAGAAGGTCTATCCGCCCGGTCTCGACTACACCCGTGTCTTCACCACCGCCTTCCTGCCGCAACCACGCTGACCGCGCCTATATCGAGGCGAGCGTGCGCCGGACATGCGCCAGGAAGCGCGCCCGGCTGCGTTCGGTCGCGGCGTTCATCTGGTAATGAGCGAGATAGCGCAGCGTGGCACCGCGGGCGCAGAACCAGCGGAAATACCGGCTGATCTGGGTGCGCGGCAGATCGCCGATAGAGAATCGCACCGTCCAGCGTCCCCGCCCGTAGGTGCAGACCGCGATGACATGCGCGATGTGGGTCAGCTTCGGCGTCACGCGGGCGCCGTCGATGTCGAACGCCACGCCGGGGATCAGCACGCGGTCGAAGAAGCCCTTCAGGATCGCAGGCAGCCCGAAACTCCAGACCGGGAAGCAGAACACCACCGCTTCCGCCCAACGCAGCATCTCCACGTAGCGCGCGACGGATTCGCTGTTGCGCGTCACGTCGTGGTACTGTAGCCGTTCATCCCGCGACAGGCGCGGATCGAAATCCTCGGCGTAGAGATCGAGATCGCGCACCTCATGGTGCGCCCGCAGCGTCTCCAGCACCGTTGCATGCAGGGCGGCGGCATAGCTGCTCTCCACCGGATGGGCGTAGATCACGAGGATGCGCACGCCGCCGCTTCCGCTGACCAGCCGCGCATCTTGCCCGGATTGAGCAGGCCGGCGGGATCCGCCCGGCGCTTGAAGTCGAGCTGCGCCGGATCGGTCTGCTTCATCCCGCCATCCTCCAGCACGTAGGTATGAGGGTCGAATACGGTGCAGCCGCGTGCCTCGAAGGTCGCGATGATGCTGCGCAGCCGTGCCTCGTCGGTGAAGCGCACCAGCGGCAATCCGGCGCAGGCGACGGCGCCGCCGACGCGGATGAATTCCAGGTGCATCGGCACTTCCTCGCCGTAGGTCGCGATGATGTCGGCGACCGCGGCCAGATGATCGGGGCCGGGGAAGCGGGTTTGCAGATAGGTGATGCTGCGGTCGGACTTCAGCGCCTGTAGCGTGGTGTGGTTCCAGGTGAACTCGAAGGCCGGCACCTGTCCCTCCGCCTCCGCCGCGGTCAGCCGCCGACAGACACGCCCGCCGCCGGCGTGCAGCATCTCCTCGAAGGCTTCGGCGCTCTGTGCCGCGATCAGGAACAGTCCGACCGACTCGCCCGGTCGCATCGCCTCGCGCAGCGGCCGGAAATAGGCGGCGGCGCCGGCATCGACGGCGGTACACAGGCGCTTGGCGATGCCGTCGCTGCGCGCAACACCCTCGGTGAAGCGCGCCAGCGCCATGAATCCGTCGAAGCCGACGGCATAGTCGATCCAGTCCTGCGCCGGCGCCATGGCGATTTCGAGTTCGGTGATGACGCCGTTGGTGCCATAGGCGTGATGCACCCGGTTCACCTCCGCACCGCGCAGCGTCAGCACACGCGGCGCGGCCTCCATCGTCACCACGCGCGCGCCGAGCAGCGTTCCGGTATCCCGCAACTGGCCGAAATTGATCGATCCGACGCCCCCCGAACCGCCGGCCACGAAGCCGCCGATGGTGGCGGTGCGGCGGGTCGAGGGGAACATGCGCAGCTCCCACCCGAGCGGCCGGCACCGCGCCTCGATCTCGCCGAGCCGCGCGCCGGCGCCGACACGCAGCACGCCGCCGCTGACCGGCGCGATCGCATCGAGGCCGAGCAGATCGAGCACCACGCCGCCGGCGAGCGGCATCGCCTGGCCGTAATTGCCGGTGCCGCCGCCGCGTGGCGTCACCGGGACGCCGGCGGCAAAACACTGCCGCAGCACCGCAATCACCTCCGCCTCGTCGCGCGGCATGGCGATCAGGTCGGCGGAGACGCCGCGCAGCTGGCGCTTCAGCACCGGACTGTACCAGTAGAAATCGCGTGATTTCTGCTTCACCAGCGCCGGATCGGTCTCGGTCGGAACGCCGAGGGACGCGGCGAAGGTGGCCGGGTCGATGCCGGTTGCGGTCATGGCACACCGAGCAGCGAATCGAGTTCGCGGTAGTCCGGCAGCGCGCAATCGATCGTGCGTCCGCCGCGCAGTACGATGCGGTCGGTCGGCGGACGCGCGAGAAGTTCGTTGAACGTCCGCGCCCGCAGCAGCAGCAGGTCGGCAGCCGCCCCTTCGCGCAGGCAGCCGGCGGAGAATCCGGCGATGCGGGCGGGCGTGGCAGCGATCGCGGCGGGCCAGGTGCCGACCGGATGGTCGAGATGCGCGATCCGCGTCGCTTCCCGATACACTTCCATCATGTCGTGATCGCCGTACGCATAGAACGGATCGCGGCAATTGTCGCTGGCAACGGCGACCGGAATGCCGCGCGCCGCCATTTCGTGCAGCAGGGTCACGCCACGCCAGCGCGGTGTGCGCTGCGGCGCGCGGTCCTGCAGGTACATGTTGCACATCGGCAGGCTGACCACGGCAATGCCGGCGCGGGCGACGAGATCGAGCGTGCGGTCGATCTCATCCGCCGGCTGCATCGCGATGCTGCAGCAATGACCGGCGACGATGCGGCCCGGGAAGCGGCGGGCAAGCGCGGTCTCGGCGATCGCGCGCAGGGTGGCGGCGGCGGGGTCGCCCGTCTCATCAACATGGAAATCGAGATCGAGGCTGCGTTCCAGCGCCAGCGTGAACACGCGGTCGAGGAACCACGGCAGGCTCTCGTCCATCACCGGCACCCCGCCCATCACGCCGCCATGGGCCGCGACCAGATCGGCGAGGCGCATCAGCCAGGCATCGTCGCGCGCCGCCTCGGGATGGAACAGCGCGACCCCCTGCAGGGCGATGCGCCCGCGCCATTCGTCGCGGAGATCGGCGAACACCGGCCAGGTGATCTCCGGCTGCGCACCGATCGAGTCGAGATGCGTGCGGATCGCGGCGGTACCCTGGGCAAAGGCGCAGCGCAGCGCGAAATCCATGCGCGCGCGCACGTCGTCGGCCGACCAGTGGGCTGCCCGGTCGGCGCCCACCGCCGCCAGCGCGCCGGCTCGCGATCCGTCCGGGTTCGGCGCGCGCGGCCAGATGTGGCCTTTGTCGAGATGCGTGTGCAGGTCAACGGGACACGGCCAGACCATGCCGCGGTCGAGATCGATGTCTTCGCCTGCAAGCGTGCCAGGCGGTGCGATCCGCGCGATGCAGCCGCCGGCGATCGAGATGTCGCGCAGCACCGTCTCGCCCGAAGGTGCCGGGTCGAGCAGCGCGCAGGGCAGTGTGGCGTTGCGCAGGATAAGGCGGGGCAGATCGGGAATGTGCATCATCTCACCGTTCGCGCCGCACGGCGCTTTCGTGCCAATGACGCAGCAGCAGCGTCTGCAGGCCGGCCATCAGCAGAAAGATCAGGATGCCAAGGGCAGACAGCAGCAGCAGCGCTGCGAACATGCCGGGGATATTGAGCCGGTTGGCACTTTCCACGATCCGCCAGGCGAGTCCGGCACCGGTGCCGGAGCCGGCGACGAACTCCGCCACCACGGCACCGATCAGCGCGAGTCCGCCGGAAATCTTCATCCCGGCCAGCAGATAGGGCAGCGCCGACGGCATCTGCAACAGCAGCAGCCGCTGCCGGCGGGATGCGCCGTAGAGCTGGAACAGGTCGCGCAGATTGTGATCGACGCTCTTCAGCCCCAGCGTCGTATTGGACAGGATCGGGAAGAACGCGACGATGGTGGCAAGGATCAGCAGCGCGCGGTCGAGATGGTCAACGCCGACCCAGATCAGGATCAGCGGTGCGATCGAGACGACGGGTGTCACCTGCAGGATGACGGCATAGGGAAACAGGCTGATCTCGATCAGCCGCGACTGCGCCGACAGCACGGCGAGGGCAACGCCGGTGACCAGTGCGATCAGGAACGCGAGCAGCGTGATGCGAAGCGTGATCCACAATGACACCAGCAGCGTCGCCCGTTCGGCCAGCAGCGAGTCTGCGATCATCGACGGCGGTGGCAGCACGAATTTCGGCACCTCCAGCCAGCGTACCAGAAGCTCCCACAGGCCGAGCAGCGCGGCGCCGAGCAGCAGCGGCACCGCGACGCGCAGCCCGAGCGGAATCGGCCGGTCGTCGTCCATCACGCCGCCGCCGCCGCGCTGTCCATCGCCGTGCGCAACGCGGCAGAGGTGCGGCGGCAGAGGGCGTTGTACTCGCCCGAGGTGCGGAAGGACTCGTCACGCGGATACGGCGCATCGACCGCGATGGTCGCGACGATGCGGCCGGGACGGGCCCCCATCACCGCGATGCGGCTCGACAGGAAGACCGATTCATAGACGCTGTGGGTCACGAAAATCACCGTCCATCCGCCTTCCCGCCACAGCCGCAGCAGGTCGTCGTTCAGCCGCATGCGGGTGATCTCATCGAGGGCTGCGAAAGGTTCGTCCATCAGCAGCACGCTCGGCTGCATCACCATCGCCCGCGCGATCGAGACGCGCATCCGCATCCCTCCCGACAGCGCGCGGGGATAGGCGCGGGCGAAGGAGGACAGGCCGACACTCTCGATCGCGGCGGCGACGCGCGCGGCAACCGCACGGCGGCGCTGCCCGGCGAGGCGCAGCGGCAGATAGACATTGTCGAACACGCTGGCCCAGGGCATCAGTGTCGGCTCCTGAAATACGAAGCCGAGTGCCCGCTGCGGCCGGCCGGCGGCGTCGAGCGGCGCGGCCGGCCAATCGATGCGTCCCTGGCTCGGCACCCCCAGCCCCGCGATCAGCCGCAGCAGCGTTGATTTGCCGCATCCCGAGGGGCCGAGCAGGCTGAGGAATTCTCCCTGCCGGACATCGAGGTCGATGCCGGCCAGCGCCTCGGTGCCGCCGGCATAGGTCTTTCCAACACCGCCGAGGCGGATCAGTGGGCGCGTCCGTCCGGCCGCATCAATTCCGTCCATCGTGCTCCTCTGCCTGTGCCGTCACGCTCCGGCAAGCGACATATTGTGCAAATGGCATGCCGCCCGCAGCGCAGGTCAGCGGTCCTGCGGGTCGGCCGGCGCATCGCGCAGCCAGGCCGCCACGTCGAAGTGCCGGACCTCCTCGATCAGGGCGGCGACGCGGGTGGCGGCAAAATCCAGCACCTGTTCGCCGATCGCGGCGCTGGCGCGGCTGGCATCGCCCAGCGCGCCGTCAGGGTGCAGATCCTGCGTCTCCCACCCGAACCCGACCGGCCCTTCCGGACGCAGCGTCGGGAACTGCGCCGCCCGGTCGAGCCAGGCGTTGCGGAAATTGCCGGCGCGCGTCATGTCCACCCGCTCCGGCGCGAGGCGGAGCATCAGCGAGGTCTCGATCAGGCCGCCATGGATGCCGCCGGGGTCATCCAGCCCCTCCGGCTTACCGAGCCGCGACCACATGCAGGCGACGGCGAACATCCGTGCCCGCCCGCGCAGCCGGCGGCAGACCATTTCCACCACCTGCGGCTGGCCGCCGTGACTGTTGAGGATGACGAGGCGCCGCACCCCGGCGCGCGCAACGCTCTCGCCGATCTCGGTCCACAGCGCGAACAGCGATTCGGCCGAGCCGGTGAGAGTGCCGGGAAAGCGGATATGCTCGACCGACAGGCCGACCGCCTGCGTCGGCAGCACCAGCACCGGCGTGTCCTGCGCAAGCTTGGTCAGGGCGCGGGCAATTATGCCCTGGTTGATCGTGGTATCGACCGCGATCGGCAGATGCGGTCCGTGCTGCTCCATCGCCGCCACCGGCAGCACCGCCACCGTGTCGGGCGGCAGGGCGCGGAACGCGGTCCAGGGCAGATCCTGCCAGTAGCGGGAGGGAAGGGGCATGGCGTCCTCGCGAAGGATGACCCGTGTTATGCCGCAATCCTGCCCTGGCGGGCGAGTTCACGAAACCGTGAAATGTGTCCCTGCGCGCATCCGCCTGTCCTTCCGGCCGGTAACGCCATCGCAAGGGGCGCACAGGGCGGCCCCGGCTGTTGGAGTGGGAAACGAGACATGGACCTGCGCAAGATCGTGCCTTCCGCCGGCGTGATGCTGCTGCTGGCGGCGTGCAGCCAGGGAATGGCAGGCAACGGCCCGATGGCCGATACCGGACAGCCGATGACGACCGCGATGGCGGATTCGGCGCCGGTGACAGTCGGCGGGCAGCCGATGTATCCGACCAAGGATATCGTCACCAATGCGGTGAACTCTGCCGATCATACCACGCTGGTGGCTGCCGTGAAAGCGGCCGGGCTGGCCGGCACGCTCCAGGGGCCGGGCCCGTTCACCGTGTTCGCGCCGACCAACGAGGCGTTCAATGCGCTGCCGCCCGGCACAGTACAGACGCTGCTCAAGCCCGAAAACAAGGCGACGCTGACCAAGATCCTGACCTATCACGTCGTGCCGGGCCGGTATGACTTTGCCGACCTGCAGAAGATGATCATGGCCGGCGGCGGCAAGGCGACGCTCACCACCGTGGCCGGTGTGCCGCTGACGCTGATGATGAACGGCCCCCACAACATCACCGTCACCGACGCCAAGGGCGGTACGGCGCAGATCCAGACCTACGACGTGAACCAGGCCAACGGCGTGATCCAGGTGATCGACAGGGTGCTGCTGCCCGGCTGATCCCCGCGGGGTAGGCGGCGTAGCGCGCAGGCGGAGTCCCCCCGACCCGCCTGCGCGCCGGATTGCTCACCATTTCGTGTATCACGGCGCCGGATCGCCCGACGATTGAAAATAAAGCAAGATATTCTCCTACGGCGTGCTGACGCCGGACCTTTCCGCCTCCATTCCGAACTGGCACTTCGGCAAGCTTGCTCCAGGGATACATCTCGGTGCTTCCCCCGAAGTATTACGTCGCGGGAGCAGAAAAATCGCCAAGCTCGTTGACGCCTCCCTCGCGCCGGCGTCAATAACACGCCCGTGTCTCACGGGGTCGCGAGGAATCGCCGATGGCAATAGTGTTGCGCCGCCGCGCGCGAGAGGGCGGGGAGTGCCTGCGGCATGATCTGTTTCCGCTTGTAGTACGGCGGCGAATGGTCCGCTAGACGCAGCGACCGTCCGGACCTTCGGCGCCTCGCGCGCCCGGCCACCGACGGTCACCCACGCATTGCAGGCAGCCGGTGCCGCGGCCATCGCCACGGCGTCCCGGTCGACGACTGTCTGCATCCGGCCCGCAGCTGCCCGCCGCCTGGCGACGCAGAGCGGCAGCGGTGCGCCGAGGGCGTGCCGAAGTCAAAACGAACCGCGCCGATGGCGCAACGGTGGAACCCGGATGGAGGGGCTTGAAGCATGAGTGGCACACTCAACATGGCGAACTACCAGACGGTCTGGAGCGACAATTTCACCCAGGATTCGTCGCTCAATTCCGGCCTGTTCCCGATCCAGTGGGGCGATTCGGGCGAGTTTTCCTTCAACAACGGGCTGACCCTGACCTCCGACGGCAATTTTGCCGGGTTCAGCACGCCCGATTTCAACGCGTCCAATTCCTACGGCTACGGGCTCTATCAGGCGACGCTCAGCGTCCCCTCCAACGATCAGGCCCCGGGGATTGCGGTGCTGATGTGGCCGGCATCGAACCAGTGGCCGGGGCCGGAGATCGATCTTGCCGAGCAGTTGAACGGCCAAGCCTACATGACCGTGCACTGGGCCGGATCGGATGGCAGCGACCAGTACCAATCCTATTTCCTGCCCGGCGTCGATCTGACGCAGCAGACTTCGGTTGCCGTGGACTGGGAGAAGAACAGCCTGACCTTCTACGTCAACGGCCAGCAGGTGGTGCAGTACAACGCCGGCGGGCCGGTGCCGATACCGGCCGATGCGGCGGATGGCGGGCAGAACGAGACACTGGGGGCGCAGGTGGGTGGCCCCGCCGGAAACCAGCTGACCCTCTATAACATGAGCTATTCCCAGTACACCGGCGGCGGCACCGGCGGTGCCGGGGGCACCGGTGGGGCCGGGGGGTCGGGCGGCAGCGCCGTGCCGGTCAGCAACGCCGCGCCCGGCGGCACCGCGCCCAGCAATGCCACCAGCGGGGCCGGCGGTACCGGCGGGGCCGGAGGGACAGCGGCGATCACGCCGGCGACCACCAATACCGGCGGCGCCAGTTTCGCCAGCACCGGCGATGCCAGCAACTCCACCGGCCAGACGCTCTATACCGCACCGGGCACCGACATCCTGGTCGGCGGCTCGGGGCTCGACGTGTTCAACGTCAACGCCAGCAGCCCGGACGGCTGGGCCGAGATCGACAACATGCACAGCGGCGACGTGGTCGAAATCGTCGGCTTCCAGCAATACACCTCCACCATCACCTGGACCACGGCGACCGACCCGAACGGCCAGACCGGGGCGACCGCGGAAATCAGCCTCGCCGGCAACGGCCATATCGATAGCGCGGTGACCTTTGCCGGTGTCAGCGTGAGCGAGGCGCAGTCGTTTGCTTCCGGCAACTGGCACACCGGTTCCGGGACGCCGGAGCTGTCGATCTGGAAGGTCTGAGCGCGCCCCCCGGACGGCGTGCCCGACTTGGCGGGTCAGGCGGCAGCGGCAATCGCTGTGTTCATCGCCCGCACGCCCGCGGCCGGTCCGTCGGGATGCGCCCACACCGCGCCGACCACGGCGAGGAAATCGGCCCCTGCCCGCACCAGTTCGGCGCAATTGGCGGCGGTGATGCCGCCGATCGCGACGGCGGGCAGGGTGGCGATCTCCGACCACCAGCGCAGGATGGCGGGGTCGGCGCGGATGGGTGCCTGTTTCGTCGTGGTGGAGAAGAAGGCCCCGAACGCCACATAATCCGCGCCCGCCTCGCCGGCCGCGAACGCGAGATCGCGGCTGGCATGGCAGGTGACGCCGAGCGTGCGATCCCCGAGAAGTTTGCGGGCCACCGCCGCCGGCGTGTCCTGCTGTCCGACATGTGCCCCGTCGCAGCCCTGGGCCACCACGAGATCGGGACGGTCATTGAGCAGAAACGCCACCCCGCGCGACTGAGCGACGGGCCGCAAACGATCAATGGCGTAGCGGAGCGTGTCGTCGTCCACGTCTTTCAACCGCAGTTGTAGCGCCGCCACGTCGCCGGCGTCAAGCGTGGCGGCGAGCGTGTCGGTGAAAGCCGCCGGATCGAGCGTGGGCGGGGTGACGAGATAGAGCCGGCAGCCCGCCGCGCCTCTCTCCATCATCCCTCCTGCCCGTTGCTGCCGCGCTCGCCCTTGTAGATGTCGATGATTCGGCCGAGCAGCGACAGGGCTTCGTCACGCGGACGCTGGAAGGTGTTGCGGCCGATGATGCTGCCGTTGGCACCGCCGTCGCGCAGGCCGCGGATTTCCTCCAGGATCGCCTCCACGCTGTCCTTCGCCTCACCGCCCGAGAAGACCACCAGCCGGCGGCCATTGAAGCAGCACTGCACGACGTGGGAGGTGCGCGCGGCGAGGGTGGAGATGTCGATGCGCTGCGCCTCGTACACTTTCTTTGCCGCGGGCAGGCTGAGATGCGCGGTCGGCGGCTTGACCTTGATGATATGGGCGCCGAGCAGTGCCGCCATGTGCGCGGCATAGGCGCAGATGTCGATCGCCGTTTCCCCCGCCTTGTCGAGTTCCGGCCCGCGCGGGTAGCTCCAGACCACCACGGCGAGACCGCTGCGCCGGGCTTCCTCGGCCAGGGCGCGCAGCTCCTCCATCTGGGCGAAGGCGTATTCGCTGGCGGGATAGATGGTGAAGCCGATGGCGGCGCAGCCGAGCCGGAGTGCGTCGGCGACCGAGCCGGTGACGGCCTGGTCCTTGGTGGTGGCGAGGCTGTTGCTGCTGTTGAGCTTCAGGATGGTCGGCAGTTGGCCGGCGAAGGTGTCCGCCCCGGCCTCGATCATGCCGAGCGGGGCGGCATAGGCCGACAGGCCGGCGTCGATCGCAAGCTGGAAATGATAATGCGGATCGTAGGCCGGCGGGTTGGGGGCGAAGCTGCGTGCCGGCCCATGCTCGAACCCCTGATCGACCGGCAGGATCACCAGCTTGCCGGTGCCGCCGAGCCGGCCGTGGCCGAGGATGCGCGCCAGATTGGCCTTGGTGCCGGGATTGTCGCTTTCGTAGTTGTCGAGAATGCGCTTGACGCGCTGGGTGATGCGCATGGGGCCTCCCTGGGCTGTGGGCGAGCGGTGGCGCGGTGGTAGCCCAGCGCCGCCGCCCTGTCATCCGCCGAGCCAGAGCGCGAGGCGGGCGCGGGCGGTGCGTTCCGCCAGATCGAGCGCCGGCGGCGCCGCGGCGAGCACCCGGGCACCGAGCGCCGCCGCCGCCCCCGAGACCGCGGCGAAGGCGGGCGAGGCGGGGTCCAGCACCAGCAGACGCTGCCCGACGCGCAGCGCCGCCATCGCGTGGCCGGGGGCATCGGCGCAGTCCAGCACGTCCTGGACCGGGGTCGCCGGATGGGCGGCGCGGGCGGCGGCGATCAGTTCCCGCCACCACAGCACACCGGCAAAGGCGGGGGCGCCCGGTGCGCTCAGCAACGTGACCGGCCGCGCCGGGCGCAGGGCGGCGCGCGCGTCCGACAGACCGTGTACGATCACGGCGGGGGGAAGAAGCATGGCCGGCACTTCCTGCTTGACCTTGCGGCGCACCGCTGGTTGAAGCGCCTTACTCTACCGCGTTGGCTGGAGGCGCGCCGTGGCGGAACATGATGACCCGGCCGCGGCGGCGGCCCGCCTGGAACGGGCGCTGGAGCGCATCGCCCGTGCCGTGCAGGCGCCGCAGCCGCAGGTGGACACGACGGAACTCGCCGCCCGGCTCGACCGGCTGATTGCCGACATGCGGGCCGCATTGGCCGGTAGCTCCGGCGGCTGACGGGAAGGGGACAGTCGGTTGGCGCAAGTCACCGTGAAAATCAACGGCTATGCCTATACGGTCGGCTGCGATGACGGGCAGGAGCAGCACCTCCAGGCGATGGCCGCGCAGGTCGAGAAGCGTATCGACAGCATCAAGGCGCTCGGCGGCAACAGTGGGGAGGCGCGGCTGCTGGTGCTGGCCGCGCTGCTGATGGCGGACGAGCTGCACGATCTGCGCGCCGAACTGACCGCCGCCCGTCAAATGCCGCGGCGCGAAGGGGTGGCGGTGCCGCTGCGCGCGGTGCCTGATGCGGCATTGAGCGGCACCCTCGGCCGGCTCGCCGCGCGGGCCGAGGAGATCGCCTCCGATCTAGAGCAGACGTGACCGTAGGGTAATACGCGGCCACGGCGTCCGCCGCGGCCGCGCCCTCTCGGCTATTGCTGGCTGCCGTTGCCGACCGACGAGGCGCTGCCCGCGCCGTCGCCGCCGGCCGCCGTCGCCAGTCCGCCTTCTTTTGCCAGATGGTTCAGATCCTGCGCTTCCAGGAGGTGCTGCTCAAGGCCGGGCAGGACCATGATCGCGTAGCCGCGCAAGCGGCTGTGCCCGTCCTCGCTTTCCTTCTGATACGTGCCGACATCCTTCTCGTGGTCCTGGACCATTGCGGTGACGAAGGCCTGGTCGAACTGCTGGCCGTGCAGGCGCGTCAACTGCTCGATCTTCTGCTTATGCTCCTGGTCCGGCGTGGTCGGCAGTTGCAGCCCGGCCGGGCGCACTGAAAGTTCGAGCAATTGCTGCGCCATCGTGTGGTCGGTCGCGAGCCAGCGTCCGAACTCCCGCACCGCCGGTGAAGCGGCATGCGTCTCAGCATATTGTCCGGCTTCCACCTCGCTCAGGTTGCCGATCGCGGCTTCCTTGGCGAAGGTTTCCTCGTGTGGGGTGAGAGACTGACTGCCGGCGTTCTGGGCGAAAGCCGGTGCCGCGCACAGCGGCGCGGCGAGCAGCGCAAGGGTCGCGGCGGCGGGTAGCAGTGAAGGTCTCATGGCAGAACTCCGCTAGGGTGCCCGGACAACGGACCCCTCCGGCGCAGGTTGCCTGATGAATGCAGAACATCCGTCAATCAGGCGATGAAATCCGCAGGATCGGAGAAGCTGTTATGCTTCCCGCAACACAATGAAATGCGGTGTCGGCGACGCTGTTGTCTATCGCCTCCAGCACTGATTTCCGTCCCGGCGCGCGCGACGCGCCGGCCGGGCAGCCAGGCGGGCAGGCTACGGAATACACCGTCGCCGCGCATGTTATGATTATCAGAGGCGAATCGGCGCGGCCCTCCCCGCGCCGGTCTCAGCCCGGCCAGGGCGGGCCGGTGGCGGCGGGCAGGGGGAACAGAGTGAACGGCCGCCGCCTGCGCTTTCTTTTGCGAGGCACGAAGGCGGGAAACGGGCCGTCCGGCCTTCTGGTCGCCGCCGCCGGTTTT
>JAJZNE010000085.1 GCA_021847995.1 Pseudomonadota bacterium | reverse complement strand
CGTGAGGAGGCGGCAGCGGCGGAACGGCGGCGGCAGGCGGACGTGGCGGCGACGGCGGCGGCGCGGCAGGAGGCGCTGGCGCGTCCCGCCGGCCCCGGCGTGGGCGAACCCGCCGGCCAGCTTGCCGCCCCGGTCGCCGGCACCAGGCTGCGCGCCTTCGGCGCACCGACCGAGGCCGGGCCGGCCAACGGCGAAACCTATGCCACCCCGCCGGGGGCGCGGGTGCTCTCCCCGTGCGGCGGGCAGGTGGTGTTCGCCGGGCCATTCCGCAGCTTCGGCCTGCTGTTGATCGTCGATTGCGGCGGCGGCTATCACTTCGTGCTGTCCGGTCTCGATCGGCTGGATGCCGCGGTCGGCCGGCATGTCCAGGCGGGGGAGCCGGTGGGGGTGATGGCGAATTGGGATCCGCGCCGCCCTGGCGCCGACCGTCCGACGCTCTACCTTGAATTACGCAGGGATGGAGAGCCGGTGAATCCAGCCCCGTTCTTGCGTGCACGCTCCTAGCCCGCCACTTTATAAGCCCATCCGTCCCGGGTTTCCGTCCGTAGTCTGGTCATGTTCATGCGCCGCGGCGCGAGAGGAAGACGAGTATGAAGCTTCGCACAGGGCTGCTGCTGGGCGCCGCGTTCTTCGCCGGGGTGACGGCGGGGCCGGCCGCCGGGCTGCTCGCCCGCCACACCGGCTTGAAGCTGTTCCCCACCGCCTGGGCGGATGAGAGCAGCCACACCGATACCTATCAGCTGCTCAACCTGTTCGCCGACGTGTTCGAGCGCGTGCGTGCCGAATACGTCGATCCGGTGGATGACCGCGACCTGGTGGAGAATGCCCTGAACGGCATGCTGACCGGCCTCGACCCCCACAGCAACTACATGAACGCGAAAAGCTTCCGCGACATGCAGGTGCAGACGCGCGGCGAGTTCGGCGGCCTTGGCCTGGAAGTGACCGAGGACAACGGCATCATCAAGGTGGTCAGCCCGATCGACGACACCCCGGCGAGCCGCGCCGGCATCAAGGCGGGCGACCTGATCTTGTCGCTCGACGGCAAGACCGTGCAGGGCCTTCCGCTGAACGACGCGGTCGATCGCATGCGCGGGCCGCCCAACAGCAAGATCACGCTCACCCTCAAGCGCGAGGGGGTGGAGCAGCCGATCCAGGTGACGCTGACGCGCGAGATCATCAAGATTCAGGTGATCAAGGCGCATCTGGAGGGCGATGTCGGCTATATCCGCATCACCAGTTTCAACGAGCAGACCGATTCCGGCCTGCGCAAGGCGTTCGAGCAGCTCAAGGCGGAGTCCGGCGGCAAGATGCGGGCGCTGGTCATCGACCTGCGCAACAACCCCGGCGGGCTGCTCGACCAGGCGGTTGCCGTGTCCGACGATTTCATCAACGACGGCGAGATCGTCTCCACCCGCGCCCGCCATCCGGAGGACAGCCAGCGCTGGAACGCCAAGGGCGGCGACATCACCGGGGGGATGCCGGTGGTGATGCTGATCAACGGCGGCTCCGCCTCGGCGAGCGAGATCGTCGCCGGGGCGATGCAGGACCATCGCCGCGCGGTGCTGCTGGGGACGCGCAGCTTCGGCAAAGGGTCGGTGCAGACCGTGATCCCGCTGCCCGGCAACGGCGCGATGCGGCTGACCACGGCGCGCTACTACACGCCCTCCGGCCGCTCCATCCAGGGTCTCGGGATTGTCCCGGACGTTCCGGTGCAGGAAAGCCGGACCGAGCAGCCGCATTTCGGGCCGGAACGCGAGGCCGATCTGAACAAGGCGCTGCGCAACACCGGCGGCGTGCCGCAGACCGACGCGCCGCCGCAGCGCACCGACCTGCCGCCGATCGTCAAGGACATCCCCAAGCTGCCGCCGGAGAACTGGCCCGCCTTCGACCCGGCGAAGCCCGCCACCGACTTCCAGTTGCAGCAGGCGCTGGCCGTCGCCCGCGCGATGGCGCCGAGCAAGCACGCGGCACAGTAGCACGCTGCCAGGAAACCGCCGCATCTGCCGCGATTCTGTTAGTCTTGCGTTGCGCCGCGCCGGGCAGACTGGGCGGCGCGGCGGAGGACGGGGGCAGCGTGGCGACAGGGTGGCGCGGGCTGGCGTGGTTCTGGGCAGCGGTGCTTGTGCTGGCGGGCGGCGGCGCGGCGGTGTTGCAGGGCCTCGGCCCGCTGCCGCTGCCGCCGGTGCAGACCGCCGCCGCGCCGCCGGCCTCCCCGTTGCCGCCTGCCGTCCCGCCGCCGGCCGCGGCACCACCGGTTGCTGCGGTGGCGCCGCCGCCGCCGCATCCGCCCGGCACCGTCGCGCCGCCTGATCCGGCGCTGCTCGAACCCTCCACCACCTTTCCCGGCGGCCTGCTGCCGCGTGCCGTCCCGGACGGAGCCAGCCCGGCCCGCGCCTATGCCGCGCCGTTCGATGCCGCCGATCCGCACCCGCGCGTCGCTATCCTGCTCGGCGGCATCGGCATGGACGAAGGCGGCAGCGAGGAGGCGATCCACACGCTTCCCGGTGCCGTTTCGCTCGCCGTCTCGCCTTATGCCTACCGGCCGGAACGGCTGCTGGACGCCGCCCGCGCCGCCGGGCACGAAATCTGGCTCGCCCTGCCGCTGGAGCCGGCGCGCTATCCGATCGACGATGCCGGCAACCATGCGCTGCTGACCGGCAGCATCCCGGCCCTTAATCACCAGCGGCTGGAATGGGCGCTGACGCGCTTCACCGGCTATGTCGGCGCGACCGGCGCGCTCGGCGGACTGCGCGGCGAGCGGTTCGCGGCGGCGCATGAACTGATGGAGATGCTGTTGCGCGAACTGGCGGGGCGCGGCCTGCTGTATATCGATCCGCGCCCCGGCGCGCCGCGTCCGCCCCTGGTCGCCGGCCGCGGTGTCGATGTCGTGATCGACGAACCTCCGGTGCGCAGCGAGATCGACGCAAGCCTCGCACGGCTGGAGCAGATCGCGCATGATCGCGGCACGGCGCTAGGCCTGGCCGGCGCGCCGCGGCCGGTGACGCTCGACCGGCTCGGTGCCTGGGCGACGGCGCTCGCGGCCCACGGCCTCGTCCTGGCCCCGGCGAGCGCGCTTGCCGAACCGCCCCCGCAGCACGCCGCCGCCGAGGAGACGCACCGGCCATGACCATCCCCGATCCCGCCGCGCTGCCCTATCGCCCCAATGTCGGCGCGGCGCTGTTCGACCGCAGCGGCCGCATCCTGGTATGCCGCCGGGCCGATCTGCCGAATGCGGAGGGGGCAGCGGGCGGCTGGCAGTTGCCGCAGGGCGGGATCGACGCCGACGAAGACCCGCGCGCCGCCGTGCTGCGCGAACTGGCCGAGGAAATCGGCACCGACCGCGCCGCCATCATCGGCGAGCATCCCGGCTGGCTCACCTATGATCTGCCGCCGGACCTGCTCGGGGTGGCACTGGGCGGACGCTATCGCGGGCAGCGGCAGCGGTGGTTCGCCCTGCGTTTCCTCGGCACCGACGCCGACATCCGGCTGGACCGCGATCCGCACCCGGAATTCGACGCCTGGCGCTGGGCGGCGCTCGGGGAACTGCCGGCGCTCGGCCCGTCGTTCAAGCGTGCAATCTATGCCACGCTCGCGCGTTCCTTCGCCCGCTTCGCACACCCTGGAACAGGAGGATGAGGATGCGCTGGGGATTGCTCCTGCTGCTGCTCGCCGGGACCGTCCCGGCACTGGCCGGCGATGGCGGGCCGACGCGGATCGGGACGGTGGATACCACTTTCCGCTTCGTCGGCCGCAACGACCGCATCGTCGTCGATCGGTTCGACGACCCCCGCGTCGATGGCGTGAGCTGCTATGTCTCGCGGGCCGAGACCGGGGGGGTGAAGGGCAGTTTCGGGCTGGCGACCGACCCCAACCGCTTCTCCATCGCCTGCCGCGCCACCGGCCCGGTCAGCCTGCGCGGGAAGATCCCGGACAACGAAGTGGCGTTCGATGCCAGGATGAGCCCGCTGTTCAAGGAAATCCGCATCTCCCGCCTCTATGACACGGAAAAGCAGGTTCTCGTCTACCTGGTCTGGTCCACGATCACGATGAGCACCGGCGGCAGCGCGTTCAACAGCGTGACGGCGGTGCCGCTGCAGACCGGGCATTGAGTCCGGCGCGGCGGCAAGCGCGGTCCTGCTTCAGTTGTCGGAAGCGGGTTCGCTGTCGCCGCCGCCGGGCGCGGCCGGCGTGCCGCCCTGGCCGGCGGGCGCGGCACCGCCGCTGAGCGCGGCGATCGCCGTCTGGAAATTCGTCGCCGTGGTGTGCCCCATGGCGGCGACGGCCACGCCGATCACCGCCGCGACCATCGAGGCGAGCACGGCATATTCGATGCTGGTGACGCCCCTGCGGCAGGCAGCGGCGGCGCGGCATGAGGAGATGATCCGCGTGGGCATTCCATCCTCCTGACCCGTTGTGGCACCGGCACGACCGCCGACGCAAGCGGGAAACAGTCATGATATAAACATAGTCACTTATACGAATCAAGTCCCCATTGTCGTCAACGATTCGCCCCCCGCGTTCCGCGGCCGTGCCCCCTTGCCGGAGGGGCGGGGCCGTTCAGCCGGCGGGAAGCGGGGTCAGCTCGGGGCGGGTGTAGTGCAGATCGCGGCGGATGCAGGCGGCACAGAAGGGGTGCGCATATTTGCGCCGCTCCAGCGCCGCGAACGTCTCGTCGAGAAAATCTACCCCCAACATGTTTGCCTGATCGTAAACGGCGCAGCACAGCGCCACGCTGCCGTCATGGTTGATCGCCGTCTGGTTGAAGCGCAGCTCGCAATCGCCGCCGCCGCCGCGCTGGGCCGCGATCATCGCCTGCCGCTCCGCCGGTGCGATCGGCAGGGCGGCGACGATGCCGTCGTCATGCGGGTTGCCGGTGCCGTCCAGCACCTCCATCAGCCGTTCCAGCGGCATGTAGAAGGCCGGAATCGGCGCATAGGCGAAGCCGAGTTCGCCGCACAGCCGCGCCACCTCCGCCTGCTCGTGCAGATTGTGCCGGTAGAGGTGGTGCGACACCCAGACATGCGTGGCGGCCCCGCTGCCGTCGAGCGCGCGCCGGACGCGGTCGAGATTCTCCCGCACCAGCGTCACCGACCCGCCGGCATGGCCGCGCCCATAGGTCTGCGGCGTCAGGCCGGACAGCGAGATTTTCAGCGTCGCCGGCCCCGCCTGCAAAACCGCCTCGATCCCGCGGCGGATGTTGAGATTGGTCGAGAGATGCGCTGACAGCCCGGCCGCGCGGACCATCCCGATCAGCTCGGGCAGCTTCGGATGAAGCAGCGGCTCGCCCCAGTTGAACATCCAGATTTCCGGTTCGGGATCGGGGCATTCGCCGCGGATCTTGGCGATGATCCGCGCGAACAGCGCCGGCGCCATCATGCCGCGCGGGCGGTCGCGATCGGGCGAGTTGCCGACCGGGCAGCTCGGACAGCGCAGGTTGCAGGTGCCGACGACATCGATCGCATAGACATAATGGCCCGCTTCGCGCGGGCTGTGCCGGCGCAGCGTGCGGCCGAGCACCGGGTCGGCCACCTCCGGCGCCAGATAGCGGCGCGGGGCGGCGCGTGCCGCGGCGGCGGCGAGCGGCGCGTCCCACGGCTCGATCGCGGCGGCGCGGGCAAGATAGGGCTGGGCTTCCTCCCAGAACCCCGCCTCGAACAGCGCGCGGCCGAGCAGCCGCGGCAGGTGCAGCAGCGTCGGGTCGTAAGGCGCGGTCGCCAGCAGCGCGCCCAGCACCGCCTCCGCCTCGGCGAGCGCACCGCCGAGCAGCAGGTCAAGCCCGAGCTCCGCCCGGTGCCGCACGCTCGGTGCCCGCGCCGCGACGCGCTGCAACAGGGCGCGCGCCTGCCCGGCATGTCCGCCCGCCCGCAGCACCGCGGCCGTTGCCGGCCAGTCCATCTCGCCGTCCGCGTCCGCCGCTGCCATGGCCCGCTGCCACCCCTTGCGCGATCCCTTCCTATCACGGACCATTGCGCCATGCAGGTGATCGCGCATCTGCGCGCGGCGGCGGCGCGCCGCGCGGCGGCGGGGGATGTCGCGGGCGCGCGCGTGCTGCTCGACGAAGCCGTCGCCCTGGCGCCCGACGATGCGGCGCTGCTCAGCGATCTCGCGGCGCTGCTGCTGTCCGATCAGCCGGCGCTGGCGGCGGCGCTGGCGCAGCGGCGGCTGGCGGCGGCGCCCGGCGATGGGGTGGCGCTCGGGCTGCTCGGCCAGGCCTGGGGCGCCTGCGGTGAGAACGGTGCGGCGGCGGAGGCTTTCGCCCGGCTGGCGGCGGTGCAGCCGGACTCGGCCGCCGCCTGGTGCAACCTCGCCCTGGCCCGCGTGCGCGCCGGCGACGGGGCGGGCGCGGCGGAAGCCGCCGCCACCGCGATCGCGCTCGCGCCGCGCATGGTGGAGGCGCACGCCAATCTCGGCCATGCGCAGCTCCTGCGGCACCAGATCGACGCGGCGGAGGCGGCGTTTGCCGCGGCGCTGGCGCTGAGCGCGGAATATCCCGATGCCCTCGGCGGCATGGCGGCGGCGGCGCGCCAGCGCGGGCACTGGTCCACCGCGGTTGCCACCCTGCGCCGGGCCGTCGCGGCGGCGCCGGCGCAGGGCGGAAGCTGGTGCGATCTCGGCATCGCGCTGCGCGCCCTCGGCGCCCACACGGCGGCGACCGAGGCGAGCCGGCAGGCCGTCGCCCTGGCGCCGCAGGATCCGATCTTTGCCTCCGGCCTGCTGATGGGGCTGCACTATGATCCCGCGGTTGGTCCGGTTGCCGCGGCGGCCGAGGCGGCGGCCTGGGGGCGGGCGCTGCTCGGCGCCGTCGCCCCGCTGCCCGGGGCGCCCCGCCCGGCGCCGGGGGTGAAGCTGCGCGTCGGCTACGTCAGCCCCGATCTGCGCCGCCATCCGGTGGGCTACATGGCCGGCGGCGCGATTCTGGCGCACGACCCGGCGGCGGTTGACGTGACGCTCTATGCCACGGCGCCGGGCCGCGACGAGCTGACCGACCGTCTGGCGGCGCGGGCGCCGCTGGTACCGGCTTGGCATCTCGGCGACGCCGCGCTCGCCGCGCGCATCCGCGCCGACGCGATCGACGTGCTGGTCGATCTCGCCGGTCATTCCGCCGGCGGTCGCCCCGGCGTGTTCGCGCGCCGCCCGGCGCCGGTGCAGGTCGCCTGGCTCGGCTACTTCGCCACCACCGGCCTGCCGGTGTTCGATGCCGTCCTGCTCGACGAGGCCCACGCGCTGCCCGGTGCCGCGGCCCATTTCGTCGAGCCGATCCACTCTGTCGCCGGCGGACGCTTCGGCTATACCCCGCCCGACGATGCCCCCGATCCGGCGCCGCCGCCGTCGGCCGTGGCGGGGGTGGTCACGTTCGGCAGCTTCAACAACACCGCCAAGCTGAACGAGGAGGTGATCGCGGTGTGGGCGCGGCTGCTGCGCGAGGTTCCCGGCAGCCGGATGCGGCTGAAATGGAGCAGCCTCGCCGACCCGTTCCTGGTTGCTCGTCTCGGTGCCGCCTTTGCCGCGCACGGCATCGATCCCGCCCGCCTGCTCTGCGAGGGCGCCTCGCCGCATGCCGAACTGCTGCGTGCCTATGGCGGGATCGATGTCGCGCTCGATCCGTTCCCCTTCACCGGCGCGCTCACCACCTGCGAGGCGCTGTGGATGGGCGTGCCGGTGGTGACGCTGGCGGGCGAATCGGTGGTCGCGCGGCAGGGCGTGGCGCTGCTGGGCGCAATCGGGCTTGAGGCGTGGGTGGCGCCGGATACCGGGCGTTATGTGGCCGTGGCCGCCGCCCTCGCCCGCGATCTGCCGGCGCGCACCCGCTGGCGCGGCACCCTGCGCGCGGCCATGCGCGCCTCCCCCCTGTGCGACCCGCTGCGGCTCGCTCGCGCGCTGGAGCGGGCCTATCGGGCGCTGGCGGATTAGCGGCGGATCATGCGCCCGTGCGCCGTGGTGAGCGGCGGCCGAACAGCAGGCCGAATACGCCGGGCAGCAGCGCCGCCAGCGTGCCGGGGGCCGGCACCGCCGCCGTGACCGCAAGCGAGAGGGAGGGTCCGGCGGCACCGTCGGGCAGAGCGGTCGTGATCGCCAATTGCCCGCTATGCGACCCGAACACCGCCGAGTCGAACACCACGCCGATATCGAACGATCCGCCGGCGGGCAGCGTGCCGCCCACCCCGATCGCATAGGCGGCGGGCGAGAACAGCAGCGAGAATCCGGGATCGCCGGTGAGATCGATGCCGGTCACGGTCAGCGCCTCGCCGGTCGCGCCGAGTCGCTGGTTGCTGATCGTCACCGCGGCGACGCCGAGCTGGCCGGGCGCGACCTCCGTGAGAGTCGTGTCGGCCGTGGTGCCGAGGGAGGCGACGACATAACGGCCGTCGATCAGGCCGTTGCGGCACTGAAAGCCGGTCGGGCAGGGCAGCGGCGCGCTTGCCCCGCGGCCGGTGAAGGTGCCGGGCGGATCGGCCTGCGCGGCCGTGGCATGCGGTCCCGGAACATAGAATCCCGCCGGAGCCGGCGTCTCGGCGACGGCGCCGCTGGTGGAGACATAGAAGCCCGGCTCCGCCTCGAGCGCGGCGAAGGACCCGAGTTCGGGGACATAGGTGCCGGGAGTGGCCGGCAACTGGTTGGTCGCCCCCGTAACCGGGACGAAATAGCCGCGCGAGGCTAGTGTCGGCGCCGATGCCCCGGCGTCCGCGACGTAGTATCCGATATAGGCCGGCTGCTCCCGACTTGCCCCGGGGGAGGCGATGAAGCTGCCCGGACGGGCGGGGGTTTCGGCGCTGGCGCCGGTGGTGGAAACGTAGAAGCCGGGTCGTGCCTCAAGGGCTGCCGTAGCCCCTGCAAAAGCGACGTAATTGCCGACGGGCGCGGGGGTTTCCGCGCTCGCGCCCTGGGCGGAGACGTAGTAGCCGGGTTGCGCCGGTCTGGCGGCGGTGGCGCCGCTGCCGGAAACATAGGTGCCTCGAATCGCCGGGGTTTCCGCGCTCGCGCCCTGGGTGGAAACGTAGAAGCCGGGCTGCGCCAGTCTGGCGATGGCGGCGCCGCTGCCGGAAACATAGGTGCCTGGACTCGCGGGGGTTTCGGCACTGGCGCCCTGTGTGGAAACGTAGAAGCCGGGACGTGCCTCCAGGGCCGCCGTCGCCTCTGCCCAAGGAACGTAATGGCCAAGGGGTGCGGCGGTTTCCGCGCTCGCGCCCTGGGCGGAGACGTAGTAGCCGGGTTGCGCCGGTCTGGCGGCGGTGGCGCCGCTGATGGAGACGTAGGTGCCGGCCGCCGCCTCGACACAGGGGGCGCTGCCGGTCGGCGAATAGGTGCCGGGCGCGCAGAGCTGCGCCCAGGCTGCTGCCGGCATCCCCGCGGTCAGGCCACAGGCGAGCAGGCTGGGCAGGCGGGGGCGGAAACCGTACGGACGCATGATCCCGAACGCCTTTTCATTCTCCGGTCGGGCGCGACGCTAGCGCAGCCTGCGTCCCGCCCGCAACGCCGATCGGCGGGGTCGCCGCCACCCTTTGCCGCGACGCAGACGTTATCGCAGCCGCATCGCAACCCATTGGCACCGGCGCCGTTGCCTGCGGACGGCACAGCGAGGGGCTGGCGATGGGGAATCCGGGAATGATCGCACGGCGCACCCGCTTTCAGGCGGTGCGCCGGCATACGGAAACGCTTGCCGCCGACCTCTCGCCGGAAGATCAGTGCGTCCAGTCGATGCCCGATGCCAGCCCGGCCAAGTGGCACCGTGCCCACACCACCTGGTTCTTCGAGCAGTTCATCCTGCGCCCCCACGCCCCCGGCTATCGCCCGTACGATCCGCATTTCGCCTATCTTTTCAACTCCTACTACGAACAGGTCGGGGCGCGGCACCCGCGCCCGCAGCGCGGGCTGCTGACGCGCCCGGGCGCGGCCGAAATCAGCGCCTACCGCGCCCATGTCGATGCGGCGATGGACACGCTGCTCGCCGGCGCCGTGGCAGAGGAGGTGGCGGCACTGGCGGAGCTCGGATTGCAGCATGAACAGCAGCACCAGGAACTGCTGCTGACCGACATCCTGCACGCCTTTGCCCTCAACCCGCTCGCCCCCGCGGCCTGTCCCGGCTGGCAGGAACCGCCGGGACGGACGGGAGCGACGGAGATGCTCGCCTTCGCCGGCGGCGCGGCGATGATCGGGCATGGCGGGGAGGGGTTTGCCTTCGACAACGAATCCCCGCGCCACACGGTCCATCTGGCGCCGTTTCGCATCGCCGGCCGGCTGGTGCGCAATGCCGGGTGGCAGGCGTTCATCGCCGAAGGCGGCTACCGCACCCCGACCCTGTGGATGGCCGACGGCTGGGCGGTGGCACAGGCGGAAGGCTGGCGCGCGCCGCTCCATTGGCGGGAGAGGGACGACGGCTGGTGGCAGATGGGGCTCGACGGCCTGGCGCCGCTCGATCCGGCGGCGCCGGTGCGTCACGTGTCCTGGTACGAGGCGGATGCCTTCGCGCGCTGGGCCGGTGCGCGCCTGCCGACCGAGGCGGAATGGGAAGTCGCCGCCGCCGACCCCCGCTTCGCCGAGGCGGCCGGCCATGTCTGGCAATGGACCGAAACGGCCTATCGCCCCTATCCCGGTTTCCGCCCGCCCGCCGGCGCGGTCGGCGAATACAACGGGAAATTCATGGTCAACCAGATGGTGCTGCGCGGCGGCAGCATGGCGACGCCGGCCGGCCACACCCGCCCGACCTACCGCAATTTCTTCCACCCCGACTGCCGCTGGCAGTTCACCGGCCTGCGGCTGGCGCAGGACGCCTGACACACGCCGCATCGCCGGCCACGATCGCGCGAGGATCACGCATGTCCCCATCCCTGCCGACGCGCCTGCTTGCCGCCGAGCGGCCCCCGCCCGCGGCAGGCGCGCTGCGGCCGGAGGTGGCGGCGCTGGCGCTGGAGGGACTGCTCGCGCCGCGCAAGACGGTGCCGCCGATCCTGTTCTATGATGCGGAAGGGTGCCGGCTGTTCGCCCGCATCACCGAACTGCCGGAATACTACCCGACGCGCACCGAACGCGCCCTGCTGACGGCGAGCGCGGGTGCGGTGGCGGCGCGCACGCCCGTCGGCGCGGCGCTGGTGGAATACGGCGCCAGCGACGAGGGCAAGGCGCTGCTGCTGCTCGACGCCCTGCGCGACCCCCGCGCCTACGTCGCGATCGACACAGCGGCGGAGGCGCTGGCGGCGATGGCGGCGCGGCTCGCCCGCAGCCGGCCGGCACTCGCCGTGCATGTCATCGCGACCGACTTCCTCCGCCCGCTGGCACTGCCGCCGGCGGTAGCGGCGGGGCCGGTGCTCGGCTTCTTCCCCGGTTCCACCATCGGCAATCTGGAGCCGCCGGTCGCCGTGCGGTTCCTCGCTGAGGCGGCGGCGACGCTGGGCACGGCGGCGCAGTTCCTGGTCGGGATCGATCTGCGCAAGGATCCCGCCATCCTGCTGCCCGCCTATGACGACCGGGAGGGGGTGACGGCCGCGTTCAACCGCAATCTGCTGCGCCGCCTCAACCGGGATGCGGCGGCGACGTTCGATCCGGGCTCTTTCGCTCACCGCGTCGTCTGGAACGACGCCGAGAGCCGCATCGAGATGCACCTGGAAAGCCGGCACGCGCAAACCGTGCAGGTCGCCGGCCGCCCGGTCCGCTTCGCCCGCCATGAAACCATCCATACTGAGAACAGCTACAAGCATACGCCGGAGGGTTTCGCCGCGCTGGCGGGCGCGGCAGGCTGGGCGGTGCGGGAGAAGTGGTGCGACGCGCAGGGCTGGTTTGCGCTCTGTCTGCTGGCCCGCGCAGCGCCCTGAAGTCGCCCGCCTGAACAGAATGTTCGCATTGCCCCGGTTGCCGCACCGCGACCCGTCGGACATGGTTGCGCCGTCATTGAGGATTCGGTCACCCGCCGCCGCCACGATGGGGGCGAGGGCGGCGCGCCGGTGAAGGAGCAGGATTGATGCTGAAGGAAGCGGCGATCGCGGCCCGCGGTCGGGGCAGCGTGGCCGAATGGCCGGCGCATGGCGAGGACGGGACGTTCCTCGCTGCCCTGCTCGGCGACGGCGATGACCGTCTCGCTCTCGACCCGGACAGCGGGGTCAGCAAATATCTCTGTCCGCCGGTGCCGGCGCCGCACCTCCTCTGCGCCTCCTCCTGCACCGCCTCGCCGGTGAGCGTGGAGGGGTTTGCGGCGGCCGAACTGGTGTGGCGCGAGATCGGCGGGGCGGCTTCGCCGGCGCTGCGCAGAGAGCGCCTGGCGGCGCAGGCCGAGACCGTACGGGCCCGACTGCTCGGCCATTTCGGCATCGCCTCGCTGGCGGAGGCGATCCTGTGCCCCTCCGGCACCGATGCGTTGCAGGTGGCGACGGCGCTGCTCGCCGCCGAGCGGCCGGAGCTGCCGATCACGGCGATCCTGCCCGGCGCGACGGAAACCGGCAGCGGCGTGCCGGCGGCGGTGGCGGCGGGCGCGGACAGCGCCACGGTGGAGGTGCGGCTGCGCGATGCCGCCGGCGCGCCGCTGCCGCCCGCTGTCCTCAATGCCGCCTTCGCCGAGGCGGTGCGGGGCAGCGGCGGCAGAGGGCGGCCGGTCGTCTTTCTGACCTATGGCAGCAAGACCGGCCTGATCGCCCCGACCGAGCCGCCCCCCGGGGCGGAGGTGATCGTCGATGCGTGCCAGGGGCGCATTCTGCCGGCGCGCGTCGCCGCGTTCCTGCGGCGCGGCTGGCCGGTCGTCATCACCGGATCGAAGTTCTTCGGCGGTCCCGCCTTTTCCGGGGCGGTGTTCTATCCGCGTGACCGCGCCCCCGCCCCCGGCGGCCGGCCGGCTGCGTGCGCACCGGGTGTGGTGCTGCGCTGGGTGGCGGCGCTCGATGCCATGCAGCGCGTGGCGCGGCTCGGGGCGGCGATGCAGGACGTGCTGGCCGAACGCGGGCGGACGATCCGGCGCGGCCTCGCCGACATTCCGGCGCTGCATCAGGTGGCCGGGCTGCCCGAGGAGGGCGGCGCGTGGGACGAGCGGGCGAGCATCTTCACCTTTGCCGTCCGCGACCCGGACGATCCGCGCCGGCTGCTGACCGCGGCGGCGCTGCGCCCGCTCTATCAGCGGCTGGCGCGGGCGGGCGTGCTGCTCGGCCAGCCGGTGGGGCTGGGCGCGTTCGGCGGACTGCGGGTGGCGATCGGCGCGCGCGAGGTCGCCGGCAGCGCGCCGGACGATCTGCCGCGCCTGTTCGACGTGCTGGCCGAGGCGACCGCCCCGGCGCCGGCCGGGGCGCGATGACCGGGGACTCGCTCGACCCGTCGGACTGGTCATCGCTGCGCGCGCTCGGCCACCGCATGCTGGACGATCTGTTCGACGACTTCGCCGGCCTGCGCGATGCGCCGGTGTGGCGGGAGATGCCGCCGCCGGTGCGCGCCGCCTGGCAGGAGGCGTTGCCGCGCGCCGGCGCTGATGCCGCGGCGGTCTATGACGCCTATCGCGCCCTGATCGCTCCCTATGCCGTCGGCAACCGCCATCCGCGCTTCTTCGGCTGGGTGCATGGCGGGGGGACGGCGGTCGGCATGCTGGCCGAACTGCTGGCCGGCGGCCTCGACGCCAATTGCGGCGGCCGCGACCATGCCCCGGTCGCCTGCGAGCGGCAGGTCATCGCCTGGGCGGCCGAGATGCTGGGCATGCCGGCCGACAGTTCCGGTCTGCTCGTCACCGGCACGTCGATGGCGAATTTCGTCGCGGTGCTGGTGGCGCGCACGGCGCGGCTGGGGGCGGCGAGCCGGGTGAGTGGCATCGGCGCGGCGCGGCCGGTGGCGTATGCCGCGGCGGGGGTG
>JAJZNE010000030.1 GCA_021847995.1 Pseudomonadota bacterium | reverse complement strand
ATAGTCGGCGAGCCCCCGCCGCTGCTCCTCCGTCGTCGCGTTGATCAGCCACATCAGCAGGAAGAACGCCATCATCGCGGTGACGAAATCGGCGTAGGCGACCTTCCATGCGCCGCCGTGATGGCCACCCTCGACCACCTCCTCCCGGCGGATCACGACGCTGCCGCGCGCGTCCTTCCCGTCCCTGGCCCGAGCCTTTGCCGCCATGACGACCCCGATCCGCCGCAGGCACGCGCCGCACCCGCCGTCCCGCCATTTTGGCCGGCCGACCGCGCGACCCCGCCACCGTGGCGCGGCATGCTTAAGCGGGGGCTAATTGCCGCCCGGGCTATCGGCCTGCGGGCGGCTGCACCGGCGCGCAGTTGCTGCGCCCGGCCATCACGCAGTCCTGCAGGCGGCCGACACTGTGCAGCGTGCGGGCGAGCCACAGCCCGCCCACCACCAGCAGCAGGATCACCACCAGCGCCACCAGCGCGCCGCGCCCCGGCCCGCCCTGTACCCCGTCATCGTCTTCCGCAGGATTTGTCATTGCAGCTCTGGGACTTTTCTTGACACGGACGGAGTCGTCCGGGCAGGAGGGGGCATGCGGGCCGTTCCGGCGTTCATGCTGCTGTTCGCCCTCCTGCTGCTGCCCTCGCACCGGGCGGCGGCGTCCGACCGCTCCTTCTTCACCAGCGACGGTGTCCGCCTGCATTACATCGAGGCGGGCCAGGGGCATACCCTGGTGCTGATCCCCGGCTGGACCATGCCGGCCTGGATCTGGGACGCGCAGATCGCCGATTTTTCCCGTCACTTCCGCGTCATCGCCTTCGACCCGCGTGGCCAGGGGGAGAGCGAGGCCGCCTCCGCCGGCTATGAGCCGCAGCGCCGCGGCCAGGACATCGCCGAGCTGATCCGCCAGCTCGGTCCCGCCCCGGTGCTGCTGGTCGGCTGGTCGCTCGGCGTGCTCGATGCGCTCGCCTATGTCCATGCGGACGGCGATGCCCATCTCGCCGGCCTCGTGCTGGTGGACAATTCGGTGGGCGAGGATCCGCCGCCGGCCCTGCCGCGCCACACCATCGCCGCCAGCAGCCGGCTGCTGTCGCGCGAGACGCGGATGCGCCTGTTCGTGCGCGGCATGTTCGCCCGCCCGCAGCCCGCCCCCTGGCTCGACCGGCTGACCGAGGCCTGCCTGCGCACGCCACAGGACGCGGCGACGGCGCTGCTCAATTATCCGGTGCCGCGGAGCTTCTGGAAGGAAGCGGTCTATGCTACCGACCGGCCGGTGCTTTACGTCGTCACGCCGCGCTTCGCCGGTCAGGCGGACAGCCTTCGCCGTCATCACCCCTCCGCCGAGGCGGTGGTGATGCCGCGGGTCGGGCATGCGCTGTTCGTCGATGACCCGGTGCGCTTCGATGCCCTGCTCGGCGATTTCATCCGCCGGCGTGTCTGGCCTTGAGGGGGACGGCGCGGGCGCTGCTGCCGCTGGCACTGGTCTCGGCCGCCTCGCTCGGGTTCGAGATCGCACTGACGCGCTATTTCGCCGTCGCGAAGTGGTCGGAATACGGCTACTGGGTCATTTCCATCGTGCTGGCCGGCTTCGCCATGAGCGGGGTGGTGACGGCGCTGGCCGAGACATGGCTGCGGCGCCGTGCCGGGGGGCTGCTGGCGGCGCTGCCGGCGGCGCTGATCGTGGCGGCGGCTGCGGGGTATCACGCCGTCACCGTCGATCCGTTCAACCCGCTGCAATTGCAGAACCCGGCGACGTTTGCCCAGCAGCTCTGGTACATCGCCGGCTATTACGCGGCTTTGCTGCCGTTCTTCTTTCTCACCGGCCTGTTCGTGGCCCTCTGCTTCGTGCGCGATCCGGCGCGGCCCGGCCTCGTCTATGGCGCCGACCTGGGCGGTGCCGGCGCGGGCGCGGCTGCGGTGCTGGCGCTGATGTGGGTGGTGCCGCCCTTCGCGCTGCCCGCCTGCCTGCTCGTCCCGCTCGCCCTCGCCGCCGCGCCGCACCGGGCGGCGCTGCTCGCCGCCCTTGCCGCCCTGCTCGCCGGAGAGGCGCTGCTGCTGCTCGACGACCGCGCCGGCTTCAACGACTTCAAGGCGATCTATGCCCCGCTGCACGTACCCGGCAGCCGCGTCGTCGCCCGCGTGCTGTCCCCGCGGGGCTTCTATCTGCTGCTCGATGACTTCACGGAGCGTGTCGATACCGATCTTTCCACCGATGCCGGCATGCTCGGCCTGCCCGGTCCGCCGACCACCTTCGGCCTGTATCGCGACGGCAACCGCATCGCCGCCCTGCCGCGCCCGCCCGGCGCCGCCGCACCCTATGCCCCGGCGACGCTGGCGGCGCTGCCCTATGTCCTGATCCCGCATCCGCGCGTGCTGCTGGTCGGCGCCTCCGGCGGTTTCCGGCTGGCGGAGGCGCGGGTTCTCGGCGCGGCCGCGGCGACGGTGCTGGAGCCGGAGCCGGTGCTGCGCCGCGCGGTGCGGCGCGGCCTCGGTCCGGCGCCCCCGACCGATGCGCAGGTATCGGCGCTCAGCCCGCTCGCCGCGGTGCGGCGCGGCGGGCGGTATGACGTGATCGACATCGCCGCCGATTTCCTGGATGCGGCGGAGGCGAATGCCAGCGCCTTCACGGTGGAGGCGCTGGCCGCCGATCTCGCCGTCCTCGCGCCGGGCGGCATCGTCTCCGTGCCGGTTTCGATCCGCGATTTCCCGGCCTATGCGCTGCGGCTGCTGGCGACGGCGCGGGCGGCGCTGCTGGCCGCCGGCATCACCGACCCGGCCCGGCACGTGCTGGCCTACCGCTCGGCGTGGAACCTGCGGCTGCTGCTGTCGCCGGCGCCGTTCGATGCCGCCCGCATCGCCGCCGCGCGGGCGTTCTGCGACGCCCGCTCCTTCGATCTCAGCGCCTATCCGGGGATCGACCCGGCGGCGGCGCGCGCCGGCATCTACAACGACCTGCCGCCGGTCTCCTTCGACACCGGCGAGGTGGCGTCCGGCGGCCCGGCGCAGGACGCGATCGCCGACGAGGCGGGGGCGGTGCTCGCCGGCCGGCCGACGCCCTCCGCCGGCGCCTTCAACCTCGCCCCGATCACCCTCGATCGGCCGTTCTGGTATGCGCTGCTGCGCCTCGACCACGCCGGCACGCTGCTGCGCCGGCTCGAATTGCTGCCGCAGGCGGAGGTGGGGGCGCTGGTCAATCTGACGGTGCTGGCGCAGGCGGCGGTGATCGCGGCGTGCGTGCTGCTGGTGCCGCTCGCGGCCGGCCGGCGGCTGCGGGCACCGGGCGGGACGGTGCGCGCCGCCACCTATTTCGCCGCCATCGGCCTCGGCTACCTGGCGATCGAGATCGCCCTGATCGAACGGGCGAGCTTCCTGCTCGATGACCGCACCGGCGGGTTCGCGCTGGTGCTGACCTGCATGCTGATCGGCTCCGGCCTCGGCAGCCTGCTGTCGCAGCGCGTCACCGCCCGGCAGCGCCGCGCCGCCGCGGTCGCCGCCGGGATCGCGGTGCTGTGGTGCGCCGCGATGGCGGCGTGGCTGCAACCGCTGCTGCTCGCCGCGGTCGGGCTGCCGCTGGCGGCGCGGGCGGCGCTGGTGCTGGCGCTGGCCGGGCCGGTCGCGGTGGCGCTCGGCCTGCCGTTCCCGCTCGGCCTTGCCGAGACCGGCGGCGGGCCGTTCCTGCCCTGGGCGTGGGCGCTGAACGGCGCCTTTTCCGTGGTCGCGACGCCACTCGCCAATCTGGTGGCGCGGGAAGGGGGCTATAGCGGGGTTCTGCTGCTGGCCCTGATCCTGTATGCTGTCGCCATGGCCAGCGCGCCGATCATGAGGAACCGCTGAGAGTGGCAGACCACCGCATGACACTGACCCGTCGCAGCGTGCTGGCGGGGACCGCCCTTGCCGCACCGGCGCTGCTGGCGCGCCGCGCCGGGGCGGCCAACGCGATCCCGGCCTGGAACCGCGAGACCTATGAGACGGCGATGGCGCGCTCCGGCCGCCCGGTCGATCTGACGGAGGCGCAGTTCGCCGCCATCCAGGCGCGCAAGCCGGCCGCCATGCAGCGCATCGCCGCCTATCTGAAAGCCCATCTCGGGGAGGCCGATCCGCGCGTGCTGGCGGCGTTCCAGCAGGTGCCGCGGGAATATTTCCACTATCTCTACGACCAGCACCGGGCGACGCCGGGCGATGCGTATGAGGAAAATCCGAAGCCGTGGGCACTCGGCTACGGCTCCGCGCTGTCGGATTATCTCGGCCAGGCCTACATGACCCAGATCTGCCGGCCGCGGCCCGGCGACGTGACGCTGGAGATCGGCACCGGCAGCGGATTCCAGAGCGCGCTGCTCTCGCGCATGGTCCAGCGCGCCTACACGATCGAGATCATCGAGCCGCTGGGCCGCGCGGTCGGCCGCATCTTCACCCCGCTCGGCTACGACAACGTGCAGTCGCGGGTCGGCGACGGATATTTCGGCTGGCCGGAGGTGGAGGGCGGGTTCGACATCATCATCGTCACCTGCGCGGCCCAGTACGCGCCGCCCGACCTGCTGAAGCAGCTCAAGCCGAGCGGGCGGATGGTGATCCCGATCGGCCAGCCGTTCAAGCGCGGGCAGGTGCTGTACGTCTATACCAAGGACGAGGCCGGCAAGGTGCATTCGCGCCGCGATGTCGGCGTGTTCTTCATCCCGATGACGGGCGCGATGATGAAGACCCCGGCGGCGGCAGCGGCGAACTGAACCCGCCGCCGGTCACGGTGCGTCAGTCACTGTGCGTCAGTCACGGTGCGCCAGTCACGGTGCGTCAGGCCAAAACCCCTCCGCCGTCGCCTCGGTGAAGGAATAGGGGCAGGCCCAGGGGAAGTAGTCGCGCGGCAGATCGGTCTCCCGCTCCGCCCGCAGCACGGCGTCGGCATAGGCGTCTGCCATCGCTTCCTCGATGCCCGCGCGCAGGCTCGGGTTCTCGCCGAGATGACGCAGGATCTGGCGCCGTTGCTCCTCGATCGTGAGGCGCCAGCTCTTGCCCCGCCGTTCCGGCTGGAACGCCCATTTCAGGAGGTGCAGCAGCAGAACCGCGAGCCGGGTGACCAGTTCCCGCCGTTCGCTGCGTCCCATGCTGGCGAGCTCCTCGGCGATGTTGGTCGCGTCCGCCTCGGCCAGGCGGCCGGCGCGCAGCAGTTCCGCCTGCTCGATGGCCCAGGCGTGAAAATCGGTGTGGTATTTGCTCGCGTTGCTCATCACTGCCGCTCCGCCATGCGGGACAGGCCGCCCTCATACCATGATGTTCGCCCCGCTATCGACATAGATCGTCGTACCGGTCATCCGCCGCGCATAGGGGGTCGCCAGATAGGCGCAGGCGAAGCCGACATCCATGATATCGACCGCCTCGCCCACCGGCGCCCGCTGCAATTCGTCGTGCAGCAGGAGATCGAACCCCTTGAGGCCGGATGCCGCGCGCGTCTTCAGCGGCCCCGGTGAGATCGGATGGACACGGATGCCGCGATGGCCGAGTTCATAGGCGAGGTAGCGGCATGTCGCCTCCAGCGCCGCCTTCACCGGCCCCATGACGTTGTAGTTCGGCACCACCACCTGCGCGCCGTGATAGCTCATCGCGAACATGGCGCCGCCTTCGGTCATCAGCGGCGCGGCAAGCTTCGCCATGCGGACGAAGGAGTGGCAGGAGATGTCCATCGCCTGCGCGAACCCTGCCGCCGAACAGTCGAGCAGCCCGCCCTGCAGATCGGCGCGGGGCGCGAACGCGATCGAATGCACCAGGATATCGAGCCGTCGCCACTGCGTCCCCACCGCCTCGAACACCGCCGCCATCTGGCCCGCGTCGGTGACATCGAGCGGCATCACGATGTCGGCGCCGAGTTGTTCGGCGAGCGGGGCGACGAACGGCCGCGCCTTGTCGTTGAGATACGTGATCGCGAGGCTGGCGCCGAGTTCGCGGAACGCACGCGCGCAGCCATAGGCGATCGAATGCTCGTTGGCGATGCCGACCACCAGCGCGCGCCGTCCGGCCAGCGGCGGATGCGGAACTTCCACGGTCATTGCGCGCTCTCCCCGATACCATCATGCAGGGCGCGGACATGCCGCGCGATCATCAGATTCTCGTCGGTCGGAACCACCCAGGCCGACGCCGCCGTGCCGTCCGGCGAGATGCACGGCCCGCCCGCCGCGTTGGCCGCCGCATCGACATCGAGTCCGAGCCAGCGTGCCTGTTGCAGCACGGCGGCCCGCACCTGCGGCGCATGCTCGCCGATGCCGGCGGTGAACACCAGCGCATCCAGCCCGCCCAGCACCGCGGCAAGCGCGCCGAGTTCGCGCAGGATGCGATGCACGAACAGGGCCACCGCCTCCCGCGCCGCTTCGGCATCGCTGGCGAGCAGCACGCGCATGTCGCTGGAAATCCCGGAAACGCCGCCGAGGCCGCTGTCGTGGTACAGCATGCTTTCGACCGCGTCCGGCGTCATGCCGCGCTCGCGGATCAGGTACAGCACCACGCCCGGATCGAGGCTGCCGCAGCGCGTGCCCATCATCAGCCCGTCGAGGGCGGTGAACCCCATCGTGGTGGCGACACTGCGCCCGCCGGCGAGCGCGCACAGGCTCGCCCCGTTGCCGAGATGCGCCACCACCACACGCCCCGCGGCGATGCGCGGCGCCACCGTCTTCAGCCGCTGCGCGATATATTCGTAGGAGAGGCCGTGGAACCCGTAGCGCAGCACGCCCTCCTCGGAAAATGCCCGCGGCAGGGCGAACAGTTGCGCCAGCCGCGGCTGCGTGCGGTGGAAGGCGGTGTCGAAGCAGGCATACTGCGCCACTCCCGGTGCCGCCGCCGCTCCGGCGCGGATCGCCGCCAGCGCATGCGGCTGGTGCAGCGGCGCGAGCGGCACCAGGCGCTGCAACTCCGCCATCACCTCCGCATCGATCCGCACTGGTGCCGTGAAGCGCATGCCGCCATGCACCACCCGGTGCCCGATCGCGGCGACGCTGCGCTCCCCGGCATGATGTTCGACGAGCCAGTCATGGATCACCCGCATCGCCGCCTCATGGTCGGCGACCCTGGCCGGGTCGAGCGCACGGTCGGCATGGCCGGGCACGGTAAGGCGCGGCGCCGTGCCGATCCCCTCCACCTGCCCGCGTGGCCCGGCGCGCGGATCGCCTTGCGCGGCGGGCGCGAAGACGGAAAACTTGATGGAGGAGGAGCCTGCGTTGATGACCAGGATCACACCGTCCATGGCGTCACTCCACCACTTTGCTGAGCGCCTGGCGGGCTTTGGCGTAGACCGCGGCAACCGCCGCGCTGGCCAGCCGGGTCGGCACGGAATCGGCGCGGCTGGTCAGGATGATCGGCACGCGCGCCCCCAGCACCACCCCGGCCGCCGCGGCATTGGCCAGGAACGTGAGTTCCTTCGCCAGCATGTTGCCCGCTTCCAGGTCCGGCACCAGCAGGATATCGGCATCGCCCGCGACCGGGGAGCGGATGCCCTTGGTCTCGGCGGCGGCGCGGTTGATCGCGTTGTCGAAGGCGAGCGGACCGTCCAGCAGGCCGCCCGTGATCTGCCCGCGCTCGGCCATCTTGCACAGCGCCGCGGCGTCGATCGTCGATGGCATCCTGGCGCTCACGGTCTCCACCGCCGCCAGGATCGCCACTTTCGGCAGCGGGATGCCGAGCGCGTGGGCCAGCCCGATCGCATTGGCCACGATATCGACCTTGTCATCCAGCGTCGGCGCGATGGTGACGGCGGCGTCGGTGATCAGGAGCGGTTTCGGATAGGTCGGTACATCCATCACGAAGACGTGGCTGATGCGCCGCCCGGTGCGGATGCCGCTGTCGTGGGCGACCACCGCTTCCAGCAATTCGTCGGTGTGCAGGCTGCCCTTCATCAGCGCCGTGACCTCGCCCGTCCGCACCAGGGCCACCGCCCGCGCGGCACTCGCGTGGCTGTGCGGGGTGTCGAGGATGCGCACACCGCCGAGGTCGATGCCGGCGCTCGCGGCGGCATGGCGGATGCGCGCCGCCGGCCCGACCAGCACCGGCACGATCAGGTTGGCCCGCGCCGCCGCGATCGCACCGCCGAGCGAGGGCGCATCGCACGGATGCACGACCGCGGTCGGCGCCGGCGGCCCGTCCGCGCCATGCGCGATCAGCCGTTCATAGGTCTCGCGCGTGATGGTTTCGGCCGTCATCCGCTGTCTCCGCCATCGTGTCGGGGCGCTTCATGCCGCAGCGCACCATCTGTCCGCCTTGATCGGCCGCAATGAGCGCGTCTGTGCCCGGCCGCGCCTTCGCCGAACAGGCCGTCGCCGGCGGCCTCACGCGCTATTTCCAGGACCGGCGCGACCGCGTCGATACCTTCGTCGCGCGCCATTTCTCGCTCCGCGGCACGCTCGCCCTGCATCGCGCCGCGCTGGGATGGGACATTCTGCGCATGCCCGTCAACCTCACGCTCGCCGGTCCCGAGCTTGGGCTGCGGCTTGCCGCCGGCGCCGCCGCGCGACTCGGGGCGCGGCGGCTCGGCCGGCGGCTCGGCACCGTTCATCTGCTGCTGCCGACCGCCGTTGCACGCCGAATCGCCTGGCTGGTGCGCACCGAGTTGCTCGAACTGCCGGCGCGCGACGGCCCGTGCATCGCCACCCGCGATGCGCTGGCGGAGACGATTCTGGACCAGCCGATGGTGGTCGCCTCGCTGCGGCCGCTGCTCGCCGAAATCGGCCGGCGTGCCGCCGATCCCGCCCTGCGCGCCGGCATCGAACAGGCGATCGCCGAATATACCGGCAGCCGGGCCGCCGCGGCCGAGCTGACCACCGGCCTGATCAGCCTCGGCACCGGCGCGCTCGCCTTCAGCAAGCTGACGCCGGGCATCGCGACACTCGGCCCGACGCTCGCGGCGCTGCTGGTGCAGCAGGCGGCGGTTGCCTCCTTTCCGCTCGGCGCGGCGCTGGGCGGCGTGTGGTACGGGCTGTTTCCGGTCGCTCCGCCGCTCGGCCTGATCGCCGGCATGACCGGCGGGCTGATGCTGGCGGGCAGCACCGTCGCCGCCTTTGCCGGTGTCATCGCCGATCCGGTGCAGCGCCGGCTCGGCCTGCATCGCGCCCGCCTGCTGCGGCTGATTGCAAGCCTGGAACGGCAGGCCGGCGACCCCGCCGCCGGCGGCCTCACGCTCAGCGACCGGTATGTCGCCCGCCTGCTCGATCTTTTCGACCTGATCGGCGCGGCATGGCGGATCGCGCATGCCTGAATGGCAGGCCTGCGCCCGGCTTCGGCGTGTTAGACGGGATCGTGCGCCCCGTCCCGCTCAGCCATCTGCGCCTCGCGACCCCGCCGCCGGCCGCCGTTGCGCAGGCGGCGGCCGATTCGCCGCTGCGCGGCATCCTGCTGATGGCCGGCGCGACGGTGCTGTTCTCCACCTCCGATGCCAGTTCCAAATACGTCACCGCCACCCTGCCGGTGATCGAGGTGGCATGGGTGCGCTATCTCGTCTTCGTGCTGGTGTCCCTGCTGCCGCTGCTGCGCCAGGGCGCCAGCGTGCTGCACACCCGCCGGCCGGTGCAGCAGGGGATGCGCGGCGTTGCCATCCTCGCCTCGGCGCTGCTGTTCCTGCTCGGCCTCATGGGGCTGCCGATGGCGGATGCGGCGGCGATCAACTTCGTCTCGCCGCTGCTGATCACCGCCCTCGCCGTGCCGCTGCTCGGCGAGCGGGTGGATGCGCGGCGCTGGATCGCGCTTGCCGTCGGCCTCGGCGGAGCCATGCTGGCGGCGCAGCCGGGCGGCGGCACGTTCCGTCCGGCCGCCGTGTTCCCGCTGCTGTCTGCCGCCGCCTGGGCGCTGGCGATGGTGCTGACGCGCCGCTTCGCCGCCACCGAGCGGGCGACGACGACCCTGATCTGGACCGCCGGCAGCGGCCTCGTTCTGCTCACCTGTGCGCTGCCGTTCGATGCGCGGCTGCCGACGTTGCCGGAACTGGCGCTGTGCCTGCTGATCGGGGTGGTGGCGTCGGGGGGGCAGTGGCTGGTGGTGCTGGCCTACCGGCTCGCGCCCGCCTCGCTGCTGGCGCCCTTCTCCTACCTGCAACTCATCTGGTCAACGGCGCTGGGCTACCTGGTGTTCGGCGCCGCCCCCGCGACGACGACGCTGATCGGCGCCGGCGTGATCGCGGCGAGCGGGCTCTACACCGCCGGCCGGGCGCGGGCGTGACCGCCCGGCCCTGCGCCGGCCGCCGCGCTCAGGCGCCGGCCTTGCGGGCGAAATTGCGGCTGTTCACGAAGGCCGGGTCGAACACCCGCGGCAGATCGCCGCGGGTCAGGCCGATATCGGCCAGTTCATGGTCCGACAGGCGGCCGAGCTCGTCCAGCGTCGCCCGCCGGCGCGGCAGCTCCGCCACCCGGCGCACCGCCGCCAGAACGCGCAGGCCGAACCCCGTCCGCCCTTCGGCGGCGCCGCCCGGCACGCCGCAGGCGGCCGGGAATGTCATCCCTTCCTTGGCAACATGGGCTGTCATCGTCTCAAATCCTTTGTCACAGGCACGCCCGGCCCCGCGCGTCCGGCGGGCGGAGCGTCCTTTCGCAGCGCAACATAAGCGACCGCGGGCGGAACAGAACCTGCCGCAGGGCCACGCCAGCCATGCACTTTGCGCAGAACACAGTCGTGAGCTATGAAATTTTGCTGACACACCCCCTCAAGGCAACGTCGCCATGACCTCATCCCATCTCGCTGATTTTCGTGCCGAACTCGCCCGGCTCGGGCTCGACGGGTTTCTTGTCCCGCGGGCCGATGAGCATCTCGGGGAATATGTGCCGCCGGCGGCGGAGCGGCTCGCCTGGCTCTCCGGGTTCACCGGCAGCGCCGGGCTCGCGGTGGTGCTGACGCAGCAGGCGGCGCTGTTCGTCGATGGCCGCTACGTGTTGCAGGCGGCGGCGCAAACGGATGCAACACTGTGGCAGCGTCACCACATCACCGAGGATCCGCCGCACGCCTGGCTTGCCGCCACCGCGCCCGGTGCGCGCATCGGGTACGACCCCTGGCTGATGGCGGAGGAGGCGGTGCAGCGCTTCACCGACGCCGGCGTGACGCTGATCGCGACCGAACCCAATCCGCTCGATGCCGTCTGGCGCGACCGCCCCGGCCCGCCGCTGCATCCGGCTGAGCCGCACCCGCTCGCCTTCGCCGGCCGCGCCAGTGCCGACAAGCGCGCCGACATCGCCGCCGCGCTGCGTGCGGCGCGGGAGGATGCAGCGGTGATCACCGATCCCGCCTCGCTCGCCTGGCTGCTCAACATCCGCGGCAGCGACGTGCCCTTCACGCCCTTCGCGCTCGGCTTCGCGCTGATCGGCGCCGATGCCGCGGTGACGCTGTTCATGGACCCGCGCAAGCTGCCCGCGCCGACGCGCGCCTGGCTCGGCAACGGCGTCACGCTCGCCGCCCGCGCCGCCCTGCCCGGCACCATCGCCGCCCTTGCCGGCAGGCGGGTGCGCGTCGATCCTGCCCACGCGCCCGCCTGGTTCGCCCGTGCGCTGCGCGGCGCCGGTGCCACCGTCAGCGCGGGCATGGACCCGTGCCTGCTGGCCAAGGCGAGCAAGAACGCGGTGGAACAGGACGGCGCCCGCGCCGCACAGCAGCGCGATGCCACCGCCCTCTGCCGCTTTCTGCACTGGCTCGGCACCGCGGCGGGGCATGCGACGGAACTCTCCGCCGCCGACCGCCTGCTCGCGCTGCGCCGCGAACTGGCGGATTTCCGGGGGGAGAGTTTCCCGGCGATCTCGGCCGCCGGCGAACACGCCGCCATCATGCACTACCGCGTCGAGCCGGCGACCGATCGGCCGATCCGGCCCGACGAACTCTATCTGATCGATTCCGGCGGCCAGTATCCCGACGGCACCACCGACGTGACGCGCACCGTCTGGACCGGCGCCCTGCTGCCGCCGGCCGAGCTGCGCGACCGTTTCACCCGCGTGCTCAAGGGCCACATCGCCATCGCCACGCTGGTCTTTCCGCAGGGCGTGGCGGGACCGCATCTCGATGCCTTCGCGCGCCGCGCGCTGTGGCAGGAGGGGCTGGATTTCGACCACGGCACCGGCCACGGCGTCGGCAGCTATCTGTCGGTGCATGAGGGGCCGGCCAGCCTGTCGCGCCTCGCCCGCACGGTGCCGCTGGCGCCCGGCATGATTCTGTCCGACGAGCCGGGGTTCTACGCGCCCGGCCGCTTCGGCATCCGCCTGGAGAACCTTCTGCTGGTGCAGCCGGCGGCGCTGCCGGAGGCGGGCAAGCCCTTCCTGCGCTTCGAGACGCTGACGCTGGCGCCGTTCGACCGTGCCCTGATCGAACCGGCGCTGCTGACGCTCGATGAGATCGCCTGGATCGATGCCTACCACGCGCGCGTGCTGGCGACGGTCGGCCCCGCCCTGCCGCCGGAGCCGCGGGCCTGGCTGGCGGGGGCGTGTGCGCGGCTGGCGCGGTGATCAGGGGTGGCGGCGGCGGACCGCGGCCAGGCCGGCCAGTCCCAGCGCCAGCACCGCCGGCCCCGCCGGCTCCGGCACGGACTGCGAGGTGGGGATTGTCCCACCCAGCGGCGCCGGGCCGAAATCGATCGCCAGATTGGCGGCCCCGGCCCCGCCGGCGCGGAGGGTGAAGACCTCGGTCAGCGCATAGGGCGCATCGGGCAGCGTGACGCGCTCCGTCCGACCGGCGCTGCCGCTGGCGGCGAAGGAGGCGGAGGAGAGCGGCGTCGCGGTGCCGTAGCGCGCATCGGCGGCGTCCAGATAGGTCGCCTCCGTCACCGTCCAGCCCTTGGTGTGGAGGCTGGCCGAGAAGTCGCTGGCGAGCGTCTGCGGCGCGGCCGACGGGGAGGGGGCGATATCGGTCTCGGAGACATAGAGGCGGAGCGTGCCCGCCGCTGCCAGGGCCGTTGCCAGCGTATCGGCGAACAGTTCCGGCGACACGCCGAGCACCGCCCCCCGGCCCGACGCGGCGATCCCGAATCCGCCCATGGAGGACAGCGACAGCGTCGTCAGGCCGCCGACGATGCTGGCGGCGGGTGTGACGATGGCGCCGTTGCCGATCTGCAAGCCGATGGCAACGGTTCCGGCCTCCGCCGGTGCGCTGCCCGCCCACGCCGCCAGCACCACCGCACCGGCAGACAGGGTCCGACCGAACCAGGTCATGGGGTGATATCCCTTTCATAATGACCGCATGCCGGGCCATCCCCCGACGGCCCGGCGGATACATTACGATTTCGCTCTTGAGTTGGAAAGGCAACATTTGGTGAACGGGGCGGTTCCGCCTGTTGGGGTGGACGGCCCCCGGGCGGCATCCATGTGCCATGATGAGGTTGTCGAGGATCATCGGAGCAGTCCGTCCCTGGAGCAGCTCAGCCGCATAGGCAAGGATACGACGAAGGCGATTTCCCAACTGCACGGGGTCGCTGCGTTGGAGCATCCGGTACTGCGGCGCAAGCTCGGCCGTCCGGCGATGGAGGCATTCTTCGCCAGGCTGTCGCCGACCGTCGTCGCGATGGAAGCGTGCGGCGCGGCGCATCACTGGGCGCCCGTGCTCGCCGGGTTCGGGCACGAAGGGCGGCTGATCGCGCATCATCTCCGCCCATCCTTCCGATACGTACCCGTCATTGCGAGGAGTGCCGCGACGAAGCCATCCAGCGCCGCCACCCCCAGCCGGCGGCCATGGATTGCTTCGCCTGCGGCTCGCAATGACGGGGCAGACGTCATGGCGGACCCCCGCAAGGCTGCGAGCGCCCGCCGCACATCCCGCTTGCCCTGCGGTCAGTTATCATGTATAACTGATGACGTGAACAACCGCACCCCCCGCCCCCCGGCCGAACGCTTCGCCACCCTCGTGGAAGGCGTCGCCAAAGCCCTCGCCGCCGAGGG
>JAJZNE010000173.1 GCA_021847995.1 Pseudomonadota bacterium | reverse complement strand
CCACGGAGACGCGGATCTTGCCCACCAGCGTGTCATCGATCGCCGAGCCGAAGATGATGTTGGCCTCCTCGTCCACTTCCTCGCGGATGCGGTTGGCGGCCTGGTCCACCTCGAACAGCGTCATGTCCTCCCCGCCGGTGATGTTGATCAGCAGGCCGCGCGCCCCGGCCATGCTGGTATCCTCCAGCAGTGGATTGCTGATCGCCGCCTCGGCGGCGCGAACGGCGCGGTTGTCGCCGTCGGCCTCGCCGGTGCCCATCATCGCCTTGCCCATCTCCGCCATCACCGTGCGGATATCGGCGAAGTCGAGATTGACCAGCCCCGGCGCCACCATCAGGTCGGTGACGCCGCGCACGCCCATGTAGAGGACGTTGTCCGCCATCTTGAACGCTTCCTTCCAGCCGGTGCGCTCATTGGCGAGGCGAAAGAGGTTCTGGTTCGGGATCACGATCAGCGTATCGACGAACTGCTGCAATTCCTCGATGCCGAGCTCCGCCGAGCGCATGCGCCGCGTGCCCTCGAAGGTGAACGGCTTGGTGACGACGCCGACGGTGAGGATGTTGCGCTCGCGTGCCATGCGCGCGATCACCGGCGCCGCCCCGGTGCCGGTGCCGCCGCCCATGCCGGCGGTGACGAACACCATGTGCGCGCCATCGAGATGGCGGTACAGCTCCTCCGCCGCCTCCTCGGCCGCGGCGCGGCCGATCTCCGGCTTGGCGCCGGCGCCGAGGCCCTGCGTGATGTGCGGGCCGAGCTGGATGCGCCGGTCGGCGCGGCTGTGCAGCAATTGCTGCGCGTCGGTGTTGGCGACGACGAACTCCACGCCCTGGAGGTTCATCGCGATCATGTTGTCCACGGCGTTGGTGCCGCCGCCGCCGACCCCGATGACCGTGATGCGGGGAGTGAAGTCCGTGTGCGACTGCTGCGGGATGGTGAGATTGAGTGTCATGGGCCTACTCCCCTGAGAATTCGCCCGTTGCCAAGCGGATGGTACGCACGTCCTGCGAGTCGCGTCTGCATGTCACACGCGCTCCCGCAGGAAATTCACGATGCGCCGGATCAGCCCGCCGCCGCGGTCGGCGGCGAGGTCGATCTCGGGCAGTTGCCGCCCGGCGCCGGCCGCCCAGGCGAGCAGGCCGACGGCGGTGGCGAAGGCCGGGCCGGAGGCGGAATCGGGCAGGCCGCGCGGCGCCGCCGGCCGTCCCTGCCGCACCTGGCGGTTCAGGATGCGCGCCGCCATCTCCCGCACGCCGGACATCTGGCTCGCGCCGCCGGTCAGGACCACGCGCGTGCCGGCGGCACGGCCAAGGCCGGAACCTTCCAGCCGTTCCCGCACCATTTCGAAGGTTTCCTCGAGCCGCGGGCGGATGATGTTGACCACCATGCTGCGCGGCACCTTGGCGATCTGGTGCTCCTCCTCGCCGACCAGCGGCACCGGCAGCATCTCGCGCTCGTCGTCGGGACTGGACTGGGCGCTGCCGTAGAGCGTCTTCAGCCGCTCGGCATGCGCGACCGGGGTCGAGAGCACGCGGGCGATGTCGTTGGTGACATGCGTGCCGCCGACCGGAAGCTGCGCCGTGTGCAGCAACTGCCCTTCGGCGAACACCGCCATCCCGGTGGTGCCGCCGCCCATGTCGATCACGGTGGCGCCGAGCTGGCGCTCATCCTCGACCAGGGTTGCGATGCCGGCGGCCATCGGCGCCGACACCATCTCCGCAACAGCGAGGTCGCAGCGCGCGGCGCAGGCGCCGACGGTGGCGAGTGCCGTCCGCAGCGCATCGACGACGTGCAGACGGGCGGCAAGAATTTCGCAGTGCAGCCCGCGCGGATCGGCGACCCCCTGGGCGTCGTCGGCGGCGAAGGCGAGCGGCAGGGCGTGGATGATGTCGCGCCCCTCGCTGACCGCGCGCGCGCGGCCCTCCAGGATCACGCGACGCAGATCGGCCTCGCTCACCGCCCGCCCGCCGACCGGCCACTGCACGTTGAACAGCCGGCTTTCCGGCTGCCCGCAGGAGAGATTGACGATCACCGAGCGCAGCCGGATATCGGCCTCGTTCTCCGCCTGGCCGACGGCGGCGCGGATGGCGCGTTCGGCGACCTCGATCTCGGTGATGCCGCCGCCGCGCACGCCGCGCCCGCGCTGCCAGCCGAAGCCGAGCACGCGCGTGGTGAAGTCCGATTCGACGCGGCCGATGATGCAGACGATCTTGGTGGTGCCGATGTCGAGCACGCCGAACGGGCCGGAGGGTCGCTGGCGCGGGCGCGGCGGTTCCTCGCCGTCGCCCGGCGGCAGGATGCGACGCGACAGGTCGTTCATGTCGGCCTCCTGGCGGGCGGGGCGGCGTCCTTGGGGGCGGCGTCGTGGGTGGCCTGGGCGCGGATCACCAGGCGGTCCGGCAGACGCATGTCGATGGTCGCGAGCGGCCGGTCGAGCAGGGCATGCTGCGCCTGCAATTCGACCAGCCGCGCCAGCGCCTGCGGCTCGGCACCTTCCGGCAGCAGCACTTCGGCGCCGTTGGCAAGGCGCAGGTTCCAGCGCCGTTCGCCGACGCGCACTGCCGCCGTGACGCGCGACTGGATGGCAGGCTGCGCGGCGAGCGCATCGATCAGCCCCGCCGCCGCGGCCGGCGCGCCGGCCCCGACCACCAGCGGCAGCTGCGCCGCGAAGTCGGCCACGTCGGAATCGGTCACCATCTGGCCGTCGCGGTCGATCAGGCGGAACCTGCCGTCGTGCTGCCACACCGCGAACGGCCGCCGCTCCTCCAGCCGCACCACCAGCGTATCGGGCAGGCGGCGCTCCACCGTCGCATCGCGCACCCAGTTGATCGATTCGATGCGCACCCGCGCTGCCTGCACCGAGTAGCCCAGGATGGGGTCGCCGACGGCCGCCCCGATGGCAGCGCGCAGCAGCGGTTCCGGCGTCTTGACGCGCCCTTCGATCACCACGCGGTCGATGCGCAGGCCAAGCCGCGCGGTGGCGCTGCCGAGCCGTTCATGCAGGCTCGCCCCCTGCCCGATCGCGTGCAGCGCCGCGACGCCGAGGCCGAGCACGGCAAGCCCGGCGAGGCCCGCCGCCGCCGGTGCCAGCAGGCGCCGCTGGCGGCGCAGCAGCACCTGCCAGCGGCCGGGCCGGTCCTGCACCTGGGCGCGGCGGCCCGCGCTGCGCGGCTGCCTCACCCGCGGCATGCGGCCTGCTCCAGCATCCAGGCGCAGAGCTCCGGGAAGCCGATGCCGAGATGCGCCGCCTGCTCGGGCAGCAGCGAGGTGGGCGTCAGTCCCGGCTGGGTATTGACCTCCAGCAGCACCAGCCGTCCCGGTTCGCCTTCGGTGTCGTCATAGCGGAAATCCGCCCGCGTCACCCCGCGGCAGCCGAGCGCGCGATGCGCCGCCAGTGCCATTTCCCGCGCCCGCGCCCCGATCGCCGCATGCACCCGCGCCGGCAGCACGTGCCGCGAGCCGCCGGGCGCATACTTGGCGTCGTAATCGTAGAATTCCTCGCGCGCGATGATCTCCGTCACGGTCAGCGCGCGCGTGCCGAGCACGCCGACCGTCAGTTCGCGGCCGGGGATGTATTCCTCGACGATCGCCTGCGCGCCGAAACGCCACTCCGCGGCAATGCGGCGGCGGCGGTTGTCGCCGGCGCGCACGATCGCGACGCCGACCGAGGATCCTTCGTTGAGCGGCTTGACGACATAGGGCGCCGGCAGCGGATCGGCCGCCGCCAGCTCGGCCAGCGCGATCACCCGCCCCGCGGGCACCGCAAGCCCGGCCGCGGCAAACACCGCCTTCGCCGCCGGCTTGTCCATCGCGAGCGCGGAGGCGCGCACGCCGGAATGGGTGTAGGGGATGCCTAGCCAGTCGAGGACACCCTGGATCGTGCCGTCCTCGCCGAAGCGGCCGTGCAGCGCGTTGAACACCACGTCGGGCGCGGGATCGAGGGCGGCGAGCAGCGCGCGCAGATCGGGACCGACATCGACCGGCACAACGTGATGGCCGAGGGCCGCGAGCGCGCGCACGACCTGCGCGCCGGAGGCGAGGCTGACCGCGCGTTCGGCGGAGATGCCGCCGTGGAGCACCGCGACGCGCATCACGCCCCCGCCCCCGCGCGCCCGGCCGGCGTGCCGATGCGGCGGATTTCCCAGTCCAGCACGATGCCGCTCGCCGCCTGCACGCGCCGTCGCACCTCCTCGCCCAGCCCCTCGATATCGGCGGCGCTGGCACGGCCGGCGTTGATCAGGAAGTTGCAATGCTTCTCCGACACGAGCGCATCGCCGCGGGCGAGGCCGCGGCAGCCGGCGGCGTCGATCAGCTCCCAGGCCTTCATTGCGCTGATGCCGGCCGGCGGGTTGCGGAAGGTGGACCCGCCGGTGCGTGCCCGAACCGGCTGCGTCGCTTCCCGTGACGCGCGGATTTCCGCCATCCGCGCCGCGATCAGCGCGGCTTCCCCGGGCCGGGCACGGAGCCGCGCCTGCACCACCACCGCCCCCGGCGGCAGCGCCGCGTGGCGATAGGCAAAGCGCAGATCTGCCGCCGTGAGCCGCACCGTCCCGCCATCGCGCAGCACGACGTCCGCCCATTCCAGGCAGCCGGCGATGTCACCGCCATAGGCGCCGGCGTTCATCGCCACGGCACCGCCGATGCTGCCCGGAATGCCGCACAGGAATTCCAGGCCGGCGAGACCGGCGGCGGCGGCATGCTCGGCAACGGCGGCATCCAGCGCGGCGGCGCCGGCGACGATGCCGTCCCCCTCCACCGTGATCGCACCGAAGCCGCGCGCCAGCCGCACCACCACGCCGGCGATGCCGCCGTCACGCACGATCAGGTTGGAGGCGGCACCGATCACCGTCACCGGCACCTCGGCCGGCAGCGCCGCGAGGAAGGCGGCGAGATCGCCGGCATCGGCCGGGCGCAGCAGCACCTCCGCCGCACCGCCGACCCGGAACCAGGTGACCGGGGCGAGCAGCTCGCCCAGGCGCAGGCGCCCGCGCGGCACCGGCAGCGCCTCGGTCCAGTGCGGATGGCGCGCCGCCGCCATCATGCGCCACCGCCGGCGCGCCGCGGCAGCGCGCCCTGCAATTCGGCAAGCTGGGCCGGCAGTGCCGCCGCCCACTGCGTGACGGTGCCGGCGCCGAGGCAGACCACGAAATCGCCGGGCCGCGCGATCGCCAGCACCATTTCCGCCAGATGGTCGGGCGAAGCGAGCGGCACCACGCTGCGATGGCCGCGGGCGCGCAGACCCTCCACCAGCGCATCGCGGTCGATGCCCTCGATCGGCGCCTCGCCGGCGCCATAGACCGGGGCGACGATCACCGTGCCGGCATCGTTCATGCAGGTGCAGAACTGCTCGAACAGCGAGGCGAGGCGCGTGTAGCGGTGCGGCTGCACCACCGCGACCACGTCGCGCGCCCCGGCCTGCCGCGCCGCCTTCAGCACCGCCGCGATCTCCACCGGATGGTGGCCGTAATCGTCGATCACGGTGATGCCGCCGGCTTCCCCGGTCTTGGTGAAGCGGCGCTTGACGCCGCGGAAGGCGGCGAAGGCGCTGCGCATCACGGCATCGTCGATCTCCATCTCGACCCCGATCGCGACCGCGGCGAGCGCGTTCTGCACGTTGTGGTTGCCGAGCATCGGCAGCCGGAACGGGCCGAGGCGCCGGCCGCGGTTGCGGGCACGCTCGGTCACCGCGACTTCGAACGTGGCACCCAGCCGGTCGGCGACCACCCGCTCCGCCCGCACATCGGCCTGCGGCGAGAAGCCGTAGGTGACGATGCGCCGGTCGGACAGACGCGGGATCATCTGCTGCACCGCCGGATGGTCGATGCACAGGACGGCGAAGCCATAGAACGGGATGTTGGCGACGAAATGCTCGTAGCCCTGCACCATCGCCTCGCCGGTGCCCCAGTGGTCGAGGTGCTCGGGGTCCATGTTGGTGACGACGGCGATGGTGGCCGGCAGGCGCAGGAAGCTGCCGTCGCTCTCGTCCGCCTCCACCACCATCCAGTCGCCGGCGCCCATGCGCGTGTTGGTGCCGTAGGCGTTGACGATGCCGCCGTTGATCACGGTGGGATCGAGATGCGCGGCTTCCAGCACCGCAGCAACGAGGCTGGTCGTGGTGGTCTTGCCGTGCGTGCCGCCGACCGCGATCGCCCAGCGCAGGCGCATCAGCTCGGCCAGCATCTCGGCCCGCCGCACGACCGGGATCAGCCGCGCGCGCGCCGCCCGCACCTCCGGATTGTCCGGCTTCACCGCGGTCGAGACGACGACCACCTGGGCTGCCGCCAGATTGGCCTCGTCATGCCCGATCGCGACCGGAATGCCGCTCTCGCGCAGTCGGCGCACATTGGCGCTGTCGGCAAGGTCGCTGCCCTGCACCGCATAGCCGAGCGTGTGCAGCACCTCGGCGATGCCGGACATGCCGATGCCGCCGATGCCGACGAAATGGATGGTGCCGATGCTGAGCGGCAGGGCCCTCATGTCGCGCGCTCCGTCGCCATCAGGCTGTCCACGAGATCGGCGAGCCGCGCCGCGGCGTCGGCCCGGAAACCGGCGGCCGCCCGCGCCGCCGCCGCGGCGAGTGCCGCCGGATCGTCGAGCAGGTGCGCGAGCAGGCCGGCCAGCGCCGCCGGCGTGAAAGATGGCTGCGGCATCAGCCACGCCGCCCCGGCTTCGGCGAGGGCGCGGGCATTCGCCGTCTGATGATCGTCGATCGCGTGCGGCAGCGGCACCAGGACCGATGGCCGTCCGGCGGCGGCGAGTTCGGCGACGGTGGAGGCGCCGGCGCGCGCCACCACCAGATGCGCTGCCGCGAGCCGGGCCGCGACATCGGCAAAGAACGGCGACAGCGTGGCGGCTATCGAGGCCGCCGCATAGGCGTCGCGCACGCGGCCGAGATCCTCCGTCCGGCACTGCTGCACGACGCGCAGCCGCGCGCGCAGCGCAGCGGGCAGCGCGGCGAGCGCCGCCGGCACCACGTCGCTCAACACCCGCGCGCCGAGCGAACCGCCCAGCACCAGCAGTTGCACCGCCGACCCCGGCGGCGTCCACGGCACGCCGGCCAGGGCGGCAACGGCCGGGCGCACCGGATTGCCGGTGATCACGCTGCGCGCGCCGTCCGGCACCCGGGCGGTGGCGGCGTAGCTGAGCGCGAGACCGTCGGCGAGGCGCGCCAGCAGCCGGTTGGCGCGGCCGAGCACGGCGTTCTGCTCGTGCAGCACGATCGCCGGCCGCCGCGCCAGCAGCCGGGCGGCGAGCACCGGCGCCACCGCCGGATAGCCGCCGAAGCCGACCACCACGCCGGCATGGGCGCGCGCCAGGATGCGGCGCGCCTGCACCGTGCCCGCGGCCAGCCCCGCCAGCGCCGCGCCACCGCGCAGGACACCGCGGCCGGCAATCCCGGCGCCATGCAGCACATGCCGCTCCCGCCCCGCGAAGGCGGGCGAGGCGAAGGCGCCGGAGCGGGCATCGGTCAGCAGAAGCAGCCGGTGGCCGCGGCGTGCCAGCACCTCGGCCAGCGCCTCGGCGGGAAAGACGTGGCCGCCGGTGCCGCCGGCGGCGATCGCGACGGTGCGGACCATCGGCCCCCTCATGCCGCCTCTCCCGCCACGCGCCTTCGGGTCAGTGCCAGCAGCAGCCCCATGCCGAAAGCGACCGCGACCGCCGAGGAGCCGCCATAGGAAATGAACGGCAGCGTCATGCCCTTGGTCGGGATCAGGTGCAGCGTCGAGGCCATGTTGACGAACGCCTGCAGGCCGAAGCTCGCGATCAGGCCGGTCGCCGCCAGCACCACATAAAGCTCCCCCTCGGCCAGCAGCCGCAGCAGGCCGCGCAGGACGATGAAGGCGAACACGCCGAGAATGACCAGGCAGACGACCAGCCCGAACTCCTCCCCGGCCACCGCGAAGACGAAATCCGCATGGGCGTCCGGCAGTACGTCCTTGACATGCCCTTCGCCCGGCCCGCGGCCGAGCAGACCGCCGGCGCCGAACGCCTCCAGCGCGCGGTTGACCTGGTAGTTGTCGCCCGACGCCGGATCGAGGAAGCGGGTGACGCGGCTTTGCACATGCGGGAACAGCAGGTAGGCGGCAAAGGCACCGGCACCGATCACGCCGAGCAGGCCGCCGAACACCAGCAGATTGAGGCCGGCGACGAACAGCTGGATCGCAAGCACACCGGTGACGACGGCGAGCATGCCGATATCGGGCTGCGATTTCAGCAGCAGGGCGATCACGCCATAGACCGCGACCGCGATCGCGCTGCCGAACCGGATGCCGCCGCGCCTGCCCTCCGCGATCAGCCATGCGGCGACGACGGCGAAGCAGGGCTTGAGGAACTCGCTCGGTTGCAGCGACAGACCCGGCAGCGCGATCCAGCGCTGTGCGCCCTTGATCTGCACGCCGGCCACCAGCGTCAGCGCGGTCAGCAGCAGCGCCAGCGCGCCCCCGGCCAGCGCCACCCGCCGCACGCCGCGCGGCGACAGCAGCGAGACGGCGACGACGATCAGGCCGGCGAGCGCCAGGAAGAACACCTGCTTGAGGATGAACAGGTCGCGCGCCTGCCCGATGCGCTCGGCCACCGCCGGCGAGGCGGCGAGCATCATCACGTAGCCGAAGCCGATCAGCGTCGCCACCGCGAGCAGCGTCCAGCGATCGACCGTCCACCACCAGCGGCCGAGAACGGAGGTGTCGGCACGCGACAGCGTCGGCATCATGCCGCCTCCGCCAGCGCACCGACGAGAGCGCGGAACCGATCGCCGCGCGCCTCGAAGCCGCTGAACTGGTCGAAGCTCGCGCACGCCGGAGAGAGCAGAACGACCGGCGCCCCCCCGGCGCGCGCCGCGGCATAGGCGGCGGGCACCGCCGCCTCCAGCGTGCCGGCGCGGCTGTGGGGCACGCCGTGCTGTGCCAGCGTGCCGGCCAGGATGTCGGCATCGCGGCCGATCAGGAAGGCCCGCGCGACGCGCGGCAGCAGCGGCGCCAGTTCCGCGATGCCGCCCTGCTTGGCGATGCCGCCGGCGATCCAGACGACGCGGGGATAGCAGACCAGCGCACGGGCCGCCGCATCGGCGTTGGTCGCCTTGCTGTCGTTGACGAACAGCACGCCGCCGGCGCACCCGACACGCTCCTGCCGGTGCGGCAGGCCGGGAAAGCTCAGCACACCCTGCGCGATCGCGGCGCGCCCGAGGCCGAGCGCCAGCGCAAGCGCCGCCGCCGCGGCGGCGTTCTGCGCGTTGTGCGCGCCGGGCAGTGCCGCCGCCGTACCGAGGTCGCAGAGGATGCCGTCGCGGTCGCGCAACATGCCCCCCGCTGCCGCGACATCGGCCGTCCGGTCGGCGGCGGAAATGGTGACGCGCCGCGCCGCCAGCCCGGCCGCGAGCGCGCGGGACGGCGCATCGTCGATGCCGAGCACGGCGGTATCGCCGCCTGCCTGGCGGTCGAAGATCGCCCGCTTGGCGCGGATGTAGCCGGCCATGTCGCCGTGGCGGTCGAGATGATCCGCGGAAAGGTTCAGCATCGCCGCCGCATCGAAGCGCAGCCGCGCGAGTCGTTCCAACATGTACGATGACATTTCGAGAGCGTAGATGCCGTCATCGGGCAGCAGCGGCAGCGCCAGCGCGGCGGGGCCGAGATTGCCGCCGGCCGCCACCGCCACGCCGGCGCCGGCCGCGATATGGGCGAACAGCGCCGTCGTCGTCGATTTGCCGTTGGTGCCGGTGACGCCGACGAAGCGCGCGTGCGAACCGGCGGCGCGCACCGCGCGGTAGAGCAGGTCGGCGTCCGAAAGGATCGGCACGCCGGCCGCCCGCGCCGCGGCGGCGAGCGGGTGCGGCGCCGGCAGCGCGTGCGGAATGCCGGGCGAGAGCACCAGCGCGTCCAGCCCCGCGATCACCGGGGGTGCGACATCGACCCCGGCCCGCACCGCCTCGGCGCGGGCGTCTTGCGCATCGTCCCACGCCGTCACCGTCGCCCCCATCGCGGCGAGCGCCCGCGCCGCCGGCAGTCCGTTGCGGCCGAGGCCAACGACGGCGAAGCGCGCGCCTGCAAAGATGTCTGCGGGAAAGCTCATCGGATCTTCAGCGTCGCAAGGCCGAGCAGGGCCAGGATCATGGAGATGATCCAGAAACGGATGACGATGGTCGGCTCGGCCCAGCCCTTCTTCTCGAAATGATGGTGCAGCGGCGCCATCAGGAAGACGCGCCGCCCGGTGCGCCGGAACCAGAACACCTGCACGATCACGCTCGCCGTTTCGACCACGAACAGGCCGCCGACGATCGCCAGCACCACTTCGTGCTTGACCGCGACCGCGATCGCGCCGAGCGCCCCGCCGAGGGCGAGGCTGCCGGTATCGCCCATGAACACCTTGGCCGGCGGCGCATTGAACCACAGGAAGCCGAGGCCGGCCCCGATCAGCGCCGAACACAGCACCGACAGCTCGCCGACGCCCGGCACGTGGTTCAGTTGCAGGTAATCGGCGAACACGCGGTTGCCGACCAGATAGGCGATCAGCGCGAACACGCCGGCGCAGATGATGGTGGGCACGATCGCGAGTCCGTCGAGCCCGTCGGTCAGGTTCACCGCGTTGGAGCTGCCGAGCATGATCAGCATGCTCAGCAGCGGAAAGAAATAGCCGAGCGGCAGCACCGCTTCCTTGACCACGGGAAAGGTGAGCGTCATCGCCATCGGCCCGCGCGTCAGCACCATGATCCAGACCGCGGCACCGAGGCCGAGGGCGGCCTGCACCGCAAGCTTGCCGCGCCCCGACAGGCCGCGGAAATTCGCCCGCGAGAGCTTGATATAGTCATCGACGAAGCCGAGCGCGCCATAGCCGAGCGTCAGCAGCAGCACCGCCCAGACATAGCCGCTGCGCAGATCCGCCCACAGCAGCGTCGAGATGGTGAGGGCGGCAAGGATCAGCCCGCCGCCCATCGTCGGCGTGCCCTTCTTCTCCAGCAGATGACGCTCCGGCCCGTCGGGCCGGATCGGCTGGCCGCCCCGCTGCACGCGCCGCAGCCAGCGGATGAAGGGCGGGCCGATCAGGAAACTGACCAGCAGCGCCGTCAGACACGCCGCGCCCGAGCGGAACGTCAGATAGCGGAACAGATTGAACAGGATGAACGATTCCGCGTACGGGCGGGTCAGGCTGTACAGCATCAGCGCACCTGCCCCGGCACGGTCGGCACGGCAACCGGCGGCGCACGCAGCGCCTGCACGATCATGGACATCCGGCTTCCCAGGCTTCCTTTCACCAGCACCACGTCACCCGGGCGCAGCGCCGCCGCCACACTCGGCGCGAGCGCCACCGAGTCGTCGGCATGGACGCCGCGGATGCGGTCCGGCAGCGACTCGTGCACCCGGCGCATCAGCTTGCCGCAGGTAAAAACCATGTGCGCGACGGACACAACGGAAGATACGAGGGCAGAATGCTCGGCGGGACCGTGGTCGCCCAGTTCCAGCATGTCGCCCAGCACCGCGATCCGCCGCGTGGCCGGTTGCAGCGCCAGCACGTCGAGGGCGGCGCGCACCGATGCCGACGACGCATTGTAGCTTTCGTCGAGCAGCAGCACCTCGCCGCCGGGGACGGCAATGCGCAGATGCGCGCCGCGCCCGCCGACCGGCGCGAATGCCGCCAGCGCCGCCGCCGCACGCGCCACATCCTGCCCCAGCGCGTGCACGACGGCGAGCGCCGCGAGCGCGTTGATCGCCATGTGCGCGCCCGGCGCCGGCAGCCGGAAACGAAGCTCCGTCCCGTCGATCGCCGCCGCCACGTCGCTGCCCCCGGCATCGGCGGCAAGATCGAGCAGCCGCACCGTCGCCCCCGGCGCACGGCCGAACAGCAGCACGCGCGCCCCGCCGGCGGCGGCACGCAACAGCGGCAATTGCGGCGAATCGGCCGGCAGCACCGCCGCACCGCTTGCCGGCAGCGCCGACAGGATCGACGCCTTCTCCCGCGCGATCGCCTCGATGCTGCCGAGCTGGCCGATATGGGCGCGTTCCACGGCGGTGATGACGGCGACATGCGGGCGTACGAGGCGCGCCAGCGGGGCGATCTCTCCGGCATGGTTCATGCCGATCTCGGCGATGGCGAAGGCGGCGTCACGCGGCAGCCGCGCCAGCGTCAGCGGCACGCCCCACTGGTTGTTGTAGGAGGCCGGCGCGGCATGCGTCGCGCCGAAGGTGCCGAGTGCGACGCGCAGCATCTCCTTGGTCGTGGTCTTGCCGACGCTGCCGGTGACGGCGACGGCGCGGCCGGCGAAGCGGCTGCGTCCCGCCGCGCCGAGCGCCTGCAACCCCGCCAGCGTGTCGGCCACCCGCAGCAGGCGTCCGCCGACCCCGCCGCGATGCACCATCGCCCCCGCCGCCCCGCGCGCCAGCGCCGCGGCGACGTGCGCATGCCCGTCGCCGTGCTCGCCGCGCAAGGCGACGAACAGGTCGCCCGGTGCGAGCGTGCGGGTGTCGATGGAAACGCCCCCGGCATCGAAGCCGGGCGCCGCGGCACCGGTCGCGGCGGCCAGCTCGGCCGAGGTCCACAGCGCCGTCACGCCGTCCCCGCCAGCCGCCGCACGACGGCCACGTCGTCGAACGGCAGCACCGAGGTGCCGACGATCTGCCCCTGCTCATGCCCCTTGCCTGCCACCGCCAGCACGTCGCCGGGCGCGAGCGCGCCGAGCGCCGCGGCAATCGCCGCCTCCCGCCCCGCCACCTCCCGCGCCTGCGGGCAGCCGGTGCGGATCGCCGCCCGGATCGCGGCGGGGTCTTCGCTGCGCGGATTGTCGTCGGTCACCACGACGCAGTCGGCGAGCCGGGCCGCCGCCTCGCCCATCAGCGCCCGCTTGCCGGGATCGCGGTCGCCGCCGGCGCCGAACACGACATGCAGCCGTCCCCGCGTGTGCGGGCGCAGCGCCGCGAGCAGCCGTTCCAGGGCATCGGGCGTGTGGGCGTAATCGACATAGACCGCCGCACCGTTGGCGAGCCGTGCCGCCAGTTCCATCCGCCCGCGCACGCCGACGAGGCGCGTCAGCAGATCAACGGCGTCCGCCACGCCGGTCGCCTCCGCCAGCGCCGCCGCGACCAGGGCGTTGTCGGCCTGGAAACGGCCCGGCAGGCGCAGCGGAATCTCCCGCACCGCGCCGCGCGGGCCGGCAAGGCGCAGCACCTGACCCTCCGGCACGCTCACCGCATCGATCAGCTGCAACCGTGTGCCGCCCGCGCCGACCGTGCGCAGATCGAGCCGGCGTGCCCGCGCCACCGCCGTCAGCGCCGCCATCGTCTCGGCATCGAGCGCGGTGCTGGCGACGGCGGGGGCGCCCTCGGGCAGCAGTTCGGCGAACAGGCGCAGCTTGGCGGACCGATAGCGCGCCATGTCGCCGTGGTAGTCGAGATGGTCGCGCGTCAGGTTGGTGAACCCGGCGGCGGCGGGACACAGCCCGTCGAGCCGGTACTGGTCGAGACCGTGCGACGAGGCCTCCAGCGCCGCGTGCTGCACGCCGGCGCGCGCCAGCGCCGCGAGCGTCGCCGCGAGCGTCACCGGATCGGGCGTGGTGAGGCCGGGCCCCGACGCGAACCCCGGCGCGAGCCCTGGCGCGATCACGCCGAGCGTGCCCAGGCCGGCCGCCCTGTGGCCGGCGAGCGTCCAGATCTGGCGCAGGAAATCGACGGTCGAGGTCTTGCCGTTGGTGCCCGTCACCGCGACCGTCACGGCCGGCGCCGGGCCGGCCAGCACCGCGGCGATCTGCGCCAGCCGCCGGCGCGGCGAAGCATCCTCGATCAGCGGGCGCGGCGGCACGCCGGGCGGCCAGGGCGTGCCGGGCGGGGCCAGCACGGCGGCGGCGCCGCGCCGCACCGCATCGGCGATGAAGGCGCGGCCGTCGGCGCGCGTGCCGGGCACCGCCACGAACAGCGTGCCGGACGCAGCGGTCCGGCTGTCCGCCGTCACCCCCTGAACGGCGATACCGCGGGCCGCGCGCCACGAAGCCGGCACGTCCTGCGCGATGAGGCCGAGGCGCTGC
>JAJZNE010000105.1 GCA_021847995.1 Pseudomonadota bacterium | reverse complement strand
TTGCCGAAGCCCTTGCGCAGATGCACGGCCTCGATCACCGTCGCCCCGAGGCGCGGCCCCGGCGGGATCACGATTTCCGCGACGCCGGCCGCCTGTTCCTGCGATTTCGCGAGCAGTTCCTCGTAGCGCTGGATGCGCGACTTGCTCTTCGCCTGGCGCGCCCGCGGCGTCGCCGCGATCCATTCCTGCTCGGCGGCCAGCGCGCGCATCCGCGCCGTCTCCTCCTTCTCCTCCTGTGAGAGGCGCTTCTGCTTCTGTTCGAGCCAGGAGGAATAGTTGCCCTGGAACGGGTAGCCGCGCCCGCGCTCGATCTCCAGGATCCAGTTGGTGACGTTCTCCAGGAAATAGCGGTCGTGCGTCACCACCAGCACCGTGCCGGCGTACTCGCGCAGCGTGTGCTCGAGCCACGCGACACTTTCGGCATCGAGATGGTTGGTCGGCTCATCGAGCAGCAGCAGGTCGGGCTTTTCCAGCAGCAGCCGGCACAGGGCCACGCGCCGCCGCTCGCCGCCGGACAGCGTCGTGACCTTCGCCTCGGCCGGCGGGCAGCGGAGCGCATCGAGCGCGATCTCGACGCGCCGGTCGAGTTCCCAGCCATCCCCGGCGTCGATCTTTTCCTGCAAATCCGCCTGTTCGGCGAGCAGCGCGTCCATCTGCTCGGGTTCCATCGGCTCGGCGAAGGCGGCGGCGATGGCGTTGAAGCGGTCGATCGCGGCCTTGAGCGGGGCGAACGCCTCCTGCACGTTCTCGCCCACCGTCTTGTCGGGGTCGAGCGCCGGTTCCTGCGGCAGATAGCCGACGCGCACCCCCTCCGCCGCCCAGGCCTCGCCGCCGAAGTCCCGCTCGATCCCCGCCATGATTTTGAGCAGGGTCGATTTGCCGGCGCCGTTGACGCCGAGCACGCCGATCTTCACGCCGGGGAGAAAGGACAGCGTGATGCCCTTGAACACCTCCCGCCCGCCGGGGAAGTTCTTGGTCAGGTCCTTCATCACATAGACGTACTGATAGGCTGGCATGGCGGATCCCGGCGCTCCTGGAAGAGGCGTGTTCTAGGTGCCGGCGCGGCGCGGCGCAAATCCCGGCGGACCGGCAGGTTGACGCGGCGGCGGCGGCCGGGGTTTATGCGGCGCCGGCGCGGGCATGCCACGGTGGCGGAACCGAACCCGTTGCAGGCGCGTTCGCCGCCGCGCCGTGACAGGAGTAGTCTGCATGCGTCGCGTCCGTCCCTGGCTGCTGTTGTTGCTGCTTGCCGGCTGCGCGAGCACGCCGCTGATTTCCCTGGGGCCGGCGGCATCGCCCGATCCCCTGGAGCGCCAGATCGCGCTCGACGCCGCCCTGAACACGGAGCGGGCGACGCCGGGCAACGGCGTCACCATCCTGCGCGACGGGCGCGAAACGTTCCCGGCGATGTTCGCGGCGATGAGCCAGGCGACCGACCATATCAACCTGGAATACTATATCTTCCAGGATGTGCATATTCCCGGCACGACGCTCGGCGATCTGCTGGTGCGCAAGCTTGCCGCCGGGGTCGCGGTCAACATCATCATGGACGGCTTCGGTTCGCGCAACACCGACCCCGCCTTCATCGCGCGGCTCAAGCAGGCCGGGGCACGGGTGCTGGTCTATCATCCGCTCAGCGCCGCGGCGATGCTCGAACTGGAAAACCCCAACGACCGCGACCACCGCAAGATCATGGTGGTCGATGGCCGCGTCGCCTTCGTCGGCGGGATCAATCTCGACCGGGTGTACGAGAACCAGGCCGACCCCCACGCCGCCGCCGACGGCGACGCAAGGCATGCGTTCTGGAGCGACACCGACGCCCGCATCGAGGGGCCGGCGGTCGCCGATCTGCAACGCCTGTTCTTCGACACCTGGCATCGCCAGGGCGGTCCGCCGGTGGCGAAGCAGGACTATTTTCCTGCCGTCCCCGACAGCGGCAACCAGCGCGTGCGCATCATCGGCAGCGCGCCGCACCAGGACCGTCCGCTCTATTACGTCACCTTCCTGACCGCGGTGCATGCTGCGAAAACCAGCATCGACATCGGCACCGGCTTCTTTGTCCCCACCCATCAGGAGCGCGAGGAGCTGGCGCGGGCGGCGCGGCGCGGGGTCGCGGTGCGGCTGGTGCTGCCCTCGGTCAGCAGCGTGCCGGAGGCGCTCGCCGCCGGCCGTGCCGCCTATGGCGACCTGCTGGAAGCGGGCGCGCATATCTGGGAAATCCAGAACGTCGTGCTGCATTCCAAATTCGCGACCATCGACGGGGTGTGGACCACGGTCGGCTCATCCAACCTCGACCGGCGCAGCGTGGTGTTCAACAACGAGGTGGATGCCGTGATCTTCGGGCGCGAGACCGCGGCGGCGGCGCGCGCCCTGTTCGACCACGACACCGGGGAATCGCACGAGATCACGCTGGCGCAGTGGCGGCACCGCGACATCGACGAACGGCTGGATGAGTTCTACGCAAGATTCTGGGAGTTCCTGATGTGACCATCGTCCCCATATGTGGCGGGCGACAGCCTTGGAGGGCAGGATGAAGGCGATCTGGAACGGCGCCACCGTCGCCGAAAGCAACGATATCGTGACCGTGGAGGGCAACGCCTATTTCCCGGAAGCGGCGCTGCGGCGCGAGCTGGTGCGGCCGAGCGCGCATACCTCGGTCTGCCCGTGGAAGGGCACGGCGCATTACTACGCGCTGGAGGTGAACGGAAAGACCAATCCGGACGCGGTCTGGTACTACCCGGACCCGAAACCGGCCGCCGCCCGGATCGGCGGACGGGTGGCGTTCTGGAAAGGTGTTGAAGTCGTCGCCTGACCGGCCGACCCCTTGCCATCCGCTTTCCCGGCGCACCCTGCCGCGCTAAGCGGAGGGTGCAGCAAGGGAGGGCGCGATGGACGGGGCACCACGCTTCGAGGGACAGACGGCGATCGTCACCGGCGGCGCCTCCGGCATCGGCTTCGCCGCGGCGGCGCGGCTGCTGCGGGAGGGGGCGCGGGTCGCGGTGTGGGACCGCGACGAACAGGCGCTCGCCGCCCTGCCCGCGCGGCTCGGCGGCGCCATCCATGCCGAAGTGCTCGACCTGGCCGATGCCGCCGGCGTCGAACGCGCGGCCGATGCGACGGCCAGGGCATTCGGCAAAGTCGATATCCTGGTGGCGAGTGCCGGGCTGGCCGGGCCGGTGCACCCCACCTGGGACTATCCGATCGCCGACTGGCACCGCGTGTTCGACGTGAATGTCCACGGCGTATTCTACTGCAACCGGTTCGTCGTGCCGCACATGATGGCGCACGGCTACGGCCGCATCGTCAACATCGCCTCCATCGCCGGCAAGGAGGGCAACCCCAACGCCTCGGCCTATTCGGCGTCGAAGGCGGCGGTGATCGGGCTGACCAAGTCGCTCGGCAAGGAACTGGCGAAGACCGAAATCCGGGTCAACTGCATCACCCCGGCGGCGGTGCGCACGCCGATCTTCGACCAGATCACGCAGGCGCATATCGACTTCATGCTGTCGCGCATCCCGCTCGGCCGCTTCGGCACGACCGAGGAGATCGCCGCCCTGATCTGCTGGCTGGCGAGCCCGGAAGCCTCCTTCTCCACCGGTGCGGTGTTCGACTGCTCGGGCGGCCGGGCGACGTACTGAGGGCGAAACTTAAGACGCCGTCAACCTCCGCCGGGCCACGCTGACGCGGCGACGCGGAGGGTGGGGCGATGCGGGTTCTCGTCACCGGCGGGTCGGGCTTCGTCGGCCGGCAGATCGTTGCCGCCCTGCGCGCATCGGGCGCGGAGGTGATCGCCCCTTCCCGCGCCGCGGCCGACCTGCTGTCGGCGGATCGGCGGGGGAAACTGGTGGCGGAGGCGCGGGCGGCGCTGCTGATCCAGGCGGCCTGGGTGACGCGGCCGGCCGACTACTGGCACAGCGCGGCGAATCTGGACTGGGCAACGGCCACGATCGACCTGGCCCGCCACTTCGCCGCCGCCGGCGGGCAGCGCGTCATCCTCGTCGGCACCTGCGCCGAATACGACTGGCGCCTCGCCGACGCCGGACCCTGGCCCGAATCCCGTCCCTGCCGCCCCGCCACGCCCTATGGCGCGGCGAAGGCGCTGGCCTGGGCGGTGATCGGGCGGCTCGGCCTATCGACGGCGAATGCCCGCCTGTTCTCCCCGGTCGGCCGGCATGAGCATCCGGCGCGGCTGCTGCCCAGCCTGATCCAGGCGGTGGAGACCGGTTGCCCGGTGGCGACCGGCCCGGCCGCCCTGACGCGGGATGTGATGGATGTGCGCGATGCCGGGGCGGCAATCGCGGCGCTCGCGCTGGGACGGGTGGAGGGGCCGGTGAATATCGGCAGCGGTCGGGCGTTCCGCCTCGATGCGCTGGCCGCCGCGGTCGCCGGCGCCGGATCGCCCCTGGTGCGGTTCGGGACGCGCCGGCTGTCGGCCGGCGAGCCGCTCGTGCTGCTGCCCGATACCGGCCGGCTGCGGCGCGAGGTCGGGTTCGTGCCCCGGATCACGCCTGCGCAAACGGTCGCGGACGCCTTCGTGCACTGGCGCGGACTGACCCGTGCCGCCTGACCGCGCCGCCGCCGGGCTGGGCGGCATCCCAGGGGAAGGGGCGCGGCGGCGGATCAGTCTCCCTCGCCGCCGTGCCAGCCCTCGCCGCCGCCCCAGCCTTCGCCCATGCCGAAGCCAGGCATCATGCCAAAGCCGGGCATCATGCCGAAACCGCCCATCTGTTCGCCGCCGCCATCCTCGCCGCCCATCGGCATGCCGTAGCCGCCGGGGACGACGCAGCCGGCGAGCAGGGCGAGGGCGGCGGCGCAGACGATCAGCCTGCCAAGGCGGCGTACCGGGGTGGCCCTGGACGTCATCGCGGCCATCGCCCCGCCCCCGTCGCCTGTGCCGCTGCTGGCCGATTCATGCGCCCCCTCCTGTCCCTGGCGCAACCATCATGCGCGGGACGGAAGGGGATTTCAATGCGGACCAGGGCCGTTCGCTCTGCGGCGCGGCTTCTTTCGCCGTTCCGATCCATCGCCGATCCGCGTCGTGGGATGGACAGCCTCGCGCCTGAATTGCCTGCCGTCACCGCCCCGGCCGCAGCCGGTCGGCGATCGCGGCGACGGCCGCGCCGAGCAGCATCAGCGCCGCCATCGGCCGCGCCGTGCCGTCCGCCAGCAGGCCGACCAGCAACCCGCTCGCCGCCCCCAGCACATACTGCATCGTCCCCATCAGGGCCGAAGCGCTGCCCGCCTGCGCGGCGTGACGCGACAGCGCGCCCACTGTCGCGTTCGGGTTGGTGAAGCCGTTGCTCGCGGCGTTCAGCCACACGAAGGCACCGAACAGCCACCAGGCGCCGCCGCCGATCACCGCCAGCGCCAGCAGCGCCGCCGTCGCCGCCACCGCCACGCCGGCGCCGGCACGCATCAGCCGGCCCGGACCGAAACGTGGCAGCAGCGTCGGGTTGATCTGGGAGGCAGCGATGAAGCCTGCGGCACAGGCGCCGAACAGCGCGCCATACTGGCCGGGCGCCAGCCGGAACTGCGCAATGAACACCTCCGGCGAACCACCGAGATAGGCGAAGGTGGCAAAGCTCGTCCCGCCCAGGATCAGGGCGTGGGTGATGAAACTGCGCTCGCGCACCACCGCGGCATAGCGCCGCGCCATTGCCAGCGGACCGAGCCGGATGCGCGCCCGTCTGGGCAGCGTCTCGGGCAGCACCAGCCACGCGGCGGCACAGCAGACCGCGCCGTAGAGCCCCGTGATCCAGAAAATCGCGTGCCAGTCGGCCGCCCCCAGCACCAGCCCGCCGAGCGACGGCGCCAGGATCGGCGCCACCCCCATCACCAGCATCAGCCGGCTCATCACCCGCGCCGCCTGATGCCCGTCGGCGAGATCGCGGACGATGGCGCGCGGGATGACCATGCCGGCGGAGCCGCCGACCGCCGCCAGGAAGCGCATTGCCGCCAGGGTCGCAAGGTCGGGCGCCAGCGCACAGCCGGCGGAGGCGAGGGTATAGACCGCAGTGCCCGCAATCAGCGGCGCGCGCCGGCCGAACCGGTCGGCCAGCGTGCCCTGCATGATCTGCCCCACCGCGAGGCCGGCGAACCAGGTCGCCAGCGTGATCTGGGCCGTTCCCGGCCGGCCGCCGAACGCCGCCTCGATCGCCGGGAAGGCCGGCAGATACATGTCGGTGGACATCGGGCCGACCGCGATCAGGAACCCGAGCAGCAACGGCAGCCAGACGGGAAAGGGCATGCGCCCATATGCCCGCCGCCGCGCCCGTCCGCCAGCCGCATATCCGCAGACCCGGTTTGACCGCGTGGCGCGAGTTGCGGCGGAGGGAATTTCACTTTTCTGTCGATGTCAAGAAGAAATCCACGAATGACGCTTTCGTGTCAGGCGTTTCATTGCCTATCCCGTGCATAGTGCCAGTCCGACCGCAGCAGAAACGGGGAGTGGTCATGGGGGATACCTTTGTCTGGACTGGAACGGCCGGTACGCATTATTGGTTCACGCCAGGAAATTGGTTGGATACGACAAACGGCTCGGCGCGCGAGGTTCCCGGCAGCGGCGACACGGCGGATATCGAGGCCGGGGCGGGTACCATTTCGGGCGGCGCCACCGCGGCGGCGGTGCATATTGCGGCAGGGGCGCAGGTGCAGTTCGGCACCTTGCCGGGTGGCGCCACCTATAGTTTCGGCACGCTCACGCTCGGCAGCGGGGCGACCCTCACGCTGCAGGGCGGCACGTCGCTGACGGTGGGCACGGCGAGCCTCGGCAGTGACGCCCAACTGGACATTTCGCGCGCCTGGTGGGTCGGCGTGCCGACCCAAATCCCGGACCCCGCCGCCGATGCCGTGACCACCCCGGCCATCGCCCCCTATCCCGGCCCGGTCAGCGCCATCGCCGGCAGCCTTTCACTGGCCGCGGGGGCCAGCGTGGTGCTCGGCCACAACAATTTCGGCATCGGCTCGCTCACCGACGCCAATCCCTCCCGCGGCGGGTTCATTGGCACCGGCCAGGTCGTCGGGCCGACCAGCGCGGGGGCCGGCACCGGCGGTTCCCCTTCCGACTCGGCCTGCTTCGTCGCCGGTACCCCGATCCTGACCGCGACAGGGGAACGCCCGGTCGAAGCGCTGCGGCCGGGCGATCTGGTTTGCACAGCCAGCGGGCGACACGCTGCGGTCGCGTGGGTCGGGCTGCGCACGGTCGCGGGAGCGGAGCCGGTGTGCATCGCCGCCGGCGCGATCGCGCCCGGCGTGCCGCGCGAGGATGTGCATCTTTCCCCCGATCACGCCGTTTTCCTGGACGGTGTGCTGATCCCGGCGCGATTGCTGCGCAACGGGGCGACGGTGCGGGCGGCCCCTTCCGGGGCACCGGTCACCTATGTCCATGTCGAGCTCGATCGCCACGATGTGCTGATGACGGCGGGGCTGGCGAGCGAATCCTATCTCGACACCGGCAACCGCGTGCAGTTTGACCGCAGCTTCGGCCCGGCCCGCGCGGCGCCGGCGTCGGCGCGGGACGGCGAGCGGCTTGCGGCGACGCGGGCGGCCTATGCCGCGCAGGGCTGTGCGACCCTGCTGCTGGAGGGGGCGGCGGCGGCGCGCCTGCACCGGCGGCTGCTCCTGCGCGCCCGCGCCCTCGGCTGGCGTCTCGCGCGGCATGCGGCACCGGTGCTGCGCGCCGGCCGGCGGAGGCTGCCGGCGCTGAGCACACCCGACGGCTCGCTGGTGTTCGCGCTGCCGGCCGGAACAGGGACGGTCGATCTCGCCTCGCGCAGTTTCGTGCCGCACGATCTCGATCCGGCACGCCCCGATGGCCGCCGCCTCGGCGTGGCGGCGGCGCTGCGGCTGGACGATGCGGCGCTGGAGGAAGCGGCGTATGGCGGCGGCTGGTATGCGCCCGACCCTGGCTGCGACTGGCGCTGGACGGACGGTGCCGGACGGCTGCATCTGCCTGCCCCGGCGCGACCGGCGCGGCTGCTGGTGCGCGTGATGCCGACCGGGGCGTGCTACTGGCGCGCGCCTACGCGAAGCCCGGCGGCGGGGTGAAGGCGCGCCAGTTCGCCTCCAGCGCCGCGGCGGCGGCGATCGTGGTGCGGTCGCCGCCGATCGGGCCGGCGATCTGCACCCCGATCGGCAGGCCGCCCTGTGACCGGCCGAGCGGGGCCACGCTCGCCGGCAGATGGAAGCCGCCGATCAGGCCGGGCCAGAACAGCATGTCGTTGTAGGCGATAATCTGCCCATCCACGGTCATGCGGCGCTCCCACGTCGCGCCCTGCTGCATGTGCGGCAGGGCGGGCGTCGCGATGACGGGACAGAGCAGCACGTCCCAGTCGCGGAAGAAGGCGCTCCAGGCGCGGCGGATGACCAGGCGGCGCTCGTTCAGCTTCAGCCAGTCGCGATGCGGCAGATCGACGGCGCGCAGCATGACCGCATCGGCGCTGGAGTTGTCCGGGGAAAGCTGCGCCTGCGCCGCGCGGCGCTCGGCGATCTGTGCCTCGGTCAGCCGGCCGCTCCAGGCGCAGTCGAGCAGGGTCAGGAAAAGCCGGTAGGCATCCGCCGGATCGAAGGCGGGGCGGGCCCTGCGGCTGACGGTCGCGCCCTGCTGTGCGAGATGGTCGGCAAGCTGCCCGATCAGTGCCACCGTTTCCGGATCGGTCGGCTGTCCCGGCTCCTCCGCCCACACGGCGAACCGCATTTCGGCCAGCCGTGTCGTGCGCGGCGGCGGCAGGGTGACGGCGACCCCGGTCTCCGCCGCATCCGGCCCGGCCAGCACCGTCATCGCGATCGCGAGATCCTGCGCCGACCGCGCCAGCGGACCGGAAACCGCGATATCGGTGACGGCGCCGATGTCGGTGGGCGCGGTCCCGCGCAGCGGCACCAGGTTCCATGTCGGCTTGTGGCCGAACAGGCCGCAGTAATGCGAGGGGACACGGATCGACCCGCCGATGTCGCTGCCGAGCTCCAGCCCCGCCAGCCCTGCCGCGCAGGCCGCCGCACTGCCGCCGGAGGATCCCCCCGGCGTGCGCGCCACATCCCACGGATTGCTGGTCGTGCCGTAGAGCGGATTGTAGCTCTGCCAGTCCGCCAGATCGACCGGCACGTTGGTCTTGCCGAACACCACCGCGCCCGCCCGCACCAGCCGCTCCACCGCCAGTGCGTCCTGCTCCGCCCGATGGTCGCGCAGCTCGGCATGGCCGCGCGTGGTCGGCAGGCCGGCGACATCGAAGCTTTCCTTGACCGTCATCGGCACGCCGAACAGCGGCCCGCCCTCCGCCCGCGCGCCCTGGTCGAGCGCCTTCGCCCGCTGGCGCGCCCGTTCGAAGTCATGCACCACCACGGCATTGAGCCGCGCATCGAAGCGTTCGGTGCGGGCGATGAAATGGTCGAGCAGCTCAAGGCAGCCGATCTTGCCGGCACGGGTGAGTTCGGCCAGCCGCCAGGCGGGCAGGAAGCTCGGGTCCATCGCCATCTTCTCCGCTGCGGTGCGCTCTCTCCGGTGCGGGGCGCTGCTGTCGGCAATCGTTGCACTCCGCCGCGCCGACCGCAAGGAAAGACCGGTGCGGCCCGTCAGCCCCAGCGGGAAATGCGGAAGCGCGGCAGGCCGAAGCGCCGGCGGGCCGCGTTGATGCGGACCAGCAGCGCCGCCACCGCCTCTCCCTTGCCGCACGGCACGCCGTTGGCGCGGCCCCAGGCGAGCGCATCCTCAAGCGGCAGTTCGACATGGCCGAGCGCCTGCACCAGCTCGGCCGCCTGGCGTTCGGCGATGCTCGGCGCGCCGTCGCGCGTCAGCAGCGCCGGCGGCAGCGGCGGCTGGCGCGGTCCCGGCCAGCGCAACCGGCGGGCGAGCGCCGCGATATCCTCCGCCCCCGGCGCGGGCGGTCCGGCGAGGCGGGCGATGGCGCCGAGGATCGCCATCTCGTCGAGACCTTTGGCCCAGAGGCGCCGCGCCAGGTCGATGCGGGCGGGCGTCCAGAACGGCCTTGCATCCGCCTCCGCAAACGGGGCGGCGGCACGGACCGAAAGCGAGGTGGCAACATGGTTCACGGCAGTTGCTCCCTGATATCTGCCACGTCCGACCCAAATCAGCCGGCGCGGTCCCCCTTCGAGCGGCGATGGACTGGCGTCCTGCTGCAATCACCGGCTCGATCGCAGGAAATCACATAGGGCGTGATGGCAAATAATCGGATAGGAAACCTTAACCGACGGCATCTGCGCAAAATGCGATCCTGTGTCCGCGGCTTTTCCCGCCGGATTTTCCGACCTGTTGTCTGTCGAGAACGGCGAATTTCAGGCGAGGATTTGGCGGGAACGTGGCGGGGCGAATGCGCCGGAAATGCCGGCCTCAGCCGGCCGAATTTCCTGCTTTGTTCACGGCGGCGCCGGCTGGCTGGCGGGTGGTCCGCTCCGCCGGCGCTTCGACCGCGTTCCCCTCCGATATTCCGGTATCCGGCCGGCATTCATAGCGCAGCCGCCACATGCCGACCTCGAAGCTCATGCCGGGATCGAGCAGCACCGGCGCCGCGATGCGCCGGCCGCCGAGGAAGGTGCCGTTGGTCGAGCCGAGATCGGTGAGGCGGAGCCGTGCCCCTTCCGGCTGAAGCCGGCAATGCCGGCGGGAGACATCGGCGCCCGGCAGGATGAGATCGCTCGGCGGCAGCCGTCCGATGGTCAGCGCCTGGCCGCGCAGCGTCACCCGGCGCGGCGCGACGCCGGGCGCGGCCAGCACCAGTTCTTGCCGCAGGGCAGCGAGCGGAGACCGGCCGCGCAGGGTGCGCAGCGCCTCCGGCTCGGCCGCCGGCGCGGCGGCGGCAAGGCGCCGGCCGAACCCGGGCAGGGCCGCCACCGCCTGCGCCACCGCAAGATCGAGCGGCGCGGCGGCGGCGCCCGCCAGCACCACCCTGAGCGACTTGCCGGGCTGGCGCGCCAGCAGCCCGGCTTCCATGAGGTAGCCGATATGGTCGCGCGTGGTCTGCACGTTCTGCCCGGTCAGCTCCAGCAGCGCCGCCGCCATGCGGTCGGCCAGCAGGCCGGCCCCGTCATCGGCGAGCGGCGAAACCCGGTAGCGGTGCGCCAGCGCCATCAGCAGCAGGGTCGCGTGGGAGGTGGCGTTGAGATGCCGCAGCGCCTCCACCCGCCGGGCCGGCGACATCGCCAGCACGTCGAACAGATGCTCCAACGTCGCCCGCCGCGCCGCCGCGACCGCGGCTCCGGCCGCCTCCAGCAGGGCACGGAGCGGCGGCGACAGGCCGGCCGGCGGCGCGGACGCGATGGTGGGGTCGAGGGTTGCCGCGGCGGCCAGCAGGCTGCCGGCAAGCTCCAGCAGGTAACGGTCGAAGCGCGCCAGCAGGGCCGGCGTCGCCGTCACCATGCTGCGGGTGGACAGCGTCTCCTCCGCCGGGTCGAGGGCGCACAGGCCGTGGCGGGCGATCTCCAGGATACGTTCCTTGACCGTCGAATCGTCGAGCAGGAACATCTGCTTGACCAGCCCGTGCAGTTCGCCCAGCGAACTGCCGCGGTGGCCGCGGGCGGCGAGATGATTGAGCAGTTGCGGCTGCGCGCGCCGGTGCAGGCCGGGGAACGCCGCGTGCCAGCAACGCTCCGTCTCCAGGAGCAGGCGCACCACGACCTGCCCGCCCGGCACCTGTGGATCCGGCACCTGCGGATCCGGCGCCGGTGCATCCGGTCCCGGCGCATCCCGCGCCCGATCGTCCCGCACCCGATCGTCCTGCTCCGCGGCCGCCATCGCCCCTCCGGCCCGCAACTCCTCGCTATTGTTAACCGTTGCGGAACGCAATGCAAGCCGCCGGCACCGTGTTGACTCCGGGAAGCTTCAGGGTTGAAGTATTTGCACCCGATCGGCGGGACGACGGAGGGAGCATGGCAGAGCGATCCTTCGCGCGCGAGGTGCAGGATTTGCGCCGCGGCGCGGGCGAGGAGTTCCGCGGCGAAGGCATCCTGGCGGTCACCAAGGCGCTGCTGCAATCGGGGGTCGGCTATGTCGCCGGCTATCAGGGCGCGCCGATCTCCCACCTGATGGACGTGCTGTCGGACGCGCAGGATATCCTGGGCGAGCTCGGCGTGCATTTCGAAACCTCGGCGAGCGAGGCCGCTGCCGCCGCCACCCTGGCCGCATCGGTCATGTATCCGATCCGCGGCGCGGTGACGTGGAAATCGACCGCCGGCACCAACGTCGCCTCCGACGCATTGTCCAACCTGTCGTCAGGCGGTGTGCTCGGCGGCGCGCTGATCGTGATCGGCGAGGACTACGGCGAAGGCTCCTCCATCATGCAGGAGCGGACGCACGCATTTGCGATGAAGAGCCAGATCTGGCTGCTCGACCCGCGGCCCAACCTGCCCAGCATCGTGCAGGCGGTGGAGCAGGGCTTCCTGCTGTCGGAGGCGTCGCACACGCCGGTGATGCTGGAGTTGCGCATCCGTGCCTGCCACGTCCACGGCAGCTTCATCTGCAAGGACAACCGGCGTCCCGATTTCACCCTGGCGCAGGCCCTGGCGGCGCCGCGGCGCGACACCGGGCGCATCGTGCTGCCGCCGGCGTCCTATGCGCACGAGCAGCAGAAGATCACGCAACGCTGGCCCGCCGCCGTGCAGTTCATCCGCGACCACGGCATGAACGAGACCTTCGCCGGCGATGCCGACGACATCGGCATCATCCTGCAGGGCGGCATGTACAACGGCGTCATGCGCGCGCTCGCGCTGCTCGGCCTGGCCGATGTCTGGGGTGCGACGCGGATTCCGCTGCATGTGCTGAACGTGACCTATCCGCTGGTCGGCGACGACCTGGTGGCGTTCTGCCGCGGCAAGCGCGCGGTGCTGATGGTGGAGGAGGGGCAGCCGGATTTTCTCGAAACCGCGCTGCATGCGATCCTGCGCCGCGCCGGCGTCGCGACCGCGCTCGCCGGCAAGGATGTGCTGCCGATGGGCGGCGAATACACCGCCCCGGTGCTGATCGCCGGGCTGCGCCGCTTCCTCGGCGCGCATGCCCCGGCGCTGCTGCGCGCCACCCGCCCGCCGCCCTCGCCGGACGAGGTTCTGCTGGATGCCCGCGTCAAGGCGCTGGCGCAGACGGTGCCGCCGCGCCCGCCGAGCTTCTGCACCGGCTGCCCGGAGCGGCCGATCTTTTCCGCGCTCAGTCTGGTGCAGCAGGAACTCGGGGCGCATCATGTGGCGGCCGATATCGGCTGCCACCTGTTCTCCATCAATCCGCCGTTCAACATCGGCACGACGACGATGGGCTACGGCCTCGGCGCGTCCTCGGCCGCGGCGTTCCAGGTGAAGGCGGAGAAGCGGCCGATCGCGGTGATGGGCGACGGCGGGTTCTGGCACAACGGGCTGGCGAGCGGCGTCGCCAACGCCGTCTTCAACAGGCACGACGGCGTGGTGCTGCTGGTCGATAACCATTATTCCGCGGCGACCGGCGGGCAGGACATCCCGTCCTCGCGCGCCGACAACCCCTCGCGCAGCACGCGCCACCCGATCGAGCAGGCGGTGCGCGGCGTCGGCGCGCGCTGGGTGCGGCGCATCGACCACACCTATTCGGTGGCGAAGCTGCGCGCCATCCTGCGGGAAGCGCTGACCACCACGGCGTCCGGACCCAAGATCGTAATCGCCGCCTCGGAATGCATGCTGAACCGCCAGCGGCGGGAGCGGCCGGCCTTTCAGGCGGCGGTGCAGCGCGGGGAACGGCGGGTCAGACCGCGCTTCGGCGTCGATGAGGATGTCTGCACCGGCGATCATGCCTGCATCCGCCTGTCCGGCTGCCCGTCGCTGAGCGTGAAGGACTCGGGCGATCCGCTGAAGCAGGATCCGGTCGCCACCATCGACCAGTCCTGCGTCGGCTGCGGCAATTGCGGCGAGGTGGCGGACGCGGCGGTGCTGTGCCCGAGCTTCTGGCGGGCCGATCTGGTGCACAACCCGACGCGCTTCGAACGCTGGCGGGATCGGCTGCGCGCGCGCGTGATCGGCGCGCTGGCGCGGCGGCGCGATGCGGCCCGGCTGGAGCTCGCCTGACATGGACGGCAGCCTGCCGCTCAATGAGGACCG
>JAJZNE010000118.1 GCA_021847995.1 Pseudomonadota bacterium | reverse complement strand
GTCCGGTGGCCGCGTGCCGTTGAGCCGGTCGAGCAGCGCGATGCCGAGCCGGCTGGTCCGCGCCGACAGCCGCGCCATCACGCCGGCGGTCTGCCGGCCATGCACCATCGCGCGCCGGGCGGCATGGCCGGCCGCCCGCCATTCGCCGCGCGACAGGCCGAGCGCCAGCACCACCAGCAGCCCGGCGAGCGTGGTGCCGAGGGCGATCACCAGCGTCTCCCCGAACGGGCCGAGCAGGTCGTGCCCGGCTGCGATCGCCGCCGCCCCGGCGAGCCGCCCGGCGGCGCCGCCGAGTCCCGCGCCTGCCGGCCAGGCCAACGGCTGTCCGTGCCAGTCCGGGATGGCCGCCAGCACGGCACCGGTCGCCGGCAGGGCGGCGAGGAGGGCGCCGAGTCGTACCGCCGGGGCGCTCAGCCCGCGATGCGCGCCGATGCGCCAGGCCCAGGCCAGCAGGGCGACGCCCGGCAGCGCCCCGGCGAGGCCGAAGCCCTGCACCAGCAGATCCGCCGCCACCGCCCCCGGCCGCCCGGCAAGATTCGCCACCCCCCGCGACGTCGCGGTATCGAGCGACGGATCGCCGGGATGGTAGGAGCCGAGCGCCACCAGCAGCGCCAGCGCCGCCAGTGCCAGGGCCATCGCGCCCAGTTCCGCCACCCGGCGCCGGGCGAGAGTGTGCAGCGCAGGCGAGGCGAGGCGGCTTGCCTCGGCGGCAACGGGCATCGTCGGGCACTCCCTGCTCGGGACGGGTTCACGCGCGAGGTGAACCATAACCCACACCGCCCTGACCCGGCTACGCCCACCACGCCGCCGCCCGCCATCCCGCACCGCCCCCGCCACGCCGCCGCGATCGCCGTCCGGGGAGAAGGCCGTCATGGCGAGCAGCGAAGCAACGAAGCCATCCGGGGCCACCGCCCCGTGCCCGGCCCACGGGATTGCTTCGCCGGCGGCCCGCCATGGCGGGAGCGATGCGGTCAGCGGCAAGCTGTACAGCCAGGCGACCTTGCGAAGCGGCTGCCCACCGCTCACCCGCTGCGGGTGATCCCGGTCAGCCGGACTCCTGGACCCGACCACTCCCGACCATCGTACAGATTTTCGCGGCAAGGCCCGAAATGGTGAATGGCTTGGCCATCGCCGCCATACCCGTCCCAAGCAAATCCCTGCCGGACAGGACGGTGTCGGCATAGCCCGTGATGAACAGGATCTTCAATCCCGGTCGCTGCTGCCGCGCCGCATCCGCCAACTGCCGCCCGTTCATGCCCCCCGGCATGCCGACATCGGTGACCAGCAGATCGACCGCCGTCAGCGAACTCAGGATCTGCAGTGCAGACGGGCCGTCCCAGGCCACGTGCACCGCATAGCCAAGATCGGTCAGCACCTCGGAGATCAGCGTGCGAACCGACGGCTCATCGTCAACGACCAGCACCGTTCCTTCTGCTGTCGCCTGCGCGCGTGTTGCTGTCGCACCTTCGCGTTGGCCATCGTCGGCTGCACCGTCGTGGCGGGGCAGGTAGAGCCGCACCGTCGTGCCCCGGCCGACCGTGCTGCTGATCTGCACGTGCCCGCCCGATTGCTGCACGAAGCCGTAGATCATGGAAAGGCCGAGGCCGGTACCCTGCCCCAGCGGCTTGGTGGTGAAGAACGGGTCGAAGACGCGGGCGACGACCTCTGGCGGCATGCCGCAGCCCGTGTCACTGACGCACAGCATGGCATACGCACCCGGCTTCGCCTCCGGCAGAGCGGCCGCCTGGGCTGGGGTGAGGTGCGCATTCTCCGTCCCGATCGTCAGCTGCCCGCCATGCGGCATGGCGTCGCGGGCATTGATGCACAGATTGAGCAGCGCATTCTCAAGCTGGTGCGGGTCGCACAGGGTGGGCCAGAGATCCTTCTGCAACGCGGTCTCGACCGTGATGCTGGAACCGAGCGAGCTGCGGATCAGCTCCGCCATGCCCGCAATCAGTGTGTTCAGGCTGGTCGGCTTCGGGTCGAGCGTCTGCCGCCGTGAGAAGGCGAGCAGCCGCTGGGTCAGCGCCGCCGCGCGCTGGGCGCCCTCCTGCGCCAGGCTGATGTAGCGGCCGAGCTGCTCGATCCGGCCCTGGGCCAGGCGGATCTCCAGGAGTTCGAGACTTCCCGCGATGGCGGCGAGCATATTGTTGAAGTCGTGCGCCAGCCCACCGGTCAGCTGCCCGACGGCTTCCATCTTCTGCGCCTGCACAAGGGCCATTGTGACCTTCTGCCGCTCGCGCTCGGCCTTTTCCAGGGCGGCGGTGCGCTCCCGGACCCGTGCCTCCAGCCGCGCCGCCTCGTGCTCGGCAGCCTCCGCCTGCGCAGCCAGATGGTCGCGCACCTGCCGCTGCCGTCGCCGGGCCCGCAGCGCCGACCGCACCGCGCTGAGCAGGCTGAGGGCGTTGAGTGGCCGCTCCAGGAACATGACGTTGCCGAGCTTGGCCGGCAGGTTCAGCTCGGCCATCTGCCGCCGGTCTGCGATGCCCGCCTGGGTCAGCACGATGAACGGCAGATCCGACCAGGGTGGCTGCGCCGCAAGGTGCGCTGCCAGGGCGTTCAGGTTGGCCCGGAACAGCGCCTCGTCGGCCAGCAGCACTGCGCCTGCCGTGTCATCCAGCGCCGCCCGCAACGCGGCGAGCGTCGGGTAGATGCGGCTCTCGATGCCTTCCGCCGACAACAGGGCGGCGGCACCCTCGGCATCCCGCCCGGTCGGGGTCAGGATCAGCACCGGTCCGGCGGGCGGTGCCCCGAGGCGCTCAGGCACCTGGCGGGCGCTCGTGCAGCAGCGGCCCGGCCTCGCCGGTGTAGGTCGGGTTGCCCGTCAGCACGCCACGGAAGCCGGCAAGCGGCTCGCCAATGCGGACGCCGCCGTGGTCGATGCGAAACTCGCGGATGGTGTCCTCGTGCGCGCCGCCACGGTTCTTCAGCACGGAGACCGCTTTGCGCATCCGCCCCTCGGTTTCGAAGAAGCGCAGCAACAGTACGGCATCAGCGAGAAAGCTGACAGAGACATCGGCTTCCGCGCTGCCGACCAGCCCAGCCTGGACGCCGAGCAGCAACGTCAGCACACCCTGCTGGTTCAGGTAGGAGAGCAGCTCGTGAAGTTGCAGCACGAGCTGGCTTTCCTGCGGCATGGCGGCCTGATAGCCATTCAGCGAGTCGATCACGACCAGCCGCACGCCCTTGCGCTCGACCTGATCCCGGATCATCGACGTGAACTCGCCCGGCGAAATCTCGGCCGGGTCGATCTGCTGCAACAACAGGGTGCCGGCATCGATGGAGGCCTGCAGCCCCAGGCCCTGCTTGGCCGCCCGCGTCAGCAGCGTGCCGATCCGCTCGTCGAACTCGTAGACCGCCACGCGCTCGCCCCGCGCGCAGGCGGCCGCCACGTATTGCAGCGCCAGCGTGGTTTTGCCCGTCCCAGCCGGGCCGCTGATCAGAGTGCAGGTGCCGCGCAGCGGCCCGCCGCCGAGCAAGGTGTCCAACGCGGGCAGGCCGCTCGACACCGGGTCGCCGGCGAAGGGGCGGTGGTGTTCGGCGGCGACCAGGCGGGGGAACACCTCCAGCCCGCCCCGGCGGATTGTCAGGTCGTGGAAGCCCGCCCGGAAGTCGGACCCGCGCATCTTCTGCACCTGCAGGCGGCGCCGGGCCGCGCCGAAGTCCAGCGTCAGCCGTTCCAGGGTGATCACCCCGTGCGAGAGGCTGTGCAGTTGCAAATCCTGCTGCCCGCCATCCCCGGTGAGATCGTCGAGCAGCAGCACTGTGGCTTTGCGCCCGACGAAGAACTGCTTCAGGGCCAGGATCTGCCGGCGGTAGCGCAGCGGATCCTGCGCCAGCAGCCGCATCTCGGACAGGCTGTCGAACACCACCCGGCTCGGGCTGATGCGCTCGACCTCGTCGGTGATCAGCTTGACCGTTTCGCCGAGCTCCACCTCCCAGGGGTGCAGCAGCGTCATCTCGCGGCCGGCGCCGAAGACATTCTCGGCGGAGGCGAGCTCGAACACGTCGATGCCGTCCAGTGTCAGCCCGTGGGAGGCGACCACGGTCTCCAGCTCTTCGTGGGTTTCCGACAGGGTGACATACAGGCACCGCTCCCCCGCCGACCGCCCGGCAGACAGGAACTGCAGGGCCAGGGTGGTCTTGCCGGACCCCGGCATGCCCTCGATCAGGTAGAACCGGTTGGGCGCCAGACCGCCGCCAAGGATATCGTCCAACCCGGAGATGCCGGTGGAGATCTTGGCAGGGGGCGGCGGAGGCCGGGCCATCGAACGCGTGGGAGATTCGGACATTTGGCGCCTTACTTGGCACGACCTGGGGGGTTCGGCCCAGCCCTTTCACGATGCCGTGGCAGGGAAGGGGGGCCAGCATGGTGTGCTTGACCAGCCGCCGCAGTCCCGCCCAGACCACCGCGCCGGCGCGCCGCGTTCACGCCCTGCTGGCCCAGCGCTGACGATCGGCACTGAGCTGCCCTGCGCGATCGTCTCAACCAGGATCGCGCATCGGAACGACGCCGGCGCTTCAGCCCGGTCCGCGTTTCCGCCGCGCCGCCTGCACGGCCGCATCCAGCGCGCCGAGGAACCGCGACCGGTCGGCCTTTGTCAGCGGCGCCGGGCCGCCGGTGGGGCAACGAGCTCTGCAGCTCTCCGAAGCAGAAGGATCGTGCAGGCGACCATGGCAGGCCCATCCAGGGCGGCATTCGTCCGCATGCGCGTTTTCCACATGCAATCGTGGTGCGGGAGAGGGTTGACGCACTACAGTCGTTTTGATCCGGCGACGGGCAATCTCCAGCCCCGGTAGATCGCCATCAGGCGCAGGGACACGCAGAGGGCGATCCCGGCAAGGGCGACAGCGGTCGGCGGCAGCCCGAGCGCATCGCCCGCGACCATCACCACCGCGCCGGCCAGCGCGGCAACGGCGTAGATGTCCGCACGCAGCACGGTCGGCACCTGCGCCGTCAGCACATCCCGCACCATGCCGCCGCCGATGCCGCTGATCATGCCCAGGACCGCCGCCATGGGCCAGTTGATCCCGTGGTCCAGCGCCTTCTGGGTTCCGGCCACGGCGAAGACGCCGAGCCCGGCCGCGTCGAAGAACAGGACCGGATGCTGCAACCGGTCGAACAGCCCATAGAAGCGAAAGACCAGCAGCCCGGCTGCCACCGCCAGGGCCAGGTCGTGCCAACTGGCGATGGAGGCAGGCGGGATGGCGCCGATCAGCACGTCCCGCGTGATGCCGCCGAACACGGCCGTGACGAAGGCGAGCACCAGCACGCCGAACAGGTCCATGCCCCGCTGCACGCCCAGCGCGGCCCCGCTGATCGCGAAGACGAAGGTGCCGATGAGGTCGAGGGCCCTGACCAGCAGGACCGCCGGTTCGATGCCGGTCAGTGCTGCGCACTCCCGTCCGCCAGCCAGGCGCCCGCCGCCGCAAGCATCGCCTCGACGCCAGTGCGCAGGGTGGGATGGATCACCGGCGCGAAGTCCGGGGCGTGGTTGGCCGGAATCGCGTCCAGCGTCCCCGCCTGCTCGGCCGCCCTGTATGTCGCCGGGTCGATGCCGCCGACCATCCAGAACACCGCCGGCACGTCCCAGGCAGCGGCAAACAGGCCGAAATCCTCGCTCGCGGTGGCGGGCTCGACCTCGTGCACCCGGTCCGGGCCGAACCGGTGTTCCAGGGCGGCCGCCACCTTCCGCGTCGCGGCCTCATCGTTGCGGGTCACCGGATATTCGCTCAGGACGGAGAAATCCGGCGGCTTCGGCGCGCCCGAGGCGGTGGCCTCCGCCTCCAGGATACGCCGGACCGCGGCCAGCACGCGGGCGCGCACCTCGTCCTTGAAGGTGCGGACGTTCAGCCGGAGCAGGGCGCGGTCCGGGATGACGTTCTCGTTCGACCCCGCCCGCAGGGTGCCGACCGTGACCACCGCGCTGTCCGTCATCGCCACCTCCCGCGCCACCACGCCTTGCAGCCGCATGACGGCGGAGGCCGCCATCACCACCGGGTCGATGCTCTTCTGCGGCATCGAGCCATGCGCGCCGCGGCCGAACAGCGTCACCTCCCAGCTGTCGCCGGCCGAGAGCATGGTGCCGGTGCGCCAGCCGATCTGCCCGGCGCTGAGCGGCATGACATGCTGGGCCAGCGTCACGTCCGGCTTCGGGAAGCGCCTGACCATCCCGTCCGCGATCATGGCGCGGGCGCCCTGGCCGGTTTCCTCGCCGGGCTGGAACACCGCCAGCACCGTGCCACGCCAGGCGCCGCGGTTCTCGGCCAGGATGCGCGCAGCACCCATCAGCCAGGCCACATGCATGTCGTGCCCGCAGGAATGCGCGATCCCCGTGGCCTGCCCGAAGCGGTCGGTGCCGGATGCGTCGCTGGCATAGGGCAGGCCGGTGCTTTCCTGGATCGGCAGCGCGTCCATGTCGGCGCGCAGCAGCACCGTCGCGCCATCGCCGTTGCGCAGCAGCCCGACCACGCCGGTGCCGCCGACCCCCTCCGTCACCTCGTAGCCCTGCTTGCGCAGCCACGCGGCGGCGATGCCCGCGGTCCGGCGTTCCTGCATCGACAGTTCGGGATGGGCGTGGATGTCCTTGTACGCCTCCTCCAGCTCGGCGAGCAGTCCGTCGGACGGGCCGGGGAGGGTGCCTTGCGCGGGCGCGTGCATACCGGCATCTGCGGTCATGGTCGTCTCCTGTCAGCGGGCTTGCCTGATGTCGGCTTCGGGCGGAACCACGGGATCGCACCGGCGGCCGGTCTGCTCCGCCGGCGTCAACGCCAAGGCTTCCCGGGCGAGGCGCAGCGCCGCTTCGGCCGGCAGCGCATCGGGGTGCTCGATAAGGGCCAGAAGTTGCAGCACGTGGGCTCGCCGCACCCAATCCTGGCCATCCAGTCCAGCAGCGCATCGCAGGCACATGTGTATCGTCCGGAGTTTGTCGGAACTGGATTGGAGCCTACGCGGTCAGGGCCGCCCGCGGCGATCCCCTCAACCACTCTCGATCAGGATTGCGTGGCGCCCCGATCCTCCCGGCCGAGTTCCCGCCGCGCCGCCTGCACGGCCGCATCCAGCGCGCCGAGGAACCGCGACCGGTCGGCCTTTGTCAGCGGCGCCGGGCCGCCGGTGTTCACGCCGATCTCCCGCAGGTGCCGGGCGACCTCCCGGCCGGCGAGTGCGCCGCCGATGTTGTCGCCGGTCCAGTGCTTCCCGACCGGCGACACCGCCCGCGCCCCCTTCGCCAGGCAGCGCGACGCCAGCGGGATGTCCGCCGTCACGCACACGTCCGCCGCAGTGATGTGCGCGGCGATCCAGTCGTCCGCCATGTCGGCACCCTCGGCCACGGTGACCATGGTCACGTTCGGCAGGCCGGGCGGCCGGATGGGACGCGAACCATTCGCGACCACCAACACCGCCAGCCCCAGCCGGCCGGCGACCCGATAGACCTCCTCGCGGACCGGGCAGGCGTCACCGTCGATATAGACCGCCGTCATCCGGCATTCCCCTTGACTATGGTGACCCGGCGTCACCAGTAGCGGAATCAGTCCCGGCCGCCGATCCTCAAAGCCAGTACCGTGTGGCTTTCGCTCCATATTCCCGATGGCGGCGGCCACGCGAGATGCACTTCGCTCCGCTCCCCCCCAAGGCTGAGCAACGCTATGAGATGGTGACCGGATTGGCGAGATTTTCGATGCCTGCGAGGGCGGCTCGGTAGCGATCCCGGCTGGTGGTGTCGGTGCGATTGGTCTGGAGGATGTTGGATCCGAAGCTGCGGATGCGGGCAAACACACCTGGGTTGATGCGGATGCGGGAGCGGTCTTGGGCGAAAGTGACATCGCGGGTGCAGTTGGAGGTGGTCTCGATGCGCCAGTGGGCGCGGATGGTGTCGGTGGCACGGGGCGCGTCGAGCGGCGTGTTGGAGATTTAGAAAGCGGCTTCGCTGGCGTGACGCAGGAGCCCTGTTTTGCTGTTGCGGGTGAACACCTGGCGGTCGACGCGGAGGATGGTGGCGAGGTGAGTGTGCCAGTCGGTTCCGGCAAGCCTGTTGGCAGGATGTAGGACGGTGACGGTGCGGCTTTCGTCGCGGTTGCGGCCGGTGTGGTGGCTATGGGCGGAGCCGAGCGGGGCTGTGGTGGCAGCAATGTCCTCGATCTGCTGGTGCAGGGTCGGCTGGTTGTCCTTGACCTGGACGATCAGGGCGATGCCGGCTTTGGCGGCGACTTTGCAATGTTTTTTGACAGTGCAGCGCATCGATCGTGACGATGCTGCCATCGGCGACACCGAGCTCGGCGAGCAGCGCCTGCGCTGCCGGGATTTCGTTGGATTTAGCCGCGATATCGACATGCGCCAGCACCAGCGACGTATCGGTGGCGAACGCGCTCAGCACCTGGGCGGCGACACGGTCGTCGAAGTTGTCGAAGCTGCCGCGCAGCGTCCTGCCATCCAGGGCGACGGTGCCGGTGCAGGGGGTTGCACGAGCGGCTTGCAGCAGGGCGGCATGGCGGCGGAATACCACCTCGACATCCGCCGCATTGAGGCGCTTGAGAATGTAGCGGACAGCCGTGTAGGCGGGGGCGCGGCGCCACTTCATGCCGAACGTGGCGTTCAGCCGGTGGCGATGCACGTCGATGACGGTGACGATGCCGCGATATGAATTGCAGCCGGTCACGATGGCCAGGATGGAAAACAGCAGGACGCGCGGCAGCTTGTAGAGCCGTCCCCGGCCACGGCGCGGATCAGGAACGTCTGCCAGCAGACCCAACAACGGCTGGAACGCAGTCATGGCAACCTCCGATTCGGTTGCCACCCCAGGAGTCAGACTTCCTCCGATTCGAGAATCCCATGCGGTTCCAGGCGCTTCACTTCGGTCCCGAGGTGTTGCACACGGGACTCACTCCGTCCTATCCGGCAGCATTGCACAGCCTTAGCTTCGGAATCCCTGGCCGACTTGCCCCGGAATCCGCAGACTATAAATGGAACTCCCATTCACACGCGGACCACGCCTGGCAACTGCCTCAGTGCCGGAGGCTAAGGATGTACGCGACCACATCGTCAACCTCCCGTTCGGTGAGCTTGTAGTTCGGCATGCTGGGATGGGATGTCAGCAGGAAGGCATGCAGCGAAAGCGATGTCGTCGAGGACATCCGGGCGACTGCCTCCAGCGACGGTGCCTCCTGGCTGGCGCTCTTCCTGCGATCCATCGCGTGGCAAGCGTTGCATCGCTCCTCGACCAGTCTCTGCCCGGCTGCGGCGTCCCCTGGCGGCGCCTGCGCCAGGGCCGGAGCGCAAAGGGCTGCAACGACAAAGAGGATGGTCGGCACGGGGATTCTGAACATCGCGTTTGCTCCGTTGACGCGTTTTGGCGGCCAGCCCAGCGGGAAGCCGAGCAAACCTGCCGGGGTTAGCACGGGGCTCGCTCCGAGGCGGGCTGCTGTCCCGGCTTCGCTCTCGGTGAGCGGAGGAACGTGGCGCACCGGACAGCCTTCCCCAGCAGGAGGTTGGCCCCCAGGCTGGCCAGCGCGGCCACTGCCGCCTCGGTGACCGGTCCCGCTCCGAGCGGCGCGAAGCCAAATAGCCCGCGCAGCCATGGGATGGTCAGCGTGAGGACCAGGGCCAGCAGCGTCACGCCGATGACCAGCCCGAGCGCGCGGTTCGGCCCCAGCACGGCGCGGAGGGTGGCCGACCCCAGGGAGCGGTTGGCCAGGACCAGGCCGAGGTTGCCAAGCACGAGCGCGATGAAGGCCATCCCCCGTGCCACCTCCTCGCCCTGGGCCCCGCTGGTGCCGACAAGGAAAGCGCCGACCGCAGCAGCCAGCACCACCGCGCCCTGGAGCAGGCCGCGCGCCAGCAGGGCACGGTCGAACAGCGGCGCCGCCGGGTCGCGGGGCGGACGCACCATCGCGCCCTCCTCCTCGGGTTCGCCCTCGAACACGATGGAGGAGACGGGGTCGATGATGAGCTCGAGGAAGACGACGTGGACCGGCCCAAGCAGCAGCGGCCAGCCCAGCAGTACCGGCAGCAGCGACAAGCCCGCGATCGGCACGTGGACGGAAAGGATGTAGCTGATCGCCTTGCGCAGGTTGTCGTCGATACGCCGCCCCAGCCGCAGCGCGTCAACCAAGGTGGTGAAGTCGTCGTCGAGCAGTACCAGGGCGGCCGCCTCGCGGGCAACGTCGGTTCCCCGCCCGCCCATCGCGACGCCGATGTGCGCGGCCTTCAGGGCGGGCGCGTCGTTCACCCCGTCGCCGGTCATTGCCACCACCTCGCTATCGGCGGCGAAGGCCTGCACGAGGCGGAGCTTCTGCTCCGGCATGATGCGGGCGAAGACGCAGGTCCGGCGGAGGCGCTCGCGCAGGACCGCATCGTCCAACTCGGCCATCTCCTGGCCGGTGAGCACCTCCTCGGCCGGGATGCCCGCCTGCCGCGCGATGGCGCGGGCGGTCGTGGGATGATCGCCGGTGATCATCGCCACCCGCACCCCGGCGGCAGCGCAGGCCCCTACCGCCTCCGGCACGCCGGGGCGAAGCGGGTCGGCGAGGCCGAGCAGGCCGAGGAACTCGAAGTCGAAGTCGTGCTGGCCCTGCGGCAGGCCGGGGCCGGCGAAGCTCGCCTTGGCGGCGGCCAGGACCCGCAATCCTTGCGCCGCCAGCCCGGCGACATCGCGCCGGACTGCCTCGGCCTGGTCCGGGTCGAGGTGACACAGGTCGACGATGGCCTCCGGTGCCCCCTTCGCGGCGATGACGTAGCCGTCCTCCCCCCGCGCCCGCCAGACCTGCGACATGGCGAGCAGCCCCGGCTCCAACGGGTAGTCTTGGGCCAGCGTCCAGTCGGCGTGCAGGTGCTCGGTGCGGGCAAGGAAACGCTGGCCGAGGTCATGGAAAGCCCGCTCCATGGGATCAAAGGGATCCGGGCGGCTGGCCAGGATGGCGAACTCGACGAGGCCGTGGAACCGCTCCGGCAGGTCGGCGGTCGTGGAGGAGAGGTCCAGTTGCATGCTGCCCGCCACCAGCCTCGCCACCGACATTCGGTTCGGGGTCAGTGTGCCGGTCTTGTCGGTGCAGAGCACCGTGGCCGCCCCAAGCGCCTCGATGGCCGCGGACCGGCGCGCCAGGACGCGGCGCTGCGAGATGCGCCACGCCCCAAGCACCAGGAAAATCGTCAGGACGACCGGGAATTCCTGGGGCAGGGTCGCCATGGCCAGGGTGATTCCGGCGAGCGCCGCCTCGACCCAGCCGCCGCGAAGTATCGCATAGGCGACCGCAAGGAGCGTGGACGCGCCGATCCCGGCCGCCGCGAACAGCCGCACCAGCCGCCTTGTTTGCACCTGCAGCGGCGTCGGCGCGCTCTCGACGGCGCCGATCGACCTGCCGATCCGCCCGATCTCGGTGCGGGCACCGGTCGCGGTCACCCGGGCCAGGCCGGTGCCGCTGACGATAAGGCTGCCCGACCAGACCAGTGGGCCGGCTTCGCCGCCCGGACGCGCCTCGCCTCCCTCGGCACCCGCCAATTTGCTGACCGGGACCGATTCCCCGGTCAGCAAGGATTCGTCCGCCTGCAAATGCCTCGCCTCGAGCAGCACCGCGTCCGCGGGCACCCGGTCGCCCTCGGCCAGTACAACGATATCGCCGACCACAAGCTCGCGCCCGGCAATTCGCGTGCGCTGGCCGTCGCGGACAACGAGCGCCCGCGGGCTGGTCAGATCCTTGAGCGCCGCCAGCGCCCGCTCGGTCCGGCCTTCCTGGATGACCACGAGGCCGACGTTGAGGACGGCGAAGGCGAGCAGGATCAGCGCCTCGGCGGGGTCGCCGAGGAACAGGTAGATAACCCCGGCGGCGAGCAGCAGCTGGAGCATCGGCTCGCGCACCGCGTCGAGAATGATGCGGACAGCGCTGCGCTGCAGCTCCTGCGGCAGTTCGTTCGGGCCGTTGCGCCGCAGCCGCTCACCCGCCTCGGTGGCGGAAAGTCCAGCCTTCCCTGCTTCCGCCGTCACAATCTTGCCTCCGGCTGGAACTCACGGGAGTGCTCAGGCGCGGAGCCTTCGGAAAGCGAGGCGGGTGCACCCAACGCCTGCTCCACATAGAGCACCTTGATGACGACCAGGAGAAGCAGCGTCAGGGGCGCGGCCAGCAGCACCGCCGAGGGGCCGAACAGAATGCTGAAGGCAACGGTCGAAAGCAGGGACAGGACCGGGGGCAGCGCAGTCGCCTCGGCCTGCACCATGGGCGTGATGACATTGCCCTCGACGACATGAACGCCGATGTACATCAGCACGACCAGGACGGCGAAGCCTGGCCCCTGGGTGAGCGCGACGAGGGTCGCCGGGACGGCAGCGAGTACAGCGCCGACAAAGGGAATGAAGGTCAGCAGACCACCAACCAGCCCGAGGGCAAATGCCGCTTCGATCCCCAGCGCCCAAAGGCCAATGCCTGAAAGCGTGCCGACGGTCGCCATCACCACCGCCTGCCCGAGCAGCCACCGACGGAGAATGTTGCCTGCCTCCTCGAATAGCCGTGCAGCCCGGGGCCGCGAGTCGGGCGGGATCAGCTGAAGGCAGATCCTCCGGTAGCGCCCCGGCTGGGCGGCCAGATAAATCGCTACGAAGAAGGTCAGGACCGCGTAGCCGAGCCCACGCGTCAACGCGCGCGCCACATTGCCCACGGCCGCCGCTGCCCAGCCCGTCATGCCCGCGGTGCCAAGTCCCTGCGCCTGCTCCAGGGCGTAGCGACCATAAGGGTGCGACTGGAGCCGCCCGGTCGCCGTGCGCAGCCCGGCGGGAACTTGGCGTGCAAGCTCATCGAGCTGCCCACCTATGACCGTGCCGAAGAACCAGAGGGCGAGGCCGAGCCCGGTCAGGAATAGGATCACCACGAAAGCAAGCGCGGTCGCGCCCCCAATGCCTGCCAGGCGCGCGAAGGACCACGCCGTGCCCCGCAGGGCGATGGCCATGAGGACGGCCGCGAAGAGCAGGAGAGCGACGGCCGAGAGCCGCCAGGCAACCAGAGTCAGGCTGCCCAGCAGCAGGACAACCACGACCCGCCCGGCGAAGGCCTCTACGCCCCGGTCGGCACACCGTTCGGGATGGTCGCCCATCTTTCGCTGCCCTCCCGGGCCATGGCTACCCGATAGCCGGCTTGGCCTCTTTGACGCGGGTCAAGGCGGCATTGCCGCTCGCGGCACCTGTCGGACTGTGCCGCCAGCCAGAATGAGGGGCGAATGGGCCTTGGTGGCCCCGCTGACCCCACCGGCCAGGCACGGCGGCGCGCCTCGCCGCGTGGATGAGCGAGAGATCGTCAACCGATTGCTGTACATCCTGAGCAACATCCTGAGCACGGGCTGCCAGTGGTGGGCGATCCCGAAGGATCTGCCGCCGCGCAGCACGCTGCACGACGACCTCGACCGTTGGCACCGGGACGGCACCCTGGAGCGCCTGCACTTTGCTCTTTACGTGCAATGCCGCCAGCAGGCTGGGCGCGAGGCCAGCCCGACGGCGGCGCTCATCGACGGCCAAAGCGTCGGGAGCGGCGAAAAGGGGCGCGCGCGATTGATCCGCCGGGGTATGATTCCGGCAAGCAGATCAGCGGCAGGAAGCGCCAGCTGCCGGTAGACACCGAGGGCTTGGTGCTCCAGGTCATCTTGCATGCCGCCGACATCCAGGATCGTGACGGCGGGAAGCTGCTGCCGGCGACCGTGGTCGGTCTGTTCCCGTTCCTGCGCAAGCTGTACGCCGATGCCGGCTACCGGGGACCGAAGTTCCGGACGGCGCTGAAGCGGGTGCTGCGACGCGTCAAGCTCCGGATCGTCAAGCGCGCTGATGCCGCCAACGGCTTCGTAGTGCTCCCGAAGTCCTGGATCGTCGGGCGGACGATTGCCTGGCTCAATCGCTGCCGCCGCCGGGCCAGGGACTGGGAAGACCTGAACCGGAAAGCTCTCGCCTTCGTTCGGCTCGCCTCGATCCGCCTGATGCTCCGAAGGCTCTGCAAAGGAACCTAACCCGGATCATGCACTTGGCCTGCTCTGGAGGCATGGTTTGGCTGCCGGACGCGCAAGGACACGCCCGGGACGGGGACGTTTGGTAGGCGTCGCGGTGGTCGGCGTTGGCGGTTGAGGGGACTGGCGGGGACGGGGCATCTGCCCCGTCGTTCAGGT
>JAJZNE010000180.1 GCA_021847995.1 Pseudomonadota bacterium | reverse complement strand
CAGCGGATTCATGATCGCCGAGGTCAGGCCCGCGCCGATCATCATCGGCATGAAGGACGCGCCGAGGCCGCGCCGGTTCGGCAGGCCGAAGGAGAAGTTGGAGGCGCCGCAGGACGTGTTGACCTTCAGCTCCTCGCGCAGCCGGCGCAGCAGGCGCATCAGCTGCCGGCCGGCGTCGTTGATGGCGCCGACCGGCATCACCAGCGGATCGACCACCACATCCTCGCGCCGGATGCCATGATCCTGCGCGCGCTCCACGATCTTCTTCGCGACCGCGAAGCGCACGTCGGGATCCTCCGAGATGCCGGTTTCGTCGTTGGAGATTGCGATCACGGCGCAATCGTATTTCTTCACCAGCGGCAGCACGCGCTCCAGCCGCTCCTCCTCGCCGGTGACGGAGTTGAGCAGCGGGCGGCCCTGATACGCGGCAAGCCCGGCCTCCAGCGCCTCGACGATGGAACTGTCGATCGACAGCGGCACATCGACGGTCTGCTGCACGAGCTTGATGCACTCGGCGAGGATGCGCGGCTCGTCGGCGAGCGGGATGCCGGCGTTGACATCCAGCATCTGCGCGCCGGCCTCGACCTGCGCCACCGCGTCGGCCAGCACGCGCGAATAGTCGCCGGCCGCCATTTCCTCGGCGAGCTTCTTGCGCCCGGTCGGGTTGATGCGTTCGCCGATCATGACGAAGCGCCGCTCGAACCCGATGACGACCTCCCGCTTCGCCGAGGTGATGAGGGTTTCGGTCATGTCTGCTTCCTTCGGTTTCGTCCGGCCACGCTTGCCGCCCGCGATCGAATCGGATTACCATGCCTTCGCATACGGGAGCGGCGGATGAGCGACAAGCCCAATGACCTGCCGGCCAGGGTCGCGGTGCTGGAAGAGATCGCGGCGGCGACGAAGCTGGGAATTGCCGAAATTCGAGCCGACATACGGCATCTCGCCTCCGATCTGCCGGCCGGGTTGCGGGCGGAGATGCGGCAGACCTCCTCCGACCTGCGGGCCGGGATTCAACAGACATCCTCCGACCTGCGGGCGGAGATGCGGCAGACCTCCTCCGACCTGCGGGCGGAGATGCGGACGCTGCGGGTGGAACACCGCAGCGACTTCGGCTGGCTGCTCGGCATCATGCTGACCGGCTATATCGGCCTCCTCGGGGTCATGGCGCACGGCTTCCACTGGTTCTGACCGGCATGCCGCGCCGGCACCGCGCCGGTCACGCCGCCCCCTGCGTCTCGACCGCCTGCAGCCGCGCCACCAGGTCGCGCCGCCACGGCGTGCGCCCGCGCAGCACGCCGCTTTCATGCACGATCTCGGCGATCGAGTCCTCCTGCCGGTAGGCCATCAGATGCACGCCGGCGATGCCCGGCAACTCATGCAACTGCTGCACGATCTCGATGCACACCCGCTTGCCCTCCGCCCGCTGGTCGAGCGCGCCCTCCAGCCGCCGGATCACCGCGTCCGGAATATGCACGCCGGGGATATTGGCCCGGATCCAGCGCGCCGCCTTCGCCGATGCCAGCGGGCCGCATCCGGCCAGGATGAAGCAGCGCCGGTCGAGGCCGAGGTCGCGCACCCGCGCCATGAAGCGCGCCATCACCGGCATGTCGTAGCAATACTGCGTCTGGATGAACTGCGCGCCGGCGGCAATCTTCTTCGCCAGCCGCAGCGGGCGGTAGTCCAGCGGCGGCGCGAAGGGGTTTTCCGCGGCCCCGATGAACACCGCCGGCGGCAACGTGATCCGCCGCCCCGACAGGAACCGGCCGTCATCGCGCATCCCGCGAATGGTGTGCAGCAGCGAGATGGAATCCAGATCGAACACCGGCTTCGCATCCGGGTGGTCGCCGGCCTGCACGCCGTCGCCGGTCAGGCACAGGATGTTGGCGACACCGAGCGCCGCGGCGCCGAGCACGTTGCCCTGGATCGCAATCCGGTTGTGGTCGCGGCAGGAAATCTGCGTCACCGGCGAATAGCCGAGCCGGATCAGCAGCGCCGAGACGGCGACGCTCGACATGTGGCAGTGCGCGCCGGACCCGTCGGTGGCGTTGATCGCATCGACCCAGCCCTCGAACGGGCGGATGCGCCGATCGATCTCGTCGGGGTCGGCGGAGTCGGGCGGATTGATCTCCGCCGTCACCGCAAATTCCCCGCGCCGCAGTACCCGCTCCAGCCGCCCGCGGGAGACATGGCCGGGCAGCGGCGGCAGCGGCGCCGACGGCGTCGGGCCGATATCGTCAGGATGCAGCATCGCCGCGCGCTTCCTGCAACCACGACGACATGCCGGCCCGCCGATGGTCGAGAGGCGGCAGCGTCGCGCCAAGCGGCGGGCCTGCCCGCATCGCCAGCGCCCCCGCATAGGCCTCGACCCAGACGCAGGGCATCGCCGGATGCACCTCGCAGGAGCCGTCGGCGCGCACGCCGCCGCACGGACCGTTGCGCAGCCCCTTCGGGCAATTGGTCGGACAGGCGAGACCGGTTGCCGAGAGCACGCATTGCCCGCACATCCGGCAGTCGAACAGCGTCGCCTTCACGGCCTGCTCGATGGCGGCGGCGGGCGCCTCCAGCCGCGCGTAGCCGAGGCGTGCGAACAACGGATGCGCCGCCCGCAACAGGCGCGCGAACCCGCGATAGAACCTGGCCAGTCCGTGCGCGTGCCGCACGCTCCAGCGCCGCAGCGAACGGCGCCGCAGGGGCGGGCGGGCGCGGCCCTGCCGCGGCACGGCATCGGCGGGATGCATCAGGCCCGCGCGCGCTCCTGCACCGAACCCTGGCGGCGCGCCATCAGGTTCTTGGCCGTCTCCACCGCCACGGCGGCATCGCGGCAATAGGCGTCGGCGCCGATCGCGTTGGCGAACGCCTCGTTCAGCGGTGCGCCGCCGACCAGGACGATGAAGTCGTTGCGCATGCCCTTCTCCTTGAGCGTGTCGATGACGACCTTCATGTATGGCATGGTGGTGGTCAGCAGCGCCGACATGCCGATGATGTCGGGCTGATGTTCCGCGATCGCGGCGAGGAAGTTCTCGACGGCATTGTTGATGCCGATATTGATGACCTCGAAGCCGGCCCCCTCCATCATCATCGCGACCAGGTTCTTGCCGATGTCGTGGATGTCGCCCTTGACCGTGCCGATCACCATCTTGCCGATCTTCGGCGCCCCGGTCTCGGCCAGCAGCGGACGCAGGATCGCCATGCCGGCCTTCATCGCGTTGGCGGCGAGCAGCACCTCCGGGACGAACAGGATGCCGTCGCGGAAATCCTCGCCGACGACCCGCATGCCCTCGACCAGCGCCTGGGTCAGCACGTCATAGGGCTGCCAGCCGCGGCCGAGCAGGATATGCACCGCCTGCTCGATCTCGTCCTTCAGTCCGTCATACAGGTCGTCATGCATCTGGCCGACGAGTTCCTCGTCGTTCAGGCTGTTCAGGTCGAGCTCGTCGGCCATCGTGGCATTCTCCGCTGGCGGCAGGGTCAGACGTTGGAATCGGGAAAGGCGGCCTTGCGGCGGGCGATGAAGTCGAGCAGGGCATCATCCGTCGCCGGGTCGATCGGCGGCGGCTCATAGTCGCGCAGCATGCGCTTCCACTGCGCATTGGCCCGCTGCGCCATGTCCTGCCGTCCTTCCGCCTCCCACTGTTCGAAACTGTTGTTGTTGGCGAGCGAGGAGGTGTGGAAGGCGGTGGCGAAATGGGCCTGCGTGTGGGCGCAGCCGAGGAAGTGCCTGCCCGGCCCGACCTCCCGGATCGCGTCCATCGCCTGGCCGCCCGGCGAGAGATCGACGCCGTTCAGAAGCGTCTGGAGCATGCCTGCCTGGTCGGCGTCCATCACGAATTTCTCATACCCCATTGCCAGCCCGCCTTCGAGCCAGCCGGCGGTGTGCAGGATGAAGTTGGTGCCGGCGAGGCAGGCGGGCAGCATGGTCATGGCGGACTCATAGGCGGCCTGCGCGTCGGGGATCTTGGCCGCGCACAGTGCGCCGCCCGAGCGGAACGGCACGCCCAGCCGGCGGGCGAGCGCCGCCATGACGAACAGCACCAGCGACGGCTCCGGCGTGCCGAAGGTCGGCGCGCCCGATTTCATCGAGATCGAGGAGCAGAAGCTGCCCAGAATCACCGGCGCACCGGGACTGACCAGTTGGGTGAAGGCGATGCCGGCCATCGCCTCCGCCAGCGTGACGGTGCAGGCGCCGACCGCCGTCACCGGCGCCATCGCGCCCGCCAGGATGAACGGTGTGATCAGGTTGGCCTGGTTGGCGCGGGCATAGGTCTTCAATGCCCCGAGCATGGTCGCGTCCCACACCAGCGGGGAATTGGCGTTGATCAGGCTGGTCACGGCGGTGCGCGGCCTGCCGGTCGCGGGGTCGATCCAGTCCGCGCCGAACAGGATTTCCGCCATCGCGACGGTATCGGCGGCGCGTTCGGGGGCGGTGACGGACCCCATGAACGGCTTGTCGCTGTAGCGCATGTGGGAGTACACCATGTCGAGATGCCGCTTGTTGACCGGCAGATCGACCGGTTCGCACACCGTGCCCCCGGAATGGTGCAGCCAGGGCGACAGATAGGCGAGCCTGACGAAATTCCGGAAATCCTCGATCGTGCCATAGCGCCGGCCGTGGTCGAGGTCGTGGACGAAGGGCGGGCCATAGGCCGGGGCGAACACGGTATGATCGTCGCCGATGACGACGCTGCGGGCCGGGTTGCGGGCGTGCTGGGTGTAGTGCGCCGGCGCATGGGCCGCGATGATCGAGCGGCACAGGCCGCGCGGGATATGCACCCGCTCGCCGTCGATGCCGGCGCCAGCCTCCCGCCACAGCGCGAGCGCCTCGGCATCGCCCTTGAAATCGATGCCGACTTCCTCCAGCACCGTGTCGGCATTGTGCTCGATCAGGGCGAGGCCCTCGTCGTTGAGCACGGCGTAGAGCGGGATCCGCCGGGTGATGAACGGCACCGAAGCCGCCACCGGCGCGAGGCGCGCAGCGCGCCGCGCGGCACGTCCGGCGCCACGGCGACCGACCGGCGGTATCTCCGCGTCTGGCATGCGTGCTCTCCCTGACGTTGCGGGGGGATGCGGCCGACCTTAGTCCCCGCCGCGCGGGCGGCGCAAATCGGCGGCGCCCGCGTTCAGCATTCGGGAAACGCCACCGCCAGGCCGCCCTGCGAGGTCTCCTTGTATTTCGCGTGCATGTCGGCCCCGGTCCGGCGCATCGTCGCGATCACCTGGTCGAGCGAGACGTAGTGCGCGCCGTCGCCGCGCAGCGCGAGCGAGGCGGCGTTGATCGCCTTGACCGCGCCGAAGGCGTTGCGCTCGATGCACGGGATCTGCACGAGGCCGCCCACCGGATCGCAGGTCATGCCGAGATGGTGCTCCATGCCGATCTCGGCGGCGTTCTCGATCTGGGCGTTGGTGGCGCCGAGCGCCGCCGCCAGTCCCGCCGCCGCCATCGAGCAGGCGACCCCGACCTCACCCTGACAACCCACCTCGGCCCCGGAGATCGAGGCATTGAGCTTGAACAGCCCGCCGATCGCGGTCGCCGTCAGCAGGAAGCCGCGCAGACCCGCCGGGCCGGCGCCGGTGCAGAAATCGCGATAGTAGCGCAGCACGGCCGGCACCACGCCCGCCGCGCCATTGGTCGGCGCGGTGACGACCCGGCCGCCGGCCGCATTCTCCTCGTTCACGGCGATCGCGAACAGGCTGACATGGTCCATCATCTCGTGCGGATTGCGCACGTTGCGGAAACGGTCGGCCTCCAGCCGCGCCCGCAGCGCCCCGGCCCGCCGGCGCACGCGCAGCCGGCCGGGCAGTTCGCCCTCGGCTGCCATGCCGCGGTCGATGCAGTCCATCATCGTCGCGATCACCGCGTCGAGATGCGCCTCCACCGCCGCGATCGGCCGGCGCGCGCACTCGTTCGCCAGCACGATCTCGGCGAAGGACAGGCCGGTGCGGGCACCGATCGCCAGCAGTTCGGCGGCGGAGCGGAACGGGTAGGGCAGGGGGATGCTGTCGGGCGCGGCCTGCCCGGCTTCCGCCTCCGGCACCACGAAGCCGCCGCCCACCGAGCACCAGCGTTCCACCGCCAGCACGCCGCCGGCGGCGTCGCAGGCAGTGAGGGCGAGGGTGTTGGGATGCATCGGCGTCGGCGCGGCGCGGTCGAAGACGATGTCGGCCGCCGGGTCGAAGACGACCATCTGCTGGCCGCCGAGCGCCAGGCGGTGCTCCCCCTCGGCTCCGGCGACGATCGCCGCGGCACGGTCCTGCGTGATCCGGTCGGGCGCCTCGCCGGCGAGGCCGAGCAGCACGGCGCGGGCGGTACCATGGCCGGCGCCGGTCCAGGCGAGTGAGCCGAACAATTCGACGCGCAGCGCGGCGACCCGCGTCAGCGCGCCGCGCGCGGCAAGCCCGGCCACGAAAGCCGCGGCGGCCTTCATCGGGCCGACGGTATGCGAGGAGGACGGGCCGATGCCGATCTTGAACAGCTCGAAGACGCTGGTCACTGAGGCGACACAGGTGGGCACATGACGCCGACCCCCGGATGGTTGCTCAGTGCAGCAGCGATCGTGCGAGAGCGATCACGGCGGTGATGATCACCACGGTCTGCACCCCGATCGCGCCGATCGTCCACTTCACGACTTCCCAGCGGCTTTCGGCAAGATCAGACCGGTTGGTCAACCGAAGGGATTCCATGCCGGAAGCGGTTTCCTGCCGCAGCCGTTCGATATTCTCCCTGGTTTCCTGCCGCAGCCGTTCGATATCAGCCGTGGTTTCCTGCCGCAGGCGCTCGATTTCAGCCGCAGTTTCCCGCCGCCGTCGGTCGATATTGGCCTCGGCTTCCTGGCGAAGGCGTTCGATGTTTCCCTTGGTTTCCTGGCGCAGGGCATCGATATCGGCGTGGATGCGTTCGATGTCGGTTTTGGTGGCCAGGCGTTCATCGATCAGCTTGGCCTGTTCCTCGGCCATCGCCTCGGCCTGGGCGCGCGTGAAACCGACCGCCTCCATCCGCCGCGCAAAGGCGAGGGTGTCGAACAGCACCGCGTTCATCCGCCGCCCGCCGGAAATTGGAGCCACTCACGCCTGGCCATGAATTGACGATAATCCGCCCCGGTCCGCCGCTCAACTGCCGTCCTCATGCGGCCGCGGAAGCGGTCGCCGCTTCCTCCAGGAACCGCCAGACATAGGGGAGGAAGGACCGCCCCGCCTCGATCCGGAATGCCTCCGCCCCGGTTCGCCACAGCACGACTTCCGCGCGGGCGAGAACGGTGCGCGTGCACATGCCAACCGGGAATGCCTCCGGGTCAAAATCCAGCGGGCAGCCGGCGTTCAGCGTGGCCGTGGCCGCGGGACCGGAGAGCAGCATCGCTCCCTGGCGGTGGCCGATATCGGTCAGCGCATGCGCCATCCCCCCCAGGGCCGCCACCAGCCGGGCGTGCAGCGCCGCCCCTGCCGCCGCCGGCGCCAGCAGCAGCCATTCGTCGGGGCCGAGCCACAGCGCCGCGAGCTCGCCGGCGACGGCGGCGCGGCAGGCGATGGCGGGAAGCGGGGTGCCCAGTGCCGGCGCCGCGGCGGCGGCCGCCGGGCCGCGGGCGCGCAGGACGAAACGCGCCGCCGGGGCCGCGGCAACCAGCCGCACCGGCCGGCCCGTCAGCGGCGCAAAGTCGGCCAGCGGCAGAGTGCGGAGCAGTTCAGCCATGCAGCCGCGCTCCCTCCGGGTCGTAGAACACCGGGGAGGTGACCCGCACCGGCACCGCACCCTCCGGCATCGCCACGAACAGCCGCTCACCGGTCCGCGCCCGCCCGTCGGTCAGCAGGGCGAGCGCGATCGGATGCCCGAGCGTGGCGCTGTGATAGGCGGAGCTGACATGGCCGAGCACCCGCATCGGCGGTCCCTCGTGCGGGTCGGCCACCAGTTGCGCCCCTTCCTCCAGCGTGCGCATCCCGTCTTCCGTCAGCAGGCCGACCAGTTGCCGCCGGCCCGGTGCCGCCATCGCGGCGCGGGCGAGCGAGCGCCTGCCGACGAAATCCGCCTTCGCCCGCCCGACCGTCCAGCCGAGCCCGGCATCGTCGGGCGTCACCGTGCCGTCGGTGTCCTGGCCGACCACGATGTAGCCCTTCTCCGCGCGCAGGACATGCATCGCCTCCGTGCCGTACGGGGTGAGGCCGTGCGCCTGCCCGGCGGCCAGCGTCGCATCCCACACTGCCGGGCCGAAATCCGCCGGCACATTGACCTCGAAGCCGGTTTCGCCGGTGAAGGAGACGCGCATCAGCCGCGCCGGCGCGCCGGCGACCCGCCCCTCCGCCATCCGCATATGCACAAAGGTGCCGAGGTCGACGCCATCGACGAGCGGCGCCAGCACCGCCCGCGCCCGCGGGCCCTGCACGGCGAGCACCGCCCATTGCTCGGTGACGGAGGTGACCCACGCCTCCAGCTCCGGCCATTCGGTTTGCAGATAATCCTCCATCATCGCCAGCACCCGCGCCGCGCCGCCGGTGGTGGTGGTGACGTGGAAGCGGTCGGCGGCGAGGCGGGCGATGATGCCGTCATCCATGATGAACCCGTCCTCGCGGCACAGCACGGCATAGCGGCAGCGTCCGGTCGGCAGCGCGGCGACGGCGCTGGCATAGAACCGGTCCAGGAACCGGGCCGCATCGGGCCCCGCAACCTCGATCTTGCCGAGGGTGGAGGCGTCGAACAGGCCGGCTCCGGTACGGACGGCCCGGCATTCCCGCGCCACTGCCGCCGCCATGTCCTCGCCGCTCCGGGGAAAGAAGCGGGCGCGACGCCATTGGCCGACATCCTCGAACACCGCGCCCAGAGCTGCCGCCCGGTCATGGAGCGGCGTCCGCCGCACCGGGTCGAGCAGGTCGCCGCGCGCCGCTCCGGCCAGGCTGCCGAAGGGGACCGGCGTGTAGGGCATGCGGAACGTGGTCAGCCCGACCTCGGCCATCGGCCGCGCCAGCGCCGCCGCGGCGATGCCGAGCGTGTTGAGGTTCGCCGTCTTGCCCTGATCGGTGGCCATGCCGGCGGTGGTGTAGCGCTTGACGTGCTCGATCGCGCGGAACCCTTCCCGCGTCGCCAACTGCACGTCCTTGGCGGTGACGTCATTCTGGAAATCGACGAAGGCCCGGCCGGCGCCGACGCCGGGGGCAAGGCCGGGCGCCCCGCCGCCGGTCCATGCGGTGTCGCCCGACACCGCGCCCCGCCACGGCCGTGCGCCGCCATGGCCGGTCGCGCGGGAAGCGGCCTCGCCGGCGGCGGCCCCGTCGGCCAGCGCGGCGGCGAGTCCGAACACGCCGCGGCAGGCGCCGGCCGGGTGCTGGCCGGGCACCGGCCGATCCGGCACGAAAGCCTGTGTCTCCGGCGCAAACCGCAGCGCGCCGCGCGCCTGGCTGACCAGATGCACGCTCGGCGTCCAGCCGCCGCAGATCAGCAGCGTATCGCACGGCACCGGTTCCGTCGCCCCGCCGCCTGCCGGCATCAGCCCGGCCCATGCAACCCGCTGCCGCCCGCCGGTCGTCGCGACCACGCAGCCCGACCGCACGGCGATCCCGGCGGCACGCACCCGCTCCGCCGCCGCCCCAGGGGTGGGGCGCTGATCGGCGATGGCGGCGATCGCGACCCCCGCCGCATGCAGCGCGAGCGCCGCGTCATAGGCACTGTCATGCGCCGTCGCCACCACCGCGCGGCGGCCGACGCGCACGCCGTAACGCATCAGATAGGTGCGCGCGGCATCGGCGAGCATGATGCCAGGCCGATCATTGTGGGGGAACACGAGCGGCCGTTCCAGGGCGCCGGCGGCGACCACCACCTGGCGCGCACGGACCAGCCACAGCCGCTGGCGTGGCAGGCCAGGCGTCGGTGCCGCCAGATGATCGGTAACCCGCTCATCGAGCGCCACCATGTTCCCGGCGAAGCAGCCAAAGGCGGTGGTGCGTGCCAGCAGCGTGACGCGCGGATGGCGGGCGAGTGCCGCCAGCGTTGCGGCAAGCCAGCCCTGCGCCGGCCGTCCGTCGATGGTGGCGGCGCTCTCCGCCAGCAGCGATCCGCCCATCTCCGCCTGCTCGTCGCACAGGATGACGCGCGCGCCGGACTCGGCCGCGAGCGTGGCGGCAGCGAGACCGGCGGGGCCGGCGCCGACGACCAGCACGTCGCAATGGGCATAGCGCTGCGCGTAGCGGTCGGGGTCGGGATGCGCCGGCGCGCGGCCCAGCCCGGCGGCAGCGCGGATCGCCGGCTCATAGAGCCGCCGCCAGGCCCAGGCGGGGAACTTGAAGGTCTTGTAGTAGAACCCGGCCGGCAGCAGCGGCGCCAGCAGGTTGGCGACCGCGCTGGCGTCGTGATCGAGCGAGGGCCAGCGGTTCTGGCTGTCCGCCCGCAGCCCCTGGAACAGTTCCACCTGCGTTGCCCGCAGGTTGGGCGTGCTGCGGGCCGCGTCGCGTGTGACCGTGACAAGCGCGTTCGGCTCCTCCGCCGCGGCGCCGAGAATACCGCGGCGGCGATGGTATTTGAACGAGCGGCCGACCAGATGCACGCCGTTGGCCAGCAGCGCAGAGGCGAGCGTGTCGCCCGCGGCACCGTGATGGACGCGCCCGTCGAAGCTGAAGCGCAGCGGCCGGGCGCGGTCGATCCGGCCGCCCGAGGGGGTACGGAACGCGCCGATCATGCCTGCACCGTTCCGCCCGCCCTCACGCCGCCGCCTCCGGCCCGATCGTCGGCGGGGGCGGCGTTTCGTTCACGCGGTAGGTGGCCAGGAACGCATCGCTCACCGTGTCGCGCAGCGCATTGAAGAAGCGCCCGCAGCCATGCGCGTGCCGCCAGCGCTCGGCGTGCCGGCCCTTCGGGTTGCGGCGCAGATAGAGGTATCCGGCCCATTCCTCATCCGACAGCGCCGCCGGGTCGGCCGGGCGGGCGCGATGGGCCTCTCCGCCATAGGTGAACTCGATCTCCGGGCGCGGGCCGCAATACGGGCAGTCGATCAGCAGCATCGTGCGGCGTTCCTCAATGGGCCACGGCGGCGGCCGCAGCTTCGTCGATCAGGGCGCCGTCGCGGAACCGTTCCAGCGTGAAGGCGGCGTTGATCGGATGCGGCGCGTCCTTCGCCATCGTCCAGGCGAAGACGTGCGCCGAGCCCGGCGTCGCCTTGAACCCGCCGGTGCCCCAGCCGCAGTTGATGTAGAGGCCGGGGACCGGCGTGCGCGCGATGATCGGCGAGCGGTCCGGCGTGGTATCAACGATGCCGCCCCAGTTGCGCAGCATGCGCAGACGGCGGAACGTGGGGAACAGCTCGCAGATGGCCGCCAGCGTCTCGGTCGTCACGTGCAGCCCGCCGCGCTGGCTGTAGGAGACATAGGCGTCGGTACCGGCCCCGATCACCAGTTCACCCTTGTCGGACTGGCTGATGTAGGCGTGGACGGTGTTGGACATGACGACGCAGGGCAGCACCGGCTTCACCGGCTCGCTGACCAGCGCCTGCAACGGGAAGCTCTCCAGCGGCAGGCGCAGCCCGGCCATCGCCGCGACCACGCTGGAATGTCCCGCCGCGACGATGCCGACCCGGCCGGTGCGGATGGTGCCGCGCGTCGTCTCCACGGCCGAGACGGCGCCGTCGGCGTCGCGCCGGATCGCCGTCACCTCGCAGTTCTGCAGGATATCGACGCCGAGCGCGTCGGCGGCGCGGGCATAGCCCCACGCCACCGCATCGTGGCGCGCGACGCCGCCGCGCCGCTGCAACGCCGCGCCCAGCACCGGATAGCGCAGGGTCGGCGCGATGTTGAGCGGCGGGCAGAACGCCTGCGCCGCCTCCGGCGTCAGCCATTCATTGTCGATGCCGTTGGCGCGGTTGGCGTGGACGTGCCGCCGCAGCACCTGCACGTCGTGGTGCGTGTGTGCCAGCATCATCACCCCGCGCGGGCTGAACATGACGTTGTAGTCGAGCGTCCGGCTCAGCCGCTCCCACATTTGCAGGGCATGGTCATAGAGCGCGGCACTCTCGTCGAACAGGTAGTTGGAGCGGATGATGGTGGTGTTGCGCCCGGTGTTGCCGCCGCCGATCCAGCCGCGCTCCAGCACCGCGATGTTGCGCATCCCGTGATCGTGGGCAAGGTGGTAGGCGGTGCCGAGGCCGTGCCCGCCGCCGCCGATGATCACCGCGTCATAGGCCGGCCTCGGTTCCGGCGTCCGCCACTGTTGCTGCCAGCCGGCATGGCCGCGCAGGGCGTGGCCGATCAGGGACAGGAAGGAGAAACGCTGCATCGCGGGGCGGGTCCGGTCTCGCGGTTCCGGCATGAGCGCGCATCTCTGCCCGCTTCCGGGCGGCGGTGCAACACGGCGCGGCATGATGTCCGCCGCCGCCATCCGGTGGCCATGATCCGGCAAGGCTTGCCAGGCATGCTCCGGCTGATGTGCAGTGCGCCGCCCGCCGCCCGGCGGGCCAGAGGCAGGGAGCCCCTTCGATGCGCCGAACCATGCTTGCCGCCGCCGCCCTCTATGGCCTTGGCGCCGCCGCCGCCCATGCCGACGACCCGGCGGCGTGCAGGACGCTGCGCCTCGCCGATATCGGCTGGACCGACGTGGCGGCGACCACGGCGCTGACGGCGCTGCTGTTGCGCGACCTCGGCTACCAGCCGCGCACGGTGGCGCTCACGATCCCCGGCACCTATCAGGCGCTGAAGAGCGGGGAGGTCGATGCCTTCCTCGGCAACTGGATGCCGGCAATGGAACAGGACCGCAAGCCGTTCGTGGAGGACAAGTCGATCGACGTGCTCGGCCCCAACCTGTCAGGGGCACGCTACACGCTGGCGGTGCCGCAGTACCTGTATGACCGGGGTCTGCACAGCTTCGCCGACATCCACGATTTCGCCAGGGAGCTGAATTTCCGCATCTACGGCATCGAGCAGGGCAATGACGGCAACCGTCATGTGCTCGACCTGATCCGCGCCGACCGCGACGGGCTGGGCAAGTTCCAACTGGTCGAGAGCAGCGAGCAGGGCATGCTGGCCCAGCTCGACAAGGACTACCGCGCCCACCGCGCGATCGTGTTCCTGGGGTGGGAGCCGCACCCGATGAATGTGCTCTACAAAATCGCCTATCTGTCGGGGGGCGACGACACGTTCGGGCCGGATCAGGGGGCGGCCAGCGTCTATACCAATGTCCGCACCGCCTATGCCGAAACCTGCCCGAACGCGACGAAGCTGCTCGGCAATGAGGCATTCACGCTGCAGGGCGAGGACGAGATGATGAACCTGATCCTGACCCGCCGGCTCGATCCGGCAAAGGCCGCCGCCGCCTGGGCGAAGGGGCACAAGGATGCGATCCGCCCCTGGCTCGATGGCGTCACCACGCTGGACGGCAGGCCCGCCGCCGCGGCGGTACTGGGAAAACTGTAAGGCGCGCCGCCCCGCCTCAGAACGGCATCAGCGCATCGAGCAGTTGCTGGCCGTAGCGCGGCATCTGCTGGTCGGACATGGTGCCGCGGCCGCCATAAACGATGCGCGCCTCCGCCAGCCGGTCGTGCAGCACGGTGTTGTCGCTGGCGATATCCTCCGGCCGCACGATGCCGGTCACCACCAGTTCGCGCATCTCTCCGTTCACCCGCATCTGCTGGCGCGCCACCACCACCATGTTGGCGTTCGGCAGAACCTGCGTGATTACGCCGGCAAGGCTGGTCGTCACCTGCTCGTTGCGCTGGATCTGGCCGAGCGTGATGTTGGAGTTGGAACTGCCGGTGTTGACCAGGCTCGATGAACTGACATGCGGCAGCACGCGCGGGACCACGTTCTCCAGCCCGAACAGGCTCGGCACCTGCATGCCCTCGTTGCCGTTGCGCGTGATGCTGGTATTGTTCATCTCGTTGGCCACATCGTTGACGTTGATCAGGATCGTCAGCACGTCGCCGACCGCGTGTGCGCGCTGGTCCTTGAAGAACTGCCGGCCGCCCGGCCGCCACAGCGAATTCGCCTGCACCGCGACCACTTCGGGCACCGGCATCGGCACCTTCGCGTTCGGATAGTTGGGATCCTTGGTCAGATCGGCGGTGCGGGTCATTTTCGGCGGCCCACCCACTTCCGACAGCCGGGTCAGGAAATCGCTGCAACCCCCGAGCAGCAGCACGATGCCGAGCAGCGGTGCCGTGCGCCGCGTCATGGCAGGGCATCCGCCGGCGTGCGCGCCAGGCCCTGCGTCAGCGTACCGGCATCGGCCGGCGCCGGCAGGCTTCCGG
>JAJZNE010000090.1:19059-57747 GCA_021847995.1 Pseudomonadota bacterium | reverse complement strand
TCCGATCTACGGCGGAGGCGCTGCTGGTCAACGAGGTGATGCTGCGCAGTCAGAGCCAGGCCGAATACAGCCCGGACAATATCGGCCATTTCGGCCTCGCCCTGCCGGCCTATGCGCATTTCACCAGCCCGATCCGCCGCTATGCCGACCTGCTGGTGCATCGCGCCCTGATCGCCGGCCTCGGCCTCGGCGCGGACGGCCTCGATGCCGCCGAAGCGGCGCGGTTCGCGGAGACCGGCGCGCATATCACGGCGGCCGAACGGCGCGCCGCCCTGGCCGAACGCGAGGCGATCGACCGCTACCTCGCCGCGTTCATGGCAGACAAGGTGGGCGCGCAGTTCCCGGCACGCATTTCGGGCGTGACCCGGTTCGGACTTTTCGTCACTATTCCGCAGAATGGCGCGAGCGGACTCGTCCCGCTCTCGTCCCTGCCGGACGATTTCTGGATGCACGATGAGACCGCCGCCACGCTGACCGGCCGCCGCACGCGCTTCATCTTCCGGCTCGCGCAGGAAGTGGAGGTGCGGCTGGCTGAGGCGACGCCGATCACCGGCGGCCTCGTGTTCCATATCCTGCAGGGCATGCCCCAGGGCATCACCGGTGGCATCTCCGGGCCCCGCGGCCGGACGGCGACGAGGAGACACGGGCGAGGCCGGTGAAGCGCGCGCTGGTGCTGCTGCTGCTCGGATTGCTGCCGCTGTCGGCGCGGGGAGACCCTGCGGTGCTGGGGCGCCACCTCAACACCCGGCTGGTCGCCGAGGTCTGTGCCACCGCCTTCGCCTTCATGGAACCGCGCATCCTGGAGCCGGAGCCGGTCCCGACGCTGGCGTTCTGGACGCTCGGCGGCCTCGCGGCACTGGACGGACGGCTGCACACGGAGCTGCAGGGCGGCCTGCTGCGGCTTGTTTTCGCCGGCCAGCTGCTGGCGCTCCGCCCGGCACCCGCCGCCGACGACGCCGCCGGCTGGGGGGGGGGGTGGCGGCGCTGGTGCGTGCCGCCTTCGATGCCGCGGAGCCGGTGCGCCAGGCCGGGACGCAGGGCATCGTGCGGGCGCTGCTCGATGAACTGTGCCTGCATCTCGACCCCTATTCGCGCTATGTCCCGCCGGCGGAGGCGGATGCCGACCGGGTGCATCGCGCCGGCACCGCCGGCATCGGCGCTGCCATCGTGGCGACGCGCGACGGCGGCTTCGTGCTCGACGACATCGCACCGGACGGCCCGGCCGCCGCCGCTGATCTGCGCGCCGGCGACCGCGTGCTGGCGGTGGACGGACGGACCCTGCGCGGCCAGACGGCGGAGACGGCGGCGGCACTGCTGGCCGGGCCGGAGGAGACGCAGGTGGTGCTGACGCTGCGCCGGCTGCGTGCCGCGCCGCTCGACGTGACGCTGCAACGGGTTCTGGTGCCGCCACGCACGGTCCGGACCGACTGGCACGGCGACGTGCTGGTGCTGCGCATCAGCGCCTTTGCCATCGACACCGGGGCGCGGCTGGCCGATGCGCTGGCCGAGGGGCTGGCCGGCACCCGCCGCGTCCGCGGCATCGTGCTGGATTTGCGCGGCAACCGCGGCGGCGTGCTGCGCGAGGCGGTGGCGGCGGCGGCGGTGCTGCTCGCCGAGGGCGTGGTGGCGACCACGGAGGGCCGCGACAAGGCGGCGCTGCACCGCTTCGTCGCGCACGGCTTCGACATGGCAGCGGGGCTGCCGGTGGTGGTCGCGGTCGATGGCACCTCGGCCAGTGCGGCGGAGATTCTGGCCGCGGCGCTGGCCGACCAGCACCGCGCGGTGGTGGTGGGCAGCGCGACCCTGGGCAAGGGCCTGGTGCAGACGATCGCACCGCTGCCCGACGGCGGCGAGTTGTTCGTGAGCTGGAGCCGGCTGATCGCGCCGCTCGGCTGGCCGGTGCAGGGGCTGGGCGTGCTGCCGCAGGTCTGCACCAGCGAGGGCGCGCCGCCGCTGCTGCACCAGCTCGGGCGGCTCGCGCATGGCGTGCAGCCGATGGCCGCGGCACTGGCCCGCCACCGCGCGGCGCGGACGCCGCTTTCGCCCACCGAGATCCTGGCGATCCGCACCGCCTGCCCGGCGGCGGAGGGCGGACCGCTCGATCTGCTGGCGGCGCAGCGCCTGATCCATGATCCCACCGCCTATGCCGCCGCCCTGCTCGGCCCGGCGCCGACCAGCGTGGCGGCGGCGGCGCCGTAGCGGCGCGGCTGGCGAGCGATGCCGCGATGGGTTATGGCGCGCGCTCTGGCAGGAGGAGACGCCCGATGATCCACGAAATGCGCACCTATCGCTGCGTGCCCGGCAAGCTGCCGGCGCTGCTGGCGCGGTTCGAGAACCACACGCTGAAACTGTGGGAAAAGCACGGCATCCGTCAGGCCGGCTTCTGGACCACGCTGATCGGGGAGAGCAACCAGGAGCTGATCTATCTGCTCGCCTGGGAAAGCCTCGCCGAGCGGGAACGCAAATGGAACGCCTTTCAGGCCGATCCGGCCTGGCAGGCGGCGCGCGCGGAGAGCGAGAAGGATGGCGCGATCCTCGCCAATGCCGCGAGCCAGATGCTGACGCCCACCCCCTTCTCCGCGGTGCGCTGACGCCGCCGGCGCGGCGGCCGGCATCAGCCGCCGGCCGGCGCGCCGATATCGCCGATCATGCGCACGCGCACGCGCCGCGCCTCGCCGGGGAGATAGGCGAGCGGGATGTCCTCGATCTCGACGAGGCGCAGGGTTGCCGCTGCGGCGCCGGCGGCGACGGCGCGACGCTCCGCCTCCGCGGTCGCGGCGGCGATGGCGGCGTCGCGGCCGAGGCCGGTGAACACCTGATCGACCTCCCCGCTCGCCTGCGCGATCGCGGCGCCGACGGCGTTGGCGACGGCGTGGTGCGCGACGCGCACCACCGCGTCACAGCCGGCGACGCGATCGGGGATCAGGAAGCTGCCGCCGCCGACCGCAAGCAGGGTGACATCGCCTGCCTCCGTCTTCATGCGATCGACGCCTTCCTCGATCATCGCGCCCATGCGCGCGAGCAGGGCGGCGGTGAAGCCGGGCGCGAGCGCGGCGACGCGGCGCGGATCGCCGAGCGTGACACGGCCGGCGGCGACGGCGATGTCGGTCGCCGTCAGTGTATCGCCGCCGAAGACGAGTGCCGCTTCGGCAAGACGGAAGCCGACGCTGCGCGGGCCGACGCGGCTGCCGTCGGCGGCGATCTCCGTCCCGCCGCCGAGGCCGAGGGAAAGCAGGTCGGGCATGCGGAACAGGGTACGCACGCCGCCGATCGCGACCGCGGCATTGGCCTCACGCGGGAAGCCGCCCTTCAGGTAGCCGATATCGGTGGTGGTGCCGCCGACATCGACCACCACCCCCTCCGCCAGACCCGACAGGAAGGCGGCGCCGCGCATGCTGTTGGTGGGGCCGGAGGCGAAGCTGTACACCGGGAAGCGCCGCGCCAGATCGGCATGCATGATGGTGCCGTCGTTCTGCGTCAGATAGAGCGGCGCCGCGATCCCGCTCTCTGCCAGCGCGGCGGCGAAGGCCGCGGTCGCGTGGGCGGCGAGATCCTGCAGGCAGGCATTGAGCAGGGTGACGTTCTCGCGCTCCAGCAGGCCGATGCGGCCGAGTTCGTGCGAAAGCGTCAGGGCGGCGTGGGGAATTTCCTCCCGCACGATCCGTGCGGCCTCGATCTCGCAGGCCGCCGTCAGCGGCGAGAACACCGCTGTGATGGCGATGCTGCGCAGCCCGGCATCGGCCATCCGTTTCGCGGCATCGCGCACCGCGCCATGATCGAGCGGCACCAGCGGCCGCCCGTCATATTCGTGCCCACCCGGCACCATCGCGACGACGCCGCCGACCAGCGCAGCGAGATCCTCCGGCCAATCGACGAAGGGCGGCAGGCTGGCGCTCGCCGGCAGACCGATGCGCAGCGCACCGACCCGCTGCAATGCCCGCCGCTCGATCACCGCGTTGGTGAAATGCGTGGTGCCGATCACCACCGCCTGCACGTCCGCCGCCGCCCCGCCGTCGGCGTCCCGCAACTCTGCGAGCGCGGTGCGGATGCCGCCGAGCACATCGGCCGTGGTCGCGGTCTTGACCGCGTGGCGGACGCTGCCGCCGTCGATCAGCACCGCATCGGTGTTGGTGCCGCCGACATCGATGCCGATGCGCCTCATGCCGCGCATCCTGCGTCCGCCGCGCCGAACAGGCTGACATAGTCGGTGTCGTGCCCGAAGGCGCGCGGGCCGACATGGTCAAGCCCGCGCGGCGTGCGCAGGATGGGCGGGGCCGGCAGAGCGATGACGGTGACCCGCTGGCCATAGCGCAGGCTCTCCGTTCCCACCGCTTCGCCGGAGACACTGTCGAGCACGGCGATCAGGTCCGGCGTCGTCACCGCGACCGCGCCGTCACGCCAGCCGACGGCGAATTCGTTCTGGAACGCCAGATCGAAGCGGCTGCCGCGATCGTCGTCCAGCCCCTCGACGCGGGCGGTGCCGCGCAGGAACCCCTCCGTGGTGCGGCGCTGCACATCGGCGATCTTGCCGCGGAAGACCATTTTTCCGTCGCCCGCCTTCAGGGTTGCCGCCACCGGATCGTCATGGCGGCGCCGCGCCGCATGCACCGCAGCGCCGAGCCGGATCGCCTGCGTCGTGGTGCGCAGGATGGCGTGCCGCTTCACCTCGGCCCCGCTGCGCGGCGCCTTGCAGGTGGCGGCGATCGAGCCGACCTCGGTGCATACCTTGCGGCTGATCCGCTCCATCCATTTCCAGCCGTCGGCACGCGCGACGATCACTTCATTGTCGCGGATGTCGGCGAGCGTGAGCGGAAAGCAGGTCAGGCCGGCAATGGCGAAACTGGTCATCTGCGCTTCCGGAAAGGCGCGGCCCATCGCATCGGCATCGACCACCGGCAGACCGGTGCGGGCGGCGACCAGGAGCGGCTGGAAGGCATTGCCGCCGCCGATCTCCACCGCCATCACGGCGCGGAAGCGGCGGCCGAGATACGCCTCCATCATGCGCACCGGCCGCGTGGCGAAATCGGGGTCCGCCAGCCGCTCCTGCCCGACCAGCGGCGCGCCCATGTTCGACACCACGGCGACCGCTTCGTCATCGTCGAGCGCATCGGGGTCGAGCAGCGCGACGCGCACGCCCCCGGCATAGAGACGGCGCATGTTGAGGAACGACAGATACGGCGAGCCGCCGCCGCCGGTACCGAGAATCCAGGCGCCGGTCGCGAGGAAATCCAGCTCCTCGCGTTCGATCGTGCGGATCATGCCATCTTCCCTGCCGGTTCGCCGCCTCTCTAGAGGATCCCGGTGCGGTCGAACACCGCGGCGAGCTTCTCGCCCGCCTTGAGTGCCGCCAGCGTCTCCTCCTCGCCCGCGCGCTTGGCCAGGGCACCGGCGACGACCTCGGCGGCGATCGCGCGCGGCACCACGATCACGCCGTCGGCATCGCCGAAGATGAAGTCGCCGGGCCGCACCTCCACGCCGGCGCAGGCGATGGTCACGTCGCACTGCATGACCTTGCCGCGGCCCTTGCTATCGAGCGGGCCGATGCCGCCGTGGAACACCGGGAACCCCATGCCACGGATCGCGCGCACGTCCCGGACCAGGCCATCCATCACCGCCCCTGCCGCCCCGCGCGCCTGTGCCGCGGTGCTGAGCAATTCGCCCCACGGCGCGATCCGCCCGCTGGCGCCGCAGGCGAAGACGGGAATTTCGTCGGGCAGCAGATCGTCGATCAGGGCGATCTCCAGGGCGTAGGGGTTCTCGCCCGCCACCACCTCGTGAACGTCCATGAACAGAGCCGTGCGTGCCCATCCGGCGAGCACTTTGCCCTCGTCCAGCGGACGGATGCGCGGCGGCAGCGCCTGGGCGCGCCATCCCATGCCGTCCAGCACGTCCGACAGCAGCGTCGTCGCCAGCCGCACCCGGCAGTCGGCCAGATCGAGCATCGTTCCCTCCCTCGCTTGCCCGCTTTCGCATTTGCCTTCTTCGCGCGCCTGTGTGTCAATCCTCGCCCGCCGGCAGTCTGGCACGCGGCATGCACGGCCGGTGCCGGCGGTGGCAACAGCGGAAGGGGGAGATGCGCAATGACAGGCATCGTGAAACGGGCCGCGATGATCGGCGCACTGGCGGCGGCCCTGCTGGGGTTCGCCGGCAGCGCGCGCGCCCAGGCGCCGGCGGACAGTCCGACGCTCAAGGCTGTCAAGGGCCGCGGGCAACTGGTGTGCGGCGTCGATACCGGCATCCCGGGCTATGCCTATCAGGACGCAGGCGGAACGTGGCAGGGGCTGGACGTGGCATGGTGCCGCGCGATTGCGGATGCCGTGCTCGGTGCGCCGGACAAGGTGAAGTTCATCGGCACCACCTCCAAGGAACGCTTCTCCGTGCTGAAGTCGGGCGAGATCGACGTGCTGATCCGCGATTCCGAATACAGCTTCATCCGCAACACGCAGCTCGGACTGGATGAACCGGCGGTGAATTTCTACACCGGCCAGACCTTCATGGTGCGCAAGAGCCTGAATGTCGCGCATCTTCCCGAGCTGAACGGTGCCACCATCTGCGTGCTCACCGGCACCACGCTGGAAACCAACATCGCCGACTACAACCGTGCCCACAACATCAAGATCAACACGCTGCTGTTCGAGCGGCCGGAGGAAGCCTTTGCCGCCGCCGATGCCGGGCGCTGCGACGGCTACACCGACGACGGCGGCTCGGTCGCCGCCGCGCGCTCGACGATGAAGCGGCCCGGCGACTGGATGTTCCTACCGGAGACGATCGGCGGGCTCGAACCGCTCGGCGCCTTCACGCGCCAGGGTGACGAGGCCTGGACGCGGCTGGTGAAATGGGTGCATTTCGCAATGCTGGAGGCGGAGATCCTCGGCATCACCCGGGCCGACGCGATGGACAGGGCGAAAGACCCGAAAGACCCCGACCTGCGTCGTTTCTTCGGGCTGGACGGCGATTTCGGCAAGCTGCTCGGGGTCGATAACCAGTGGGCCCTGCGCATCGCCAGGGATATCGGCAATTACGGCGAAGTCTACGAGGCGACGTTCGGCGGGAGCGGCCTCGGGCTGCCGCGCGGCATGAACAACCTGTTCGACCACGGCGGCCTGCAGGCGCTGCCGACGTGGCACTGACCCCCGGGCAGGCGGCATGAGCAGCCGCCCCTCCCGGCGCGCGCGGGCCGGCCAGTGGCTGCTGCTGGCGGCGGTGGCGGGGTGCGCATGGTACCTGGCGCACACCGCCGCCGCCAATCTGCGGCGCCACGACATGGGGTTCGGCTTCGGCTTCCTGCTCGACCACGCCAATTTCGACATCCCGTTCCGCCTCATTGCCTGGCACGACGGCGACACCTATCTGCGCGCGCTGCTGCTGTGCGTGCTCAACACGCTGCTGGTCTCGGCGCTCGCCATCGTCGCGGCGACGGCGGGCGGGCTGCTGGTCGGCATCATGCGGCTGTCGCGCAACTGGCTGGTGCGGCACATCGCGCTGGTGTTCGTCGAACTGGTGCGCAACACGCCGCAGCTGGTGCAGATCATCTTCTGGTACGTCGCGGTGTTGCAGACGCTGCCGGGACCGCGGCAGAGTTTCGTGCTGCCGCTGGGCGCGCTGCTCAACGTGCGCGGGCTCTATCTGCCGGTGCTGCGCGCGGGCGACTTCACCGGCGCTCTCGCCGCGCTTGCCGCGGTGGCGCTGGCCGCCGCCCTGCTGCTGCGGCGGCGCCTCGGCGCGCGCGGGCTGATCGCGCCGGCGCTGCTTGCCGCCGCCTGCCTTGCCAGCGCCGCCGGGTTGCAACGGCCGGCGCTGCGCGGCTTCAACGTTGCCGGCGGCGTGCAGGTGCCGCCGGAACTGGTGGCGCTGTGGGCCGGCCTCTCGCTCTATGCCGCCGCCTTCATCGCCGAGATCGTGCGTGCCGCCATCCTTGCCGTCGAGCGCGGCCAGCGTGAGGCGGCGGCAAGCCTCGGCCTGCGTCCGGCGCAGGTGTTGCGGCGCGTGGTGCTGCCGCAGGCGTTGCGGGTGATGGTGCCACCGCTGACCAGCCAGTATCTCAACATCATCAAAAGCAGCTCGCTCGGCGCGGCGGTCGCCTATCCCGAACTGTTCCAGATCTTCGCCGGCACCGTGCTCAACCAGTCGGGACGGGAGGTGGAGACGATCGTGATCCTGATGGCGATCTTCCTGGCCATCAGCCTGCTCACCTCGGCGGGGATGAACTGGTACAACCGCCGCGTCGCGCTGGTCGGACACTGATGTCCGGGGGCAGTGTCGCGATGCGACTGAAACCCCCGCGGGAGCGTCGCGCCGGCACGGCGGCCTGGGCCGCGTCGTGGCTGCGCGCCAACCTGTTTGACACCTGGACGAACACGCTGCTGACGCTGCTGGTGGTCGCCGCGGCGGCACTGATCCTGCCGCCGCTGTGGCGCTGGGGGGTGGCGCATGCCACGCTCTCCGGCACCACGCGCGCCGCCTGCAGGGGCGGCGGGGCGTGCTGGACGTTCATCCGCGTGCGGCTGCCGCTGTTCTTCTATGGGCACTACCCGGCGGCGGCACGCTGGCGCGTCGATCTGTCGTTTGTGCTGCTGGCGGTCTTCGCGGCCCCGGTGCTGCGCACCCGCACGCGCCGGCGGGGGCTGGCGGTGCTGCTGCTCGTCACCCTGTTTCCAGCACTCGCCGCGGTGCTGCTGGCCGGCGGCGTGTTCGGCCTGATGCCGGTGGAGACGAATGCCTGGGGCGGCCTGATGCTGGATGTGGTGATCGCCTTCGTCACCGTCGCCGGCTCGCTTCCGCTCGGCGTGCTGCTGGCGCTCGGGCGCCGGTCGCACCTGCCGGTGGTGCGCGCGCTTGCCATCGGCTTCATCGAGTTGTGGCGCGGTGTGCCGCTGCTGACGGTGCTGTTCATGTCGGCGGTGATGGTGCCGCTGTTCCTGCCCCAGGGCGTCAGCCTGGACCGGCTGGTGCGGGCGCTGGTCGCGCTGATCCTGTTCAACGCCGCCTACATGGCCGAAGTGGTGCGCGGGGGGTTGCAGGGCGTGCCGCCGGGACAGCAGGAGGCGGCGTTCTCCCTCGGCCTCGGCTGGTGGCGGATGCAGGCGCTGGTGGTGCTGCCGCAGGCCCTGCGCATCGCCGTGCCGGCGATCGTCAACACCGTCGTCGATCTGTTCAAGGACACGACGCTGGTTTCCATCGTCGGGCTGGCCGACCTGCTCGGCGTCGTCAGCCAGGCGCTGAAGGATCCCGCCTGGCTCGGCTTCCCGACCGAGGGCTACGTGTTCGCCGCCGCCATGTTCTTCGTCTGCTGCTTTGCCATGTCCGCCTATGGGCGGCGCATCGAACGGCAGTTGGCAGCCGGACGCTAGCCGGGCGCGGCCGATGTTGACAGAGACCGGCGTTGACAGAGGCCCGCGCGTGGCGGACCATTCCGGCGGGCGCGGGGAACGAAGGGGCGGGGCGTGATGACGACATGGCGGAACCTGCTGGCAGGCGCGGCGGCGCTGACGGCGGCGCTGGCATCGGCGGCACCGGCCGGGGCCGAGACCAGGCCGCTGATCATCTATGTCTCCCCCAACCCGATCGGGGTGAACGATTTTCTCAAGCTCGGCCGCAGCGGCACCGAACAGGCCGCCGCCAGCCTGGGCGCCACCGCGCGCACCTTCGAAAGCAGCGATCCCACCACGCAGCGCCAGAACCTGGAGGCGGCGGCGCGCGACGGGGCAAAGGTGGTGGTGAGCGTCGGGTTCGAGTTCAACGACCTGGTGCCGCCGGTCGCCAAGGCCCATCCGAACATCGCCTTCCTGATGGTCGATACCTGCGTGCCGGACGCACCGCCCAACGTCTATTGCGCCACCTTCCGCGAGTACGAAGCAAGCTTCCTCGCCGGCGCCGAGGCGGCATGGACCAGCCGATCCGGCAAGGTCGGCGTGGTCAGCGCGCTCGACATTCCCTTCCTGCACCGCTTCACCGATGCCTTCGTCGATGGCGCGCGGCATGCGCGGCCGGACATCGCGATCTCTCCCACGCTGTGGATCGGCGGCAGCAATCCGTTCTCCGATCCGGCGCGCGGGCAGCAGCGCGCCGCGGCGATGCTGGCCGACGGGGCGGACCGCGTGTTCGCCGCCGCCTCCGGCAGCAACGGCGGCATCTTCAAGGCGGTGCGCGACACCGCCGGCGCGCAGGCGATCGGCGTGGACGTGAACCAGTGCCCGCTGGCGCCCGGCGCCGTGCTCGACAATGTCGAGAAGCACACCGATCAGGCGATCGAGCGGTCGGTCGCCGGCATCTTCCGCGGCGATCAGCCGAGGATGGCGACCTTCGGCCTGAAGGAGGGGGGCCTCACGCTCACCGGCCTGCGCGAAGATGCCGCCGCCTCGCAGTGCACGATCCTGCGCGATCCCGCCGTGATCGCCAAGGTCGCCGCCCTGCGTGACGAGATCGTCGGCGGCAGGATCACGCTCTCTGACCCGATGATGAAGAAATAGCGGCGCCGTCTGCGCGTATGCCGCCGGCGCTGGAGGCACGCGGCATCGTCCGGCGCTACGGTACGCTGCTCGCCAACGACCGCATCGACCTCGCGGTGGCGGAGGGCGAGATCCATGCCGTGATGGGCGAGAACGGCGCCGGCAAATCGACGCTGATGAGCATCCTGTTCGGCATGCAGCCGCCCGATGCCGGCGAAATCCGCCTCGACGGGCGCAGTGTGCGCCTGCATTCGCCCGCCGATGCGATCGCCCGCGGCCTGTTCATGGTGCATCAGGCCTTCCGCCTGTTCGCGCATCTCACCGTCTGGGAGAACGTCGTCTATGGGCAGGAGCCGCGGCGCCTGCTGCTGCTCGACCGGCGGGCGGCGCGGGCGCGGGTGGCGACGCTTGCGGCCCGCTACGGGCTTTCCGTCGATCCCGATGCGCGGCTCGGCCTGCTGCCGGTCGGCGTGCGCCAGCGGGTGGAAATCCTGAAGGCGCTGCATCGCCGCGTGCGCATCCTGATCCTCGATGAGCCGACGGCGGTGCTGACCCCGCCGGAACGGGAGGGGTTGTTCGCGGTGATGCGCCGTCTCGCCTCCGAGCGATGCAGCGTCCTGTTCGTCACCCACAAGCTCGACGAGGTGCTCGCCGTCGCCGACCGCGTGACGGTGCTGCGCGACGGGCGGGTGGCGGCCCGGTTCGCGACGGCGGCGACCACGCCGGCCGCGATCGTGGAGGCGATGACCGGCCGCGCCCCCGTCCCCCGGCCGCCGCGCGCCGCACTTGCCGCCGGACGGGTGCTGCTCGATGTGCGCGCTCTGACCGTGCGCGCGCCCGGCCGCCCCCGCCTGGTCGATGAGGTGAGCTTCACCGTCCGCGCCGGGGAGATCGTCGGCATTGCCGGGGTCGCCGGCAACGGGCAGGAGGCGCTGGTGGCCGCGCTGGTCGGCCTGCGCCCGCCCGATGGCGGGCGTGTCCTGCTCGACCGGCGCGACGTGACGGCGGCGGACGTGGCCACGCATCGCGATGCCGGTCTCGCCTATATCCCCGAGGATCGTGCGGCGGTCGGCAGCGCCGCGGCGGCGAGCATCGCCGACAACATGGCGATGGGTTTTCACCGGGCGGCACCCTTCGCCCGCGGCATCTGGCAGGACCGGGCGGCGGTGCGCGCCGCCGCCGCGGCGCTGATCGCGCGCCACGGCATCCGCGCCGGCGGCGTCGATCGGCCGGCGGGCGCGCTCTCCGGCGGCAATCTGCAGAAGCTCGTGGTGGCGCGGGAACTCGCCCACGGCGCGGCGGTGCTGATCGCCGAGCAGCCGACGCGCGGCGTCGATCTCGGCGCGATCGAGAGCATCCATGCGCTGCTTGCCGCCGAGCGCGCGGCGGGGCGGGCGGTGCTGCTGGTGTCGGCGGAACTGTCGGAAATCCTCGCCCTCAGCGACCGCATCCTGGTGATGTTCGAGGGGCGGGTGCTTGCCGAACTGGCGGCGGGAACCGCCGATGCGCAGCACCTCGGCCGGCTGCTCGCCGGCCAGCGCGACGCGGCGGCATGAGACGGCTTCGCCCGCCGGCCGCGGTCCTCGCGGTGACCGCGGCGCTCGGCCTGGGCGCGCTGCTCGTCGCGGCCTCGGGGGCCGATCCGCTCACCGCCTATGGCGCGATCGTGACGGGTGCGCTGGCGTGGGACACGCTGCCGAACACCCTCAACTGGGCGGTGCCGCTGGTCGGCATGACGCTCGCCGCCGCGGTTCCGCTGCGCGGCGGCATGGTCAATCTCGGCGGCGACGGGCAACTGGTGCTGGGCGGCCTGGTCGCCGCCCTGGTCCCGCTCGCCCTGCCGCCCGCGCCGGGGGCGTTCATCATCGCGCTCGCGATGCTCGCTGCGGTGTTCGCCGCCGCTGCCTACGCGGCACTCGCCGCCTGGGGGGAAGTGCGGCACGGCATCCCGATGCTGGTCCTCAGCCTCCTGCTCAGCTACCCGATGATCGGCCTTGCCTCCTGGCTGGTCGGCTTCCCGCTGCGCGACCATAGCAGCGGGCTGCCGCAAACCGTGCTGATTGCGGCATCGGCACGGCTGCCGGAACTGGGCGCGGGCATCGGCGGCGGCGCCCTGGCGATGCTGCTGGTCGCAGTCCTGGCGGTGGTGGCGGACCGGCGGCTGGTCGCCGGCTATGCGCTGCGCATGCGCGGCCTCAATCCGCGATTCGCCGCCTATGGCGGGGTGCGGCCGGGACGGCAGGCGCTGGCGGCGATGGCGATCAGCGGCGGCCTGGCCGGACTGGTCGGCGCCATCCTGGTGCTCGGCGCGCAGTTCCGCTTCACCGACGGCGCCCTGCTCTCCCCCGGCTTCACGTGGTCGGGGCTGATGGCCGCCCTGCTGGCGGGGGGCGAACCGGCGGGGGCGATCGCCGCCGCGCTGTTCTTTGCCGTGTTGCAGACCGGTGCCTTCGCCATGCAGCGGGAAACGGCGGTGCCGCGCGTGCTGGCGATGATCCTTCAGGCGGTGGTCATCCTGCTGCTCGCCGCCCGCCACGGCCTCGATCGCCGGCAGGCGGGCGGATGAGCGGGTTCGTCTCCCCGTTTCTCGTCCACTCAGCGGTGCAGGCGATCACGCCGCTGCTGCTGGCGGCGCTGGCCGGGTCGCTGTGCGCGCAGGCGGGCGTGTTCAACATCGCGCTGGAGGGGCAGATTCTGGTCGGCGCCTTCGCCGCCGTCGCCGGCAGCTTCCATTTCGCCGGCGCCGCGGCGGGGGTGGCGTGCGGCGCCGCGGCTGCGACGCTGTTCGCCCTGATCCTGGCCTGCGGCAGCACCATGCTGCGCGGCGATGCCATCGTCATCGGCATCGGCATGAACCTGCTCGCCTCCGGCCTGACGGCCTATCTGCTGCGCCAGATGTTCGGGGTCAGCGGCACCTTCGACGACCCGCGCATCATCGGCCTGCCGGCGCTGCGCATCGCGGCGCTCGACCGCGCGCCGCTGGCGGCGGCGGTATTTTCCGGCCAGACGGCGCTGACCTGGCTCGCCTGGGGGGTGACGGCGCTGATCGGCGTGGGGCTGTTCCGCACAGCACCGGGCCTGCGGCTGCGCGGCGTCGGGGCGGAGGCCGGGGCGGCGGCAACGCTCGGCGTTGCGGTCGGACGCTACCGGGCCGCCACGGTGCTCGGCGCGGGCGCGCTTACCGGGCTGGCCGGCGCGCAGCTCGCACTCGGCACGATCAGCGTCTTTTCCGAGGACATGAGCGCGGGGCGGGGCTGGATCGCCGTCGTTGCCGTCATGCTGGGGCGCAACAACCCGCTGCTCGCCGCGCTCGCCTGCGTGCTGTTCGGCTTCGCCGATGCGGTCGGGCTGCGGTTGCAGAGCCTGGGGATGGCAAGTCAGCTCACCGACATCGCGCCCTATCTCGTCACCCTCGCCGCCCTGCTGCTCGGCCGCCGCCCCCGCCAGCCAGCCTGATCCCTGCCAAGGAGCCGATGAGATGGCGCAGCCCTGCCGAATGATCCTCGATGTGGACACGGGCATCGACGATGCGCTGGCGATCGCCTATGCGCTCGGCCGGCCGGGCATCGTGCTGGAGGCGGTGACGACCACCTTCGGCAACATCGACGTGGCCGCCGCCACGCGCAACACGCTGCAGGTGCTCGACCTGCTCGGCCGCCCCGACATCCCGGTCGCCGCCGGTGCCGCCCATGCGCTGACCCGGCCCTATGTCCGCGGGGCGGCGCATATCCACGGGCAGAACGGCATCGGCGAGGTGGCGCTGCCGCCGCCGTCGCGCGCAGCGCTCGACGCGCATGCCGCGGACCTCATCCTGGGCATGGCGCGGGCGCATCCGGGCGCGCTCACGCTGTGCACCGTCGGGCCGCTGACCAATGCTGCGCTCGCCTTCGCGCGGGCGCCGGAACTGGCGCGGCTGCTGCGCGGCGTGGTGGTGATGGGCGGCACCCTGTTCCACCCCGGCGTGCCGGGCATCGCCAGCCCGATGGCGGATGCCAACATGTGGAACGACCCCGAGGCCGGGCGCATCGTGCTCGGCGCCGGCGCGGCGCTGACCCTGGTCGGCATGGATGTGACCATGCAGACGCTGCTGACCCCGGCGATCGCCGATGAGATCGCGCCAGCGGGCGGCGCGGCGGCGGCGCTGATGGCGATGGCGCGGTTCTATCTCGCCGCCTATCAGGCACAGTATCCCGGCATCGCGGGCTGCGGCCTGCACGATCCGCTGGCGGTCGCGGTGGCCGAGGATGCGGCGCTGGTGACGGCCGAGGCGATGCAGGTCGATGTGGAACTGGCCGGCGAGCTGACGCGCGGACAGGTGGTGGCCGATCGCCGCCGCACCGGCCGCACGCGCCCGAACGCCGCGGTCTGTCTCGGTGTCGAGGAACCGCGCTTCCGCGCGCGCTTCATCGCGGCGATGCGCGGCGAACGGGGGTCCGTCATTCCCTGACCCATCGCCCCCGCCGCGCCGTTCATCCGGGGGTTGCGTCGTGGCGTTCCGCCCCCTCCGCCGCGCCGCCGGCGTCCTCGGCAACGTCCGGTGGCGGGGCAACCCCGGTGTCGCACACCGGCGGCGTCGCCTCCCGCGCCGCCATCGCATTGAGGATGGTGGTCAGTTCCGGCGCGCTCGGCAGGCGGCCGTGGCGGTCGATGAACCAGGACTGCACCGCCTCGGCCGCGATCGGGAAGCCTTCCACCGGGAGCTCGATCATCGCCTCTGCCTCCGCCCGCCATCGGGAGGAGAACCGGCGCGCCGGGCAGAGGTTGCGCCGCGGCGGCGGGAACTTTGGCGCCTTCCCGGGCTTTTCGCCGCAGCACCGGCGCTGATGAGGGCTGGCGCTGTCGAGAGAGGTCATGACCGTGCGTCCCGCCGCCCGCAATCTCGGAACCAATCTCGGCGCCCTGGCGGTCCTGCTGCCGCTGGCCGCCGCCGCCGCGGAGTTGCCGCCGGCCCCGCCGCCGCCACCCGGCGCCGTGGGTGCGAGCGTGGTCGATGGTGCCGTGCAGGCCTTCACCCTGGCGCCGGACGGCAGCGTCAACGGCCTGCTGCTCGGCGACGGCACGGAAGTGCATGTCCCGCGCCGCCTCGCCGCGGATCTACAGGCGGCGGTGATCGCCGGTGACGAGGTGCACGTGCAGGGCTGGCGCACGCCGACGCCGGGAGTCGTCGATGCCACCATGATCACGGATGCCCGCAGCCGCCGCGCCGTGGCCGCCCAGGGTGCCCCGCCCGCCCCGCCACTCGCCGCACAGCACGAGGCGCCCGCCCGCCCGCCCGGGCTGCCGCCGCCCGGCGCGCATGAAGCCTCCCTCCAGGGGCGCGTCATGCGCCCGCTGCATGCCGCCGACGGGGCGCTGGACGGGGCGCTGCTCGGCGACGGCACCAATCTCCGCCTGCCCCCGGACGCCGCCCGCCGCGTCGCCGGGCTGCTGGCGCCGGGCAATCAGGTCGCGGTCGAAGGTTACGCCCTGCAAACGCCGTTCGGCCAGGTGGTGGCCGTGCAGGCGATCGGCGGGTCGCCCGATTCGCTGACCCAGCTTGTGCCCGGCCCCGCCCCGCCCCCCGTCCCTGCCACCATGAACCCGGCCCCGAGCCGGCCGCCGCCGCCGTGAAGCGGTGCGTTTCCGCCATCGTCGTATCGACTGCGGGTTTCGGTTGACGGAAGCGGGAGCGGCCTGTAGCCCGGCCCCGTGTCCTCTGCTGCCCGCCCCCGCCCCTTCGTCCGAGTCCGCGGCCGCTCCTTCATCGCCCTCGTGCTGGTGCCGGAGCCGCCGCTCGACGAGTGGCTGAACGGGCTCGATTCACAAATGCAGCGATCTCCGGCCTATTTCGCCGGCAAGCCGGTGGTGGCCGACCTGTCGGCGCTGGCCGGCGTGCCGGAACTGGTGGCGGGACTGATGGAGGCGCTGCGGGCACGCGGCATCCGGCTGGTCGGGATCGAGGGGATCGAGCCGAACGTGGTCGGCGTGGAATTGCCGCCGCTGCTCGCCGGCGGGCGCACCGTCGCCGACGGCATCGCGGCGGCCGAGCCGGAAGCGCCCACCCCGGCCGAGCCGGCCTGCCTGCTGCTCGATCAGCCGGTGCGCTCCGGCCAGTCGGTGGTGTTCCCGCGCGGCGACGTGACGGTGGTGGGCAGCGTCGGCTCCGGGGCGGAGGTGGTGGCGGGCGGGTCGATCCATGTCTATGGCGCGCTGCGCGGCCGCGCGGTCGCCGGCATGTCGGGCCATGCCGGAGCACGCATTTTCTGCCGCAAACTGGAAGCCGAATTGCTGGCGATCGACGGGCTTTACCGGACCGCCGACGACATCGAACCGGCCCTGCGTGGCCGGCCGGCGCAGGCCTGGCTTTCCGGCGACTCGATGATCGTGGCGGGGCTGGACTGATTTCAGCAATGGCGGGCGGCCGGTGGGGGCGGCCCTGGAGGGGTGCAGCGAATGGCCAAGGTGCTGGTGGTGACGTCGGGGAAGGGGGGGGTGGGCAAAACCACCTCGACCGCGGCGCTGGGGGCCGCGCTGGCACAGGCCGGCCGCAGCGTGGTGGTGGTCGATTTCGATGTCGGGCTGCGCAACCTCGATCTGGTGATGGGGGCGGAGCGGCGGGTGGTGTTCGACCTGATCAATGTCATCCAGGGCGATGCGCGGCTGCCACAGGCATTGATCCGCGACAAGCGGATCGAGACGCTGCACCTGCTGCCGGCGAGCCAGACCCGCGACAAGGACGCGCTGACGCAGGAGGGAGTCGCCCGCGTCATCGCCGAGCTCAAGGAAAAATTCGACTGGGTGATCTGCGACAGCCCCGCCGGGATCGAGAAGGGGGCGATGCTGGCGATGCGCAACGCCGATATCGCGGTCGTCGTCACCAACCCGGAAGTCTCCTCGGTGCGCGATTCCGACCGCATCATCGGCATGCTGGACGCGAAGACCGCGCGGGCCGAGAACGGGGAACGGATCGAGAAGCATCTGCTGGTCACGCGCTACCATCCCGCCCGCGCCGCCCGCGGGGAGATGCTGAAGGTCGATGACGTGCTGGAGATCCTGTCGATCCCGCTGCTCGGCATCATCCCCGAAAGCGAGGATGTGCTGCGGTCGTCGAACATCGGCGCGCCGGTGACGTTGCATGCGCCGGAGAGCGCGCCGGCCCGCGCCTATTTCGACGCCGCCAAGCGCCTGCAGGGCGAGACGCTGCCGATCGCGGTGCCGGAGGAACGGCGCGGGCTGATGAGCAAGCTGTTCGGGAGGCGGGTGGCATGAACCTGTTCGGCTTCCTCAAACCGCGCCCGAGCGCGCCGGTCGCGCGCGAGCGGCTGCAGATCCTGCTCGCCCACGAACGCGCGATCAGCGGCGGCTCCGATCTGATGGCGACGCTGAAGGAGGAGATCATCGGCGTGATCGCCAAGCACTTCCCGCTGGAGCGCGAGAAGGTGCAGGTCAAGCTCGACCGCGGCGATGCCTACTCGACGCTGGAGATCGACATCGAGGTGCCGTCGCTATCGAAGGCACATCCCGGCAACGGCAGCAGCGGCGGCGCCAAGCTCGCCGCCCCCTGACCGCGCATGACGGCAGCGATCGCGCGCGGGCCGCCGAGCGTTCGCGCACCGCGGCCGGAACTGGATGCGCCGGTCCGCCTGACGCCGCGCTTCTGGCTGCTGCTGATCGCGACCGGCATCGCAGCCGGGCTTGCCGCCGGGGCGCTGATGGTGCTGCTGCACACGGTGCAGCATGTCGCGTGGAATTATCAGCAGAGCGGCTTCTTCGACGCGGTTGCCCGCGCGCCGGCAGCGCGCGTGGTGCTGGTGCTGCTCGCCGCCGGCATGCTGACCGGACTGATGCGGCGCTTCCTGCGCCTGCATGTCGGCGGACATGGCGGAGAGGTCACGGCAGCGGTGTGGCTCGCTGACGGCCGGCTCGATCCGGCGCCGACCCTGGTCCGTGCCGTGCTCTCCATCGTCGGGGTCGGCATGGGTGTCGCGCTCGGGCGGGAAGGGGCGCCGAAACAGGTGGGCGGAGTTGCCGCCAACCTGTTGGCCGACTGGTCCGGCCTCGATGCGCCGCAGCGCCGGCTGCTGGTTGCCTGTGGCGCCGGGGCCGGCATGGCGGCGGTCTACGACGTGCCGTTCGGCGGCGCGCTCTATACCGCGGAGGTGCTGCTCGGCACGCTCAATCTCGCGCTGATGCTGCCGGCGCTGGCGGCGAGCGGGATCGCCACCGCGACCTCCTGGCTGCTGCTGCCGCATGTTGTGACCTATGATTTCGGCTTTCCGACCCTTCCCTCCGAGCGGCTGCTGGCGTTCGCGCTGCTGGCCGGCCCGCTGGTCGGGCTGGCGGCGGTGGCACATGTGCGTGCAATCGCGTGGGCCGACGGCAAGCGCTTCCGCGGCTGGAAGGAACTGGCGGCCCCGCTGCTGGTACTCGGCGCGCTCGGGGTGGTGGCGCTGCGGTTTCCGCAGGTGCTCGGCAACGGCAAGGACGTGGTGACGCAGACGCTCACCGGGTCGCTGCCGCTGGCCGCGCTCGCCGCCCTGCTGCCGCTGCGGCTGCTGGCGACGACGGCCTGCCTCGCCGCCGGCGCGCCGGGCGGGCTGTTCACGCCGACGCTGGCACTCGGCGCCCTGCTCGGCGCCCTGCTCGGCGGGGTGTTCGAAATCATCCAGCCGCCGCTTCCGGTCGGCGTCTCCGGCCTGATCGGCACAACCGCGTTCCTGGCCGCCGCCACCCACGGGCCGCTGTCGGCGCTTGCCCTGATGCTGGAACTGACCCGCCGCATCGACCCGCAGGCGGTGCCGCTGCTGCTCGCCGTTGCCGCCGCCACGCTCACGGCGCGCGCGCTGGAGCCACGCTCGATCTACACCGCGCGCCTGCCGCACTGAGGCGGAGCCTGTAACGTTCCGGTGGTTCACGTCGCCGCGTGATGCTGCGCGTTGCGGCAACGTGATCCCGCCCCGTGCGCGCGAGCGGCTAGTTTGCCGCGGCACGACATGGAGAGAGAAGCACGCATGACTGCCGACCGCCTTCGACCCGGCGACCGCGTGGCGCTGCGCGGCCCGGCCGACATCCTGGCCAGCCTGGATGCGGCGGGCAGCCTTGCCGGCGTGCCGTTCATGCCGGAGATGCTGCGCCATTACGGCAGCATCTTCACGGTGGCCAAGCGGGTCGAGAAAATCTGCGACACGATCTGCCCGGTCGCCAGCCGGCGCATGGTGGATACGGTGTTCCTGGAGGATCTGCGCTGCGACGGGGCCGGTCATGGCGGATGCCAGGCGGCCTGCCGCATCTACTGGAAGGAGGCTTGGCTTATCCGCATGGCGCCGGGGGCGCCGCCGCCCCCGCCGGATGCGGCCGCCCTCGCCGCGCTGGCACGGGTGGCGGCGGCGAACGCACAGCGTGCCGACCGGCCCGACCATTTCCGCTGCCAGGCGACCGAGGCACAGCGCGCCACCTCACCGCTGCCGGTCTGGGACGCCCGCCAGTATGTGCGGGAGGTGTCAGCCGGCAACGTCACCTGGGGCCGCATGCTGCGCCTGCTGCTGCTGCGCATCCTGCCGTGGGAACTGCGCCGGCTTCTGCGGCGGCCGGCGGGAATGCTGCCGCCGGTGCGCCGCCTGCCCGGCGCGCCGAAGCCGGCACCGCTCGGCCTGCAACCGGGCGAGTGGGTCGAAGTGCGCTCGCCGATCGAGATCGCGCGCACGCTGGACCGCAGGAACACCAATCGCGGCCTTTATTTCTCGGCACCGGAAATGGCGACGGAATGCGGCAAGCGGTTCCGGGTGCGCCGCCGCGTCAGCCGCATCATCGAGGAATCGAGCGGCCGGATGCTGACCTTCAACAATGACTGCATCGAGCTGGAAGGCCCGGTCTGCACCGGCGACCGTTCCTTCGGCCGCTGGTTCTGCGCCCGCGAAATCTACCCCTATTGGCGCGAGGCGTGGCTGAGGCGCGTCGCCGCGCCGGCCGACGAAGCGGAGGCGGCGGGTGCGTCGGCGACCAGGGATGTCGAGATGGCCGTCACGCCCAATTGAACCGCAACACCTGCGTGTTGCCGCTAGCGTCGCGGCGGCACGTCGGGCGAACTTTCCGCCCCTTCATTCGTTCTGCCCGAAACGCGACTGAACCGGAGCCTCCGCCATCATGGACGGAACTATCGCCTTGCCGCACGATACAGCGCCGCCTCCGGCGCTGCACGCCTGCCGCGCCTGCGGCGGGATGCTGCACGAATTCGTCGATCTCGGCGTTTCCCCTCCCTGTGAAGCGTTCCTCTCGGCCGACCAGTTGCACGCGCCGGAGACGTTCTATCCGCTCGACGTGCGCATCTGCACCACATGCCGGCTCGCGCAGTTGCCGCAATATCTCCCGCCTGAGGCGATCTTCACAGAATACGCCTACTTCTCCTCGTTCTCCGAGGCGTGGCTGCGGCATGCGCGGGATTATGTCGCGCTGGCGGCGGCGCGCTTCGCGCTTGGTGCGGGCAGCTTCGTGGTCGAGGTGGCGAGCAATGACGGGTACCTGCTGCGCAACATGGTTGCGCGCGGCATCCCCTGCCTCGGCATCGAGCCGGCCCGCAATGTCGCGGCGGCGGCGGAACAGGCCGGGGTGCCGACGCTTGCCGCCTTCTTTGGCCGCGCCCTGGCCGCGCGCCTGGTGGCCGAGGGACGGGCGGCGGACCTCGTCATCGGCAACAACGTGCTGGCACAGGTGCCCGATCTCAACGACTTCGTCGCCGGCCTCGCGCTGCTGCTGAAACCGGACGGCGTGGTGACGCTGGAATTCCCGCATCTCGCGCGGCTGATCGCGGGAAACCAGTTCGACACCATCTATCACGAGCATTTCTCCTACTTCTCCTTCGCCTCGGTGCAGCGTCTGCTGGCGGCGCACGGGCTGCGCGTGTTCGATGTCGAGGAACTGTGGACGCACGGCGGATCGCTGCGCGTGTTCGGCTGCCGGGCGGATGCCGCGCACGCCAGCTCGCCCGCCGTCGCGCGCCTGGAGGCGGCCGAGGAGGCTGCCGGCCTGCGCGATCCCGCCACCTATGCCGGGTTCGCTGCGCGTGTGCAGGCGATCAGGCACGATCTGCTGGCGCTGCTGATCGGGCTGAAGCGCGACGGCGCGCGCGTCGCCGGCTACGGCGCCCCGGGCAAGGGCAATACGCTGCTGAACTACTGCGGCATCCGCAGCGACCTGCTGGCGTTCACGGTCGATCGCAACCCCTACAAATGGGGCCGCTTCCTGCCCGGCACGCGCATCCCGATCCGCCGGCCGGAGGCTCTGGAGGCGGAAAAGCCGGATTATGTCCTGATCCTGCCGTGGAATCTCCGTGAAGAGATCGCGCGGCAACTGGCGCCGCTGACGGCACGCGGGACGAGGCTGATCGTGCCGATCCCACGACCGGAGATCCTGACATGACCGCGACGATATCCCCAGGGGCGGAGCAAGACGCATGAAAGTCGTGCTGTTCTGCGGCGGTCAGGGCCTGCGCATGCGCAGCGCCGGCCACGGCAACGGCGGCGACCTGCCGAAGCCGATGGTGCCGCTCGGCACCCGGCCGATCCTGTGGCACCTGATGAAGTACTATGCGCATTACGGGCACAAGGATTTCATCCTCTGCCTCGGCTACAAGGGCGCCACCATCAAGGAGTTCTTTGCCGGCTATCAGGAATGGATTTCCAACGATTTCGTGCTGAGCGGCGGCGGTGCACGGCTCGAACTCCTCAAGCGCGATATGGATGACTGGCGCATCACGCTGCTCGACACAGGCTTCAACGCCAATATCGGCGAGCGGCTGATGGCGGTGCGCCCGTTCCTGCGCGACGAGGAGATGTTCCTCGCCAATTACAGCGACGGGCTGACCGATTGCCCGCTGCCGGCGATCACACACCGGCTGCTCAGGACCGGCGCCGTCGCCGCCTTCATGACGGCGCGGCCGAACATCTCGCTCCATCTGGTGGAGCAGGACCACGACGGGCGCGTCACCGGCGTACTCGACGCGGAACAGGCGAATGCCTGGATCAATGCCGGATTCTTTGCCTTCCGCCAGGAGATCTTCGACTACATGCGGCCGGGCGAGGAACTGGTACTGGAACCGTTCCAGCGCCTGATCGCGGCCGGCAGGCTGGTCGCCTATCCCTATGCCGGCTTCTGGCGCTGCTGCGACACGTTCAAGGATTTGCAGACGCTGGAAAGCCTGCTCGCCCACGGGCCGGCACCGTGGGAGGTATGGCGCCACGGTGCGCCCGTGCCGGCGGCTCCGGCGCTCAGCGATGCGGTGGCCGGGTGAATGCTGCGCCTTGTTCCGGAACGGGCACCGTTGCGCCTGCTGTGTCTCGGCGCGCATGCCGACGACATCGAGATCGGTGCCGGCGGCACCATTCTGACACTGCTCGCGCGTCATCCCGGCTCGCATGTGCGCTGGGTGGTGTTCTCGGCCCCGCCGGAGCGCGCCGCCGAGGCGCGGGCCAGCGCCGTTGCCCTGCTTGCCGACGCCGCCACCACGACGGTAGAGGTGCATGACACGCGCGACGGCTTCTTCCCGGCAGCCTTCACCGGCCTGAAGGAGATATTCGAATCGCTGAAGGGCGATATCCCGCCGGATCTGATTCTCACACATGTGCGTGACGATCACCATCAGGACCATCGTCTGCTCGCCGAACTCACCGCCAACACCTTCCGCGACCATCTGGTCCTTGGCTACGAGATCCCGAAATACGATCCCGATCTCGGCAACCCCAACGTGTTCGTGCCGCTGGATGAGGCGGTCGCGGAACGGAAGGTGGCAGCGCTGATGGAGCATTTCGCGACGCAGCGGTCGCGGCGCTGGTTCGTGCCGGAGACATTCTTCGCGCTCATGCGCCTGCGCGGCCTGCAGGCCGCAGCACCGTCGGGACTGGCGGAGGGGCTTTACGGTGCGAGGCTGTGGCTGTAGCCGGCGGCGGAAATCACCGGCGGATCGGCGGCCAGGCCAGATCCCGGTCGGCGACCAGCCGCGGCATTTCCGGCCAGGCGACGCCGAGCGCCGGATCGTCGAACCGCACGCCGCTCGCCGCCTCCGCCACGTACGGCGTGGACATCTGGTACAGCACCTCGCAGTCATCGGTACGGGTGAGGAAGCCGTGCGCACAGCCCTGCGGTATATAAAGCGCCACGTCGCCCGCCTGCGCGAGGTCGAAGCCCTGCCATCGCAGATAGCTGGGACTGTCGGCACGCAGATCGGCGACGACATCGAAGATCGCGCCGCGCACGCAGCGCACCAGCTTCACCTCGGCATGCGGGGCGCGCTGAAAATGCAGCCCGCGCAGCGTTGCCGCACGGCGCGTCACCGAAAGGCTCGCCTGCACGAACACGTCAGCCAGCCCCTGCGCCGCGAAGCTGTCGCGGCAGAACAGGCGCGCGAAGCTGCCGCGTTCATCGACGGCCGGTTCCAGACGGACGGCAAACAGCCCGGCAATCCGCGTCGGCTCGAACCGCATCCGCACCCTCCGCATCCCTCGGCGGGACGAGCATGACGCCGACCGGGGCCGAACTCCACAGCCATGTCGCGGAATTGTATCCGCTGTGCCGCAGCATCACCGGCGAGGGCCTTCGTGCGACGCTGCGCAATATCGCCGGCCGCATTCCGCTGCATCTGAGCGAGGTTCCCACGGGAAGGCGCGTGCTGGATTGGGAGGTGCCGCCGGAGTGGAATGTCCGCACCGCCTTCGTGGCGACGCCGGACGGACGCCGCGTCATCGACTTCGCCGATCACAATCTGCATCTGGTGCAGTACAGCATGCCGGTCGATCGCATCGTGCCGCGCGCGGAGCTGGAGGCGCATCTCCACAGCCTGCCCGACCAGCCGACGCTGATCCCGTATCGCACCAGCTATTACACGCCAAGCTGGGGATTCTGCCTGGCCCACCGCAACCGCATGGCGCTGAAGGAGGATGCCTATCACGTGCGGATCGACAGCACGCTTGCGCCCGGCAGCCTGACCTATGGCGAATGCGTGGTGCCTGGAGAGAGCGTGCAGGAGGTGCTGTTCTCCGCCCATTGCTGCCACCCTTCGCTCGCCAACGACAATCTTGCCGCGATCGCCGTCGCGGTGGCGCTGGCGCAGCAGCTTGCGGCGCGTCCGCGGCGGCGTTTCACCTATCGCTTCCTGTTCGCGCCGGGCACCATCGGGGCGATCTGCTGGCTCGCCGCCAACCGCGCCGCCGCCGCCCGCATCCGGCACGGTCTCGTGCTGACCTGCCTCGGCGATCCGGCCCCGCCCACCTACAAGAAATCCCGCCGCGGCACTGCACCGATCGACCGCTACGCCGCGCATGTGCTGGGTGGCGGCGGACGGATCCGGGAATTCAGCCCGACCGGCTACGATGAGCGCCAGTTCGGCTCGCCCGGGTTCGATCTGCCGGTCGGCTGTCTGATGCGCTCGCCGGGCGGGACATTCGCCGAGTATCACACCTCCGCCGACAATCCGGATTTCGTGCGTCCGGAGGCGCTGGCCGACTCGCTCGGCGTCCTGACCGACATCGTCGATCTGATCGAGCACGACGAACACTGGCGCAACACAGCGCCGTACGGAGAGCCGCAGCTCGGCCGCCGCGGCCTCTATGACAGCGGGCAGGACCGGATGGCGCTGCTGTGGGTGCTCAATCTCGCCGACGGCCGGCATTCGCTGCTCGACATCGCCGAGCGGTCGGGCCGGACGTTCGCGGCGGTGGCGGCGGCGGCGGCGGCGCTGGCGGAAGCGGGGCTGCTGGTCAGAGCTTCCGCATCGGACGAAGGACGATCTCCGTCACCTCCGCCGTCGCCGGCAGAGTGAGGGCGGCCAGCACCATCGCCGCCACGTCGGCGGGCGCGAGCAGCGCCCCCTGCCCGGCATGGCGGCCCTCCGCGGCCAGGATCGCCGCCTGCATCGGCGTATCGGTGCGGCCGGGAAAGACGCTCAGCACGCGGATGCCATCGGGATTGACCTCGGCCCGCAGCGCGTCGGCTGCGGCGCGCAGGGCGGCCTTGCTGGCGGCATAGCCCAGCACCTCCGCGTATCCGGGCCGCAGCGCGGCCGAGGAATTGATGAACACCACCTGCCCCCGGCCCTGCCGCAGCGGAGCGAGGCAGGCCGCGGTCAGCAGCAGCGGCGCCTCCAGGTTGATCGCCGCCATGCGCCGCAGCGAAGCCGCGTTGAGCGTGGCAATGCCGTTGCGTTCATGTGCGCCCGCGCTGTGGACCAGGACGCCGAGCGCCGGCCCCGCCGCGGCGGCGATGCGGGCGCGCCCGTCTTCGTCAGTGACATCGGCCGTCAGCACCTGTGCCGCTGGCCCTGCGGCGCGCGCGGTCTCATGCAGTTTCGCCGCGCTGCGGCCGACCAGGGTGATCCGCGCGCCCCGTGCGGCAAGCGCGCAGGCGATCGCCCGTCCGATGCCGCTGCTGGCGCCGGTGACGATCGCCGCCTGCCCGGCCGTCAGCATCGGCGGATCGGCAGGACCGGGCCGATCCCCCGGCCCGCTTGCGGGTCCGGTGCGGCACGGGGCAGGTTTCGGGTCTCCGGCATCTGGCACCGGCACTTTGCAGTGGTCCTGGCCATGACATCCCACCGGTCGGCACAGCGGCAACGCATGGCATGGGCGGGCGGCGCCGGCCGCGCGGCCGGTCGGCGGCGATCGGCAGTCACGAGTGGGCGAGCGGATCGCGCGCCGGTTGCTGCCCGGGATCCGCCGCCGTTATGTTCGAAAACCGAACCGCTTCCAGGTAGGATGACATGGCCCCGGCGTTGACCGCATCCGGCGATCCGGCCAGGGAGATGACGCACGGGGCGGCGCTGGCGGGACGGTCGGTGCTGGTTACCGGTGGCGGCGGATTCTATGGACTCAATCTGATGTCCCGGCTTTCCGACAGCGGCGCGCATGTCGTCTGCGCCGGCCGCAGCCGTCCCGCCGTCCTGCCGCAAGGCTGCACCTGGATCGCTGCCGATCTCGGCGAACGGGCGCAGGCCGAGGCCCTGTTCGCCGCGACCCGCCCTGCGATCGTCTTTCATCTGACCAGCGCCAGCCTCGGCGGACCGGAGATCGAGAACATCGGTGCGTCGGTCACCGGCGACCTGCTGCCGACGCTGCATGTGCTGGAGTGGGCCTCGCGCTCTGGCACCGCGCGCGTGATCCTGCCCGCCTCGATGGAGGAGCCGTTCCCGGTTGCCGATGCCGACGGCGAACTGGCCGTGCCGGAGACGCCCTATGCACTCTCCAAGCTGGTCGGCGGGCTGTACGGGCGCTTCTTCCGGCGCACCTACGACGTTCCCGTCGTCGTGCTGCGCTGCTTCCTGACCTACGGGCCGCACCAGAAGCCCTACAAGCTCATCCCCTATGTCATCCGCTCGCTGCACGACGGGAAGGCGCCGCGCCTATCCTCCGGCCTGCGGCTGGTGGACTGGATCTATGTCGATGACGTGGTGGCGGCGTTGCTGGCGGCCGCGATTGTTCCCGACGCGCCGGAAACCGTGCTGGAGATCGGCAGCGGCACGCTGCGATCGATCCGCGAGGTGGTGGCGACGATCCACCGGCTGATGGGCGGGCCGGCGCCGATCTTCGGCGCGCTGCCCAATCGTGGGCACCAGCGGGTGGCGCGGATCGCGCCGGCAACCGCCCTGCTCGGCTGGCTGCCGACGACGGATATCGAGGACGGTCTGCGGCGCACCATTGCCTTCTACGCGGAACGCATGTCCGCTTCGCCGGCTTCCGTCGTGTCATCCCAGCCTGGAGTGTGCCCGGCATGCGCATCCTGATCACCGGCAATCTCGGCTATGTCGGTCCGGCCGTCGTCGCGCATCTGCGCACCCGCCATCCCGGCGCCGAGCTGATCGGCTTCGACACCGGCCTGTTCGCGACGGCCCTCACCACCGGCGGCCCGGCACCGGAAACGCTGCTCGACGCGCAGCATTACGGCGACGTGCGCGACATCACCGCCGATCGTCTCGCCGGCGTCGATGCGGTGGTGCATCTCGCCGCCATTTCCAACGATCCGATCGGCAACCGCTTCGAGCAGGTGACGGACGCGATCAACCGCGGCGCCAGCCTGCGCCTCGCCGCCGCGGCGCGCGATGCCGGTGTGGGCCGGTTCGTCTTCGCCTCCTCGTGCAGCGTCTACGGCCTCGCCGACACCGGCGCGCGGCGGGAGAGCGATGCCGTCGCCCCGCTCACCGCGTATGCCCGCTCCAAGGTCGCGACGGAGGACGGGCTGCGGCAGATGGATCTCGGCACGATGACGGCGACCTGCCTGCGCTTTGCCACTGCCTGCGGCTTCTCGGCACGGCTCAGGCTCGATCTCGTGCTCAACGATTTCGTCGCCTGCGCGCTCGCGTCGGGGCAGATCAGCGTGCTGTCGGACGGGACACCCTGGCGCCCGCTGATCGATGTCGCCGACATGGCGCGCGCGATCGAATGGGCCTGCCTGCGCCCGCGGGAGACGGGCGGGCCGAAGCTGGTGGTCAATGTCGGCTCCGACGACCGCAACCATCAGGTGCGCGATCTCGCCCACGCCGTCGCCGCCGCGGTGCCGGCGCGCCGGGGTCAGCATCAACACCGCCGCCCCGCCGGACGCGCGTTCCTACCGCGTCGATTTCTCGCTGTTCCGGGAACTGGCCCCCGCCCACCAGCCGCGCGTCGATCTCGCCGCGTCGATCGCCGGCCTGGTCGCAGGACTGCGGGACATCGGCTTCACCGACGCCGAGTTCCGCCGCTCCCCGCGCCTGATCCGGCTCAACACCGTCGCCGCCTTGCAGGCACAGGGCGCGCTGACGCCGGACCTACGCTGGGCGTGGCGCGCGGCCGAACAGGGCCAGCACGCCGAGCGCGGCGCGCGCCAGTAGCGGCGTCGTGGTCGGGCGGCGCAACCGCGCGTCATAGCCGGCGAAGCGCCGTTCGTTCTCGGCAAGACAGATCGCCATCAGCACCGCCGGCGACACCTCGGCGTCGCTGACCGCCTTGCTGCCGGTCAGCGTGAAGCTGTTGTCCGGCGCCGGTGCCTGCTTGCCGTCGTCGAGGCCGCGGGCGATGCCGATGCGCTCCCACGCCAGAAACGCCCACACCGCCAGCACCCGCAGCTCGAACCACGGCCGCCGCCACAGCGGCAGCGTCGCGCGATGGGCGGCGAGCCAGTTGGCGAACAGCAGGATGTGCCGCGTCTCCTCCTGGATCACCGGCTCGAATGTATCGACCAGGGCGGCCGGGAAGAAGCCGGACCGCTTCGCCAGCTCGAACAGGCCGAAGGCGAAGAAGCTGTCTATGCACTCCGAAAATCCGGTGACCAGATAGGCCCATTCGGGGTCGCGCGGCGGCAGGTAGGGCGGCTCCGTCGCGAGCGCGATGCCGTAGGCGGCGACGAGATCGGACAGCACCTGCTTGTGCCGCCATTCCTCCCACCCGTTCTGTTCGATGGCCCCGCGCCACAGCGGATCGGCGAGCGAGTCGGCATAGGCAAGCATGCGCAGCCGCGCCCGTCCCTCCGTCTGCACCGCGATATCCCAGATCGGCAGGCTGGTGAGCCGGTCGCGCGCTCCGTCGTCGAGGTGCGGCCAGGCGATGATGGAGGGCTTGTAGGGGTTGAAGGTCTCGCGGAACATCGCCGCCACCGCCCGGTGATGCGCCTCGCTGCCGGGCCGCAGCGTCTCCGGCCCCGGCCACTGCCAGTGGCGCGCCGCATGATCGGCGGCGGCAACGGCGGCCGGGTCGCTGCCGGCCAGGGTGCCGAACGGCAGGCCGCCGGGCGGCGGCGGCAGCGTATCGGCGAAAGGGGCGTCGAAGGCAGGCGGAGTCATGCGGCAGAGATGTTCCCGCCCTCCGCCGCCTGCAAGCCCGCGCCTGCGCCGGCATGCCCGATCCAGGCGGAAAGACGCGTCAGCGCCGCCTCCAGCACCGCCGGGCGCTTGCAAAACGCGAACCGCGCATACCGCGCCGGCGCCGTGCCGGCATAGAAGGCGGAAAGCGGGATCGCCGTCACCCGCGCCTGCTCGGTCATCTGCCGGCAGAAAGCGGCATCGTCGGCGGCGAAGCCGAGGGGGGCATAATCGGCGGTGATGAAATAGCTGCCCTGCGTCGGCAGCACCCCGAAGCCGAGCCGGCGCAGCCCGCCGGCCAGCAGATCGCGCCGCTCCGCCAGCGTGGCGGCAAGCCCGGCGTAATAGGCGTCATCCTTCGCCAGCCCGACGGCGACGGCGCGTTGCAGGTTGGGCGGCGTGGTGAAGGTCAGGTTCTGGTGCGCCTTCGCCACCACGCCTGCGAGCGCCCGCGGCGCGGTGACATAGCCGACCTTCCAGCCGGTGAGCGCGAAGGTCTTGCCGGCGCTGCCGATGCGCAAGGTACGCTCCCGCATGCCCGGCAGCGTCATCAGCGGCACATGGCGCGCGCCGTCGAACACCAAATGCTCATAGACCTCGTCGCAGATGGCATAGGCATCATGCTGCGCGAGCAGGCCGGCGAGGAAGCCGAGCTCCCCGGCGGTGAACACCTTGCCGGTCGGATTCATCGGCGTGTTCAGCAGCAGCGCCTTGGTGCGCGGCCCGAACGCCGCCGCGAGTTCGGCGTGCGGCAGCGTCCAGCCGGGCGGTTCCAGGCGCACCAGCCGCGGCACCGCGCCCAGCAGCTTCACCGTCGGCAGATAGGTGTCATAGAGTGGCTCGATCAGGACCACCTCGTCGCCCGGATCGAGCAGGGCGGCGAGGCAGGCGGTGATCGCCTCGGTGGCGCCGGAGGTGACCACCACTTCCGACACCGGATCGACCGTGAGCCCGTAGAACCGGGCATTGGCGGCGGCAACCGCCTGGCGCAGCTCGGCAACACCGGCGAGCGGCGGATACTGGTTGCGCCCGTCCATCAGCGCCGCGGCGGCGGCATCGAGCAGGTCGCGCGGCCCCTCGGTATCCGGGAAACCCTGGCCGAGATTGATCGCGCCATGCGCTTCCGCCAGCGCCGACATGACGGTGAAGATCGTCGTTCCGGTGGCGGCGAGCAGGGCGTTGACCGGCTTCATGCGCCACCGCCAGCGGCGCGCCGGCTTTCGGTGCGCAACTGGCCACAGGCGGCCAGGATGTCGCGGCCGCGCGGCTGGCGCACCGGTGCCGCATAGCCGGCGGCCATGACGATCTCGGCAAAGCGGGCGATCACGGCCGGGCGGCTGGTGGCAAACGGGCTGCCGGGCCAGGGGTTGAACGGGATCAGGTTGACCTTGGCCGGGATGCCGGCGATCAGCCGCACCAGGGCATGCGCATCGGCGGGCGAATCGTTGATGCTGTCCAGCATGACGTATTCAAACGTGATGCGCCGCGCGTTCGACGCCCCCGGATAGCGCCGGCAGGCGGCGATCAGCTCGGCCAGCGGATATTTGCGGTTCAGCGGCACCAGTTCGTCGCGCAGCGCGTCATTGGTGGCGTGCAGCGACACCGCGAGATTGACGCCGAGTTCCGCACCGGCGCGGTCCATCATCGGCACCACGCCGGAGGTCGAGAGCGTGATGCGCCGGCGCGACAGGCCGATGCCCTCGTTGTCCATGACGATCTTCATCGCCTGCGCCACGCTGTCGAAATTGTAGAGCGGCTCGCCCATGCCCATCAGGACGATGGTGGAGAGCAGGCGCGGCGTCTCGCCATGCGGGCTCGGCCATTCGCCATAGGCGTCGCGCACCGCCATGAACTGCCCGACGATCTCGGCCGCGCCGAGGTTGCGCACCAGCGCCTGGGTGCCGGTATGGCAGAAACGGCAGGCGAGCGTGCAGCCGACCTGCGATGACAGGCAGACCGCGCCGCGATCCTCCTGCCGGTCTGGGATATAGACGGTCTCGGCCGCCTGCCCGTCGCGGAAACGGAACAGGAATTTCCGCGAATCATCGGCGCTGGTATGGTCGGCCGCGCATGCCGGCCGGCCGATCGCGAACCGCTCGGCGAGTTTCTGCTGCAACGGCCGCGCAATCGTAGACATGCGGGCGAAGTCGGTGACGCCCTGGTGGTAGATCCAGTGCCAGATCTGGCGGGCGCGGAACGGCGCCTCTCCGGCCGCGACGATTTCGCCCTCCAGCTCATCGCGCGACAGGCCGACCAGATCGCGCCGTCCGTCGGGCAGACGCGCCGACGGCGGGGCGAACCGGGCCGTCTTGGCACGGATTCGCGCCTGCTCCGCCGCCGTCAGATCGAGGGCGGCGCTCATGCCGCCGGCTTGCCCGCCGGGCAGCGCCTGACGATCGCGGCATAGGCCTGCGGAAATCCCTTGAGGCTGAACGTATCGGCGATCTCCGCGCCCTTGGGGCCGGGCAGATGCGCCACCGCCTGCCTGCCGCGCTGCATCGCCAGCGCCGCCGCATGCCCGTCGCGCACGAAGGCGGAGCGCTGCGCGGTGTAAAGGTCGAAGGCGGCGGCATCGACCGAAAGCCTGCCGGCGGCATTGGCGGCGAACGCAAAGCCGGCGCTGATCGCCACCGCATCGCGCCCCGCCGCCCGCTCGGTCACGGTCAGCACCACATCGCCCCGGCCCGCCAGCGCGGGGGTGGAGGCGCGGGCGCGGGTGAAGGCGTAGCAGATGGTCTGTCCGCCCTCCCTGTTGGTGGCCGCGGTCCAGTCCTCGAACGTGCCGATCGGCTGCGGACCGCCACCGGCCCTGGCGGCATGCGGCGGCGGCTGCGGCGTATCGGCGGCGGCGGGAACGGCGAGCAGCAGGAGCAGCAGCGGGAAGATTGGGAACGGGCGCATGGCGCGCACTGATAGGCGGCGTGCCGATCGGGAACAAGCGATTCGCCGGCATGCCTCATCCGCCGCCGCCGGGCGCCATGGCAAAGCGGCCCGGTTCGCGGTCAGCGGTCGGTCAGCCGGATTTCGATGCGCCGGTTCCGGGCATAGGCATCCGGCGTGTCGGCCGGGTCGAGCGGCTGGAATTCCGCGAATCCGGTCGCCGCCAGCCGGCTCGGGGCGATGCCGTCGGCGATCAGCAGCTTGACCACGGTAATCGCCCGCCCGGCCGACAGTTCCCAGTTGCTTTGAAAATTGCCGCCGCTGATCGGCTGGCGGTCGGCATGGCCATCGACGCGCAGCAGCCAGTTCACGTCGGGCGGGATTTCGCGCGCGATATCCCTGAGCGTGCTGGCAAGCTTGTTGATCTCATCCTGCCCCGCCTGGGTGAGATCGGCGCTGCCGACCGGGAACAGCACCTCGCTCTGGAAGACGAACCGGTCGCCGACCACCTGGATGCCGGGCCGGTTCGCCAGCACCTCCCGCAGCCGGCCGAAGAAATCGCTGCGATAACGTTGCAGCTCCTCCACCTTCTGTGCCAGGGCGGTATTGAGCCGGGAACTCAGCTCGGTGATCTGCACGTCCTTGTCCTTGTCGGCCGCCTGCGCCACGTCGAGTGCTTGGCTGACCGCGGCGAGCTGGCTGCGCAGTTCGGCCATCTGCGCGTTCAGTGCGGCGATCTGGGCGCGCGCCGAGTCGCCGAGCTTCTTCTCCTCCGCCAACTGTGCGGCCACCGCCTCGCGCCGCTGCTGCTCGGTGGTGGCGCGCACGGCGGCGTCCTGCGCCTGACGCTCCAACTCGTCGCGGAGCGCGGAAAGGTTGCGGACCTGTTCGGCAAGCTGCGCCAGTTCGGAAAGCTTTGCCTGCAACGTCGCCTTGTCGGTGGCGACGGTGCGGTCCAGCGCCTCCTGCTGGCGTTTCATTTCGGCCAGCGTCGCTTCGGTGGCGGCCAGTTGCCGCTGTGCCTCGGCCAGCCGGGCGGCGGTGTTGGCGGCGTCCTGCGCGATGGCATCGTTGCGCGTCGCGGCAGCCCCAAGTTGCGCCTGCAACTGCACGCTTCGCGCCTGCGCCGCCTGGGCCTGCAGGTCGGCATCGGCAAGGCGCGCCGCCAGCCGGTCCCGCTCCGTCTTCAGCGCGTCGCGGTCGGCGGCCAGCCGCTCCTGCTGGGTGCGCAGCGCCGTCAGCTGCTGCGTCAGGCTGTCGCGCGCCGCCGTCACCGCCTGGAGATCGCGGCTGACCTCGGCGAGCGAGGTGCGCAACTCCCCGGACCGGCCGCGTTCCAGCGACAGCATGTCGGACAGTTCCGCCATCTGCCGGTTCAGCCGGTCGAGCGCCGCGTCGCGCCCGGACAGCGTCACCGACAGGAAGGCCTGCGCCAGCACGAACACCAGCAGCACGAAGATGATGACCATGAGCAGCGTGGACAGGGCATCCACGTAGCCCGGCCAGGCATTCAGCGTCTCATGGCTGGAGCTGCGGCGGTGCGGCACGGGTCAGCTCCCGGGAGTGGGCGGGGCGCGAATATGGCACGGTTTCGCGCGCCGCGCCATGCTGTGGTGCAGCAAAGCCCTTGCCCGTGGCCGCCGGGGCGCCTATGTCTGCCCATTGCCTTGCAAGATGAGCGGAGCTTGAGCGCATGGCGCGCGTGACCGTCGAGGACTGCGTCCAGAAGATCCCCAACCGCTTCGAGCTGGTGCTGCTCGCCGCCCAGCGCGCGCGCAACATCAGCCGCGGCGAGGAACTGACGATCGACCGCGACGACGACAAGAACCCTGTCGTCGCGCTGCGCGAGATTGCGGAGGAGACGGTGGTCCTGGCGAAGCTGGAGCAGGATCTCGTCAAGTCCCTCTCCCGCGCGCCGGAGCCGGAACCGGCGGACGAGGATGTGGGGGATCTGGTTCCCACCGACCAGAACATCTTCGGCCTGCAGGACGTGACCGCCGACGAGGAGGCGCAGACCCTGCCGCTGGAGAACGACGACACCCCGCCCGAGGATATCGAGGCGGCGATCGAGGCCGAGTTGCGCGGGGCGGCCAGGCGCTAGGAACAGGATGGCAGGCGGCGCAGGACATCCCTGGCGCGCCGCGGCGCGCCATGCCCCGGACGGCAGCAGCGCCGCCCCGTCCGCCGTGCCGCCCCGCCTGCCGCCCGACGCCGCCGCCCTGATCGCGCGCGTGCGCGGCTATGACCCGAAGGCCGATCTCGGCCTGATCGCCAGCGCCTATCAGGTGGCCGAGGACGCCCACCGTCTGCAACGGCGCGACAACGGCGACCCCTATATCAGCCACCCGCTCGCGGTCGCCGACATCCTGGCCGGCTACCGGCTCGATACCAGCAGCATCGCCACCGCCCTGCTGCACGACACGATCGAGGATACCCGCGTCACCCTGCGCGACATCGACCGGCAGTTCGGCCACGAGATCGCCCTGCTGGCGGACGGCGTCACCAAGCTGACCCGGCTCGAACTGCAATCGGACCGCACCAAGCAGGCGGAGAACTTCCGCAAGCTGGTGCTGGCGATGAGCCGTGACATCCGCGTGCTGCTGGTCAAGCTCGCCGACCGGCTGCACAACATGCGCACCCTGCATTTCGTCACCCAGCCGGAACGGCGCCAGCGCATCGCCCGCGAGACCATGGACATCTATGCCCCGCTCGCCGAGCGGATCGGCATGGAGGCGGTGAAGAACGAGCTGCAGACGCTCGCCTTCGCGCAACTGGAGCCGGAGGCGTACGACACCATCCAGGCGCGGCTGAATTTCCTGCGCGGCCAGGGCGCCGACGTGATCGACGAAGTGCGGGAGGAACTGGCCCGCATCTGCCGCGACAGCGGACTCGAGGTGGTCGAGGTGACGGGGCGGGAGAAATCCCCCTACTCGATCTGGGAGAAGATGCAGCGCCGCAACGTGCAGTTCGAGCAACTGTCGGACATCATGGCGTTCCGCATCATCGTGCCGACGCGCGAGGCGTGCTATGCGGCGCTCGGCGCGATGCACGCCGCCTATCCGGTGATCGCCGGGCGCTTCAAGGACTATATCTCGACGCCCAAGAGCAACGGCTACCAGGGCCTGCACACCGGCGTCACCCTGCGCGAGCCGCGCAACCAGAAGATCGAGGTGCAGATCCGCACCCCTGAGATGCAGGACGTGGCGGAGGCGGGGGTTGCCGCCCATTGGCTCTACAAGCAGCCGGAGGCGGCGGCGGCGGAGGCGATGCGCTTCCGTTGGGTGCAGGATCTGCTGGAAATCCTGGAAAATTCGTCGCCCGACGAGTTCCTGGAGAACACGCGGCTCGAACTCTACCAGGACCAGGTATTCTGCTTCACGCCCAAGGGGCAGTTGATCCAGTTGCCACGCGGGGCGACGCCGGTCGATTTCGCCTATGCCGTGCATTCGCAGGTCGGCGACACCTGCGTCGGCGCCAAGATCAACGGCCGGCTGATGCCGTTGCGCCATGAATTGCAGAACGGCGATCAGGTGGAAATCCTCACCTCCCGCGCCGGCACGCCGAGCCCGCAATGGGAACGCTTCGTCGTCACCGGCAAGGCGCGCGCCCGCATCCGCCGCTATGTCCAGCAGCAGCAGCGTCAGCTTCATATCGACGCCGGCAAGGCGGCAATCGCCAAGGCGTTCCGCCAGGAGGGGCTGGACGGATCGGAAAAGGTGCTGGAGGGGGCGCTGAAATCGCTGCGCCAGACCAGCCTGCAGGAAGTCTATCTCGTCGTCGGCAAGGGTGATGTCGCGGCGCGCGACGTGGTGACGGCAGCCTATCCCGAACTGCGGCAGGCGCCGCGCGCGCCGCGCCTGCTGCCGACCCTGCCGCCGCGCAGTCCGCGCACCGGCGGCCGGGCCGGTGAACTGCCGATCAGCGGCCTCGTGCCCGGCATGGCGATCCATTACGCCGGCTGCTGCCATCCGCTGCCCGGCGACCGCATCGTCGGCATCGTGACCACCGGCAAGGGCGTCACCATCCACGCGCGCGACTGCCCGACGCTGGAAAGCTTCGCGGCGACGCCGGAGCGGTTCATCGACGTCGATTGGGAACCCTCCGCCTTCGCCACCGGCGTCGGCCGCGGCGAGGGGCATACCGGCCGGATCAGCGTCATCGCCCAGAACGGTCCCGCGACGCTGGCCACCGTCGCCAACGCCGTCGCCAAGCACGAAGGTGCCATCGCCAATCTGCGCGTGGTCAACCGCCAGGCGGATTTCTTCGAGTTGCTGGTGGACGTGGAAGTGCGCGACGTGCGCCATCTGGCGACCGTGATCGCCGGCCTGCGCGCCTCCACCGGCGTGCATCAGGTGGAACGGGCGCGCGCATGATCCTCGGCCTCGGCTCCGACATCTGCGACATCCGCCGCATCGAGCAGGCGATGGAGCGGTTCGGTGAGCGCTTCCTGGTCCGCGTGTTCACCGAGACCGAACGCGCCAAGGCCGACCGGCGCAGCGGGCAGGCGCGTGCCGGCACGTATGCCAAGCGCTTCGCCGCCAAGGAGGCGTGCGCCAAGGCGCTCGGCACCGGCTTCGCCCGCGGCGTGTTCATGTCCGATCTCGGCGTCGTCAACCTGCCGGGCGGGCAGCCGACGCTGCACCTTTCCGGCGGAGCCGCGGCGCGCCTCGCCGCCCTGCTGCCGCCGGGCCATGCGGCGCGGCTCGATCTGACCATGACCGACGAATACCCCTACGCCTACGCGCAGGTTCTGATCTCGGCGGTGCGTCGGGCGGAATGAGCAGCCGCCGCCGCTACAGGTAGCCGGCCCCCGCCTCGGTTGCGAAACGCGCCGGATCACCCTCCCAGACGATGCGCGCATGCTCCAGCACATAGACGCGGTCGGCATGCGGCAGGGCGAAAGTGACGTTCTGCTCGCCCAGCAGCACGGTGATCGGCGTGGTGCGGCGCAGTTCCGCCAGCGCCTTCGACAACTGCTCCAGGATCACCGGCGCGAGGCCGAGCGTCGGTTCGTCCAGGATCAGCAGTCGCGGCTTCATCATCAGCGCGCGCGCGATCGCCAGCATCTGCTGCTCGCCGCCCGACAGCGTGCGCGCTGCCTGCCGCGCGCGGGCAGGCAGGATCGGAAACAGCGCGAACAGCCAGTCGAGCTGCCGCTGGCGTTCCGCCGGCGGCAGATGCTGGCCGCCGAGTTCCAGATTCTCCCGCACGCTCATCGTCCCGAACAACTCGCGCGATTCGGGACACTGCACGATGCCGCCGCGTGCGATCATCGCCGGACTGCGCCCGCGCAGCCCCGCACCCTGCCATGCGATCGTGCCGCCATAGGGCACCAGCCCGCAGATCGCGTTGAACAGCGTCGTCTTGCCGGCACCGTTGAGGCCGACGACGGAGACGAATTCCCGCTCGCGCACATGCAGCGCCACGTCCTGCAACGCCTGCGCCTTGCCGTACTGCACCGACACGCCCTGCACGTCGAGCAGCGGCGCACCCGGCCGCGCATCCAGTTCGGGACGCGCATGGGTCTCGATCCTGCCGCCGAGATAGACGCGCCGCACCGTCTCGTTCGCCATCACATCGGCGGCGCTGCCCTCGGCAACCGGCTCGCCGAGATACATCGCCAGCACCCGATCGACCAGCGCCACCACCCCCTTGACGTTGTGATCGACCAGCAGCACCGCCCGTCCCTGCGCACGGAACTGCGCGATCAGGTCGGAGAAGGCGCGCACCTCCGCCGCCGTCAGGCCGGCGAACGGCTCATCCACCAGTACCACTTTCGGGTCGCGGGCGATCGCCTTGGCGAGTTCCATGCGCCGCAGATCGGCGAACGGCAGCGTCGGCGGATGGCGGTGCAGGACATGGCCGAGGCCGACCTGTTCGGCAATCTCGCGCGCCCGCGCCGCGACATGCGGCGCCGCTGCCAGCCGCAGCAGCGAATCGGGCAGCAGCGCGAGCTTGATGTTCTCCAGCACGGTCTGCCGGTGCAGCGGGCGCGAGTGCTGGAAGACGATGCCAACGCCGGCGCGCGCGATGCGGTGGGTCTGCCAGCCGGCAACCTCCTGCCCGCCGATGCGCACGGAGCCGGCATTGGGCTTCTCGATGCCCATGATCAGCTTCATCACGGTCGATTTGCCGGACCCGTTCGGCCCGATCAGGCCGAGAATCTCGCCCGGCGCGATGCGGAACCCGATGTCCTTCACCGCGACCAGCCCGCCGAACCGCTTGTGCAGGCCGGCAACTTCCAGCAGCGGCCCGCTCATGCCCGTTCGCCCCGGCGCAGGACCTGGCCGAGCAGGCCATCGGGAAAGAACAGGATCACCCCGAGCGCGACGGCGGACACGACGAAGGTGTTGAGCTGGCCCAGCGGCCGCAGCAGCTCGCCCGCCAGCACCAGCAGGATGGCGCCGATCGCGGCACCCAGGATGGTGCGCCGCCCGCCCAGCACGGCGGCGATGATGATCTGCACCGCGATCGCGATATCGACGACGGTATCGACCGACGCGGTGCCCTCGTAGAACACCAGCATCGCCCCGGCGATGCCGGAAAACAGGGCGCTGACGCAGAACG
>JAJZNE010000090.1:0-19049 GCA_021847995.1 Pseudomonadota bacterium | reverse complement strand
CCTCGATCGCATCCTGGCCGCTCGCCTGGAGGATGAGGCCGATCGCCGAGCGCGACAGGCCGAACAGCAGCGCCCCGCACACCGCCATGAAGGCAAGCCCGATATAGTAGTTCGTGGTGGCGTCGATCGAGAGCACATCGGCGACGTTCATGCCGATCTCGCCCCCGGTGACGCCGGCGAAGATGACGATCGCGTTTTGCAGCAGCAGCACGGCAACCAGCGTGACCAGGCCGAAGTATGGTCCGCGCAGGCGCAATGCCGGCACAGCCAGCAGCAGCCCGCCGATCGTCGCCACCAGCCCGCCGGCGGCGACGCAGACGATGATCGGCGGATGCAGGCTGTTGTCCAGAATGCCGGCGGTATAGGCGCCGAGGCCGATCAGGAAGGTCGGGCCGAAATTCACCTCCCCGGCGAAGCCGAACAGCAAATCCCACGCCATCGCAAAGACACCGAAATAATACGATACCGTGAGCACGCCGAGGATATAGGCGGACACCCACCACGGCAGCAGCGCGCCGAGCACCAGCACCAGCGCGATCCAGGGCGCCGGCGCGCGCCACAGGCGCGTCATCGGCGGCGATTCCTCGGCGGTCTCATGCGGCCTCGTTCCTTCCCGGTGTCTGCAATGACGCTAGCATCGCCCGCGCGGCCGGGCGAGAGCATGTCCGCTCAGAGCTTGAGAAAGAAATCGAACTTGCGAAGGAATGCCCCTTGCAAGTGTCTGATCTCGCGGGTCGGCCTTGTGAGCAAGGAGCATTCCTTCACAAACTCTCAGGCGGGCGCGATGCGCTGCGGCGGCAGCGCCGCCAGCAGGGCGGCGAGCGGGCGACCGAGGCGCGGATGCAGCCATCCCGGCGCCACGTCACCGAGGGGGACGAGAACGAAGGCCCGTTCATGCGCCCGCGGGTGCGGCAGCACCGGGTCGGGGCGGTTCCGCACCGCGCCGTTCACGTCGATCAGATCGAGGTCGAGCGTGCGCGCGGCGTTCGCCGCCCCGCGCTCGCGCCCCGCAGCCGCCTCGATCGCCTGCAACCGGGCGAGCAGCGCCGCCGGGTCGGCCGTCCCTTCCAGCCGCGCCACGCCGTTGACATAGTCCGGCTGGTCGGCCCGCGGCTGCGGCGCGGTCACGTACCAGCGCGACAGCGCTGCAACCCGCAGGCCGGGCAGGCTGCGCAAGGCCTCGGCGGCGGCGCGGCAGGTCCGCAGCGGCGATTCACCGTGCCAGCCCGGCAGATTGGCCCCGATCGCCACCAGAATCATGCCGCCATCCCTGGAAAACTGCTCATGGTGATTTCATTCCTTGGCAAGCTGGAGGATTCAATTATATGGCGCGAAAGGACACGACCCGGTATTGCCCGGCCCCTGCGCCGTGACATCGCGAAAGGTTACCATTCATGCATTTCCTTCCCACCGAGCGCACCGCCCTGTTCATCGACGGCGCCAACCTCTACTCCGCCTCCCGCAATCTCGGTTTCGACGTGGATTACCGCAACCTGCTGGCCTATTTCCGCGCCAAGCTGCATGTGATCCGCGCCTACTACTACTCCGCGGTGGTGGAAACCGAGGAATATTCGCCGCTGAAGCCGTTGACCGACTGGCTTGCCTACAACGGCTATACGCTCGTCACCAAGCCGGCCAAGGAGTTCACCGACGCCACCGGCCGGCGCCGCATCAAGGGCAACATGGACATCGAGCTGGCGATCGACATGCTGGAACTCGCCGACAAGCTCGATCATGCCGTGCTGTTCAGCGGGGATTCGGATTTCCGCCGGCTGGTGGAGGCGGTGCAGCGGCGCGGCGTGCGCGTCTCCGTCATCTCCTCGATCCGCACCAGCCCGCCGATGATCGCCGACGAATTGCGCCGGCAGGCCGACCAGTTCATCGAACTGGCCGACATCGCGCAGGAGTTCACCCGCCGGCAGACCGAGCCGCGTCCGCATCGCATGGCCCCCATGCGCCAAACGCCGGCCGAACCGTTCGCCGATCCCCACGACGCCGCCTGAGCGATGCAGCGCCCCGCCGCCGCCGGACCCGCCGCGATCGAGCAGCCGGACCATGATTGCCCCCTGTGTCCCCGCCTCGCCGCCTATCGCGCGGCCCAGCGGGCGGCGCAGCCAGGCTGGTTCAACGGGCCGGTGCCGGGCTTCGGGCCGGGCGGGGCGCGGATGCTGGTGGTGGGGCTGGCGCCGGGGCTGAAGGGCGCGAACCGCACCGGCCGCCCCTTCACCGGCGACCATGCCGGGCTGCTACTCTATCAGACGCTCGGCCGCTTCGGCTTCGCCCACGGCACCTACCGCGCCGATCCCGCCGACGGGCTGACACTGCATGACTGCCGCATCGTCAATGCCGTGCGCTGCGTGCCGCCGGCCAATCTGCCGCAGCCGGCGGAGGTGACACGCTGCAACCGGTTCCTGCGCAGCGAGCTGCAGGGCATGCCGAACCTGCGCGCAGTGCTGGCGCTCGGCGTGCTCGCCCATGCCGCCGTGCTCAAGGCCTGCGGCATCCCACCCGCCCGCATCCGCTTCCGTCATGGCGACATCCACACCCTGCCGGACGGCCTGTTGCTCGCTGACAGCTATCACGTCTCCCGCTACAACACGCAGACCGGGCGGCTGACCGAGGCGATGTTCCAGGCGGTGGTGGCGGCGCTGCTGGCGCGGCTGGAGTCGGGCGCCTGACCCGGATCGTGCAACATCCGCCCATGACGCCGGCACGCATGACGCACCGGCACGCCGGCCGGAGAGGGAGATGAGGCGCTTCCTGCCGGTCCTGCTGGTCCTGCCCCTGCTCGCCTGCTCCGGCCACGGCGCGGGGGGGCTGCCGACGCCGCCGCCGATGGATATGGGCCGGATCGTCCGTCCGGCGACGCCGAACACCGCCCTCGCCGCCCCCGCCGGCTTCACGCCCACCCCCGATCTCGTCACCCGCCGCTACGACGTGCCGCCGGCGCTGCTCTTTGCCGCGATCCGGCAGGTGGCGGCGGCGCAGCCGCGCACCTTTCCTGCCGCTCTCTACCATGACCGCATGCAGGCGCATTACGTGGCGCGCAGCCGGATTTTCAACTTTCCCGACCTGATCACGGTGCAGGTCAACCCCGACGCGACCCTGGTGCTGTGGTCCCGCAGCGTCTATGGCCGGTCGGATTTCGGGGTCAACCGTGCCCGGCTTGAACACTGGCTGGCGGCGCTCGATGCCGTCCTTTCCCGTCCCGTTCCCGGAGGCCCGACCTGATGCGCGGCATCATCCCGTTCCTGAAGGACGCCTGGTACCTCGCCCGGCCGTACTATTTCTCCGAACACAAATGGTATGCGCGCGGCATGCTGGCGCTGGTGCTGATCCTGAAGCTCAGCCTGGTCGGCATGTCGATCGTGCTGAACTACTGGAACGGCGCGTTCTTCGATGCGATCCAGGACAAGGACTGGCGCTCCTTCATCGACCTGCTGGTGTACTACAAGAAGACCGATCACGGCTTTCTGCCCGGATTCTGTGAGGTGGCGGCGGTCTATATCGCCATCGCGGTGTACAGAATCTACATGGTGCAGGGATTGCAGATCAGTTGGCGTCGCTGGATGACGGAGAGGTTCCTTGCGGACTGGTTGTCGCCCGACCGGCCCTATTACCGCATCGCGCTGCGCCGCGCCGCCGGCACCGCCTCCATCTACACCGACAACCCTGACCAGCGCATCGCCGACGACCTGCGCGACTTCATCGGCGACGGCCTGCTCGGCACGCAGGGCATTCTTTATTTCAGCATCGACCTGCTCTCCACCATCGTCTCCCTGTTCTCGTTCATCACCATTCTCTGGACCCTGTCGGGACCGGTGACGCTGTTGGGCATTTCGATCCCTGGCTACATGGTCTGGGTGGCGTTGATCTATTCAGCGGTGGGCACCTGGCTCACGCATCTGGTCGGGCGCAAGCTGGTGCCGCTGAATTTCGCCAAGCAGCGGGTGGAGGCGGATTTCCGCTTCGCCCTGGTGCGGGTGCGGGAGAATACCGAGGGCATTGCTCTCTATGGCGGCGAGGCGGAGGAGCGGCAGACGCTGCTCCATCGCTTCGCGGCGCTGGCGGCGAACTGGCGCGACCTGATGCGGCGCTACAAGTTCCTCAATGCGCTGACCTCCGGCTATAGCCAGGTCGCATCGGTGTTCCCGATCGTCGTTGCCGCGCCCCGCTACTTTGCCGGCCTGGTACCGCTCGGCGTCCTCACCCGCACCTCCGGCGCGTTCGGGGAGGTGCAGGGTGCGCTGTCCTGGGTGGTCGATTCCTATGGCGGCCTCGCCTCCTGGCGCGCCACGGTCGAACGCCTTTCCACCTTCCATCGCGCGATCGAGGCGGCGCGCGCCCATGCGTTCGAGGGCGTCCATACCGAAGCCGCGTCCGGCAACGCCTTCGCGCTGCACGGCGCCACCATCGCCCTGCCGGATGGACAGAAATTGCTGGAGAATGCCGACCTCACCCTGATGCCCGGCCGGCCGGTGCTGGTGACGGGACGTTCGGGTGCCGGCAAATCGACGCTGTTCCGCGCCTTCGCCGGCATCTGGCCGTTCGGCAGCGGCGGCGTGCAGCGCCCGCGCGGCACCACGCTGTTCCTGCCGCAGCGGCCCTATATCCCGCTCGGCACCCTGCGCCACGTCGTCGCCTATCCCGCTGCCATCGGTGCCTATCGGGATGCGGCGGTGCATGAGGCGCTGACCGATGCCGGCCTCGCCCACCTGATCCCGCGGCTCGACGAGGAGGATAACTGGTCGATGCGCCTTTCCGGCGGAGAGCAGCAGCGGCTCGCGATCGCGCGCGCGCTGCTCGCCAAGCCCGACTGGCTGTTCATGGACGAGGCGATGGCGAACATCGATCCGCAGGCAGAGGCGGAGTTGCTGGAAACGATGCGCCGCAAGATGCCGAACACGACGCTGGTCGCGATCGAGCATCGTCCACCGCCGGGCAGCCTGGAGCAGCGGCACCTGATCGTGGAACGCGCGCCCGACGGCGTCGGACGGATCGTGGAGGCAGCCTGGGAACCCGCCCAGTGAGAAGGCGACTCGGCCTTGCCCTTCTGACGCTGTGGCTGGGCGTAGCCGACGTGGCCAGCGCGGCGACGCACGACCCGCAACTCGGCCGCTATGAATCCCGCACCATCGTCACCGGTACCGATCTGCGCAGCCGCCCCGCCGGCATGACAGCGTGCCTCGCCGACGTGCTGGTGAAGGTTTCCGGTGATCCCACCATCGCCAGCGATCGCCGACTCCCCTCCCTCCTCGGTCAGGCCGGGAGTTATGCGACCAACTTTGACTATTGGGACCGCATGAGCGGCATGTCCCATCACGACGAGCAGGGCAGTTCCGATCGGCCCTATGATCTGACCGTCCGCTTCGATCCGGTCCGCATCGACGCCGCGCTGCGTGCGCTGGGCCGCGCGCCCTGGCCCGATCCGCGCCCGACACTGCTGCTGGCCGTGCATGTCAGCGATGCGCAGGGCACGTTCGATCTCACCGAGGCCGCGCCGCGCGGCGCCGGCATGCGCGCCGCCATCCGCGACTCGGCCGAGAAATACGCCATGCCCGTCGCCTTGCCGGGCGCGGGGCCGCCCGCCGATGCCGTCCCCCTGCCCGGCACGCTCACGCTGAGCCAGGCCGCGCTCGGCTGGGTCGTGTCCTGGCATCTCGACTGGCGGGGGCGCGGCTATGACTGGGGTGTGGCCGGCGTCGATTTCGACGAAGCGTTCCGCAACGGCATCCGCGGCGCGATGCAGGTCCTGTCCGGCCACGGCGCGCCGCAGTAATCTGCCCGGCGGCAGGAGGGCGGCAGGATGACGGGCGGGTTGCGCAAGGGACTGACCAGCTACGGCGATGACGGGTTCTCGCTGTTTCTCCGCCGCGCCTTCATCAAGGCGATGGGGTTCACCGACGACGCGCTGGACCGGCCGATCATCGGCATCACCGACACGGCGAGCGACTTCAACCCCTGCCATGGCAACGTCCCCGACCTGATCGCCGCGGCGAAGCGCGGGATCATGCTGGCGGGCGGATTGCCGATGGCCTTCCCCACCATCTCCATCCACGAGAGCTTCGCCCATCCCACCAGCATGTTCCTGCGCAACCTGATGGCGCTGGATACCGAGGAGATGCTGCGGGCCCAGCCGATCGACGCGGTGCTGCTGATCGGCGGCTGCGACAAGACGCTGCCGGCGCAGATGATGGGCGCGGCCAGCGCCGATATCCCGGCGGTGGTGCTGCCCACCGGTCCGATGCTGGTCGGCCATTACCGGGGCGAGGTGCTGGGCGCCTGCACCGATTGCCGCCGGCTGTGGGCACGGCACCGCGCCGGCGAACTCGATGCCGCCGAAATCGACGCGATCAGCGGCCGGCTGGCGCCGACCAAAGGGACCTGCATGGTGATGGGCACGGCCAGCACCATCGCCTGCATGACCGAGGCGATCGGGCTTGCGCTGCCCGGCGCCGGCACCGCGCCGGCGACGCATGCCGACCGCGTGCGACTGGCGGAAGCCTCCGGCGCCGCCTGCGTCAGGCTGGCGGGCGCCGGCGGGCCGACGCTGCGGCAGATCATCACGCCGGCCGCGCTGCGCAACGCGCTGACCGTGTTGCAGGCGATCGGCGGCTCGACCAACGCGCTGATCCATTTCACCGCGATCGCCGGACGGCTCGGCCTGCCGGTCGATCTCGACATGTTCGACCGGCTGGGGCGCGAGGTGCCGGTGCTGGTCGATCTGAAACCCTCGGGCGCCCATTACATGGAGCATTTCCACTGGGCCGGCGGCGTGCCGCGGCTGCTGGCCGAACTGGCATCGTTCCTCGATCTCTCCGCCGTCACCGTCAGCGGCTCAACGATTGCCGAGACGATTGCGTCCGCCGAGCTGGTGCCCGGCCAGGAGGTGATCCGCCCGTGCGGGGCGCCGATCCAAGTCGGGGGCGGATTGGCGGTGCTGCGCGGCAGCCTCGCACCGGGCGGCGCAGTGCTGAAGCGCTCGGCCGCCACCCCCGCGCTGCTGCGTCATGAAGGGCGGGCCGTGGTGTTCGACGGACTCGCCGACATGGCGGCGCGGATCGACCGCGACGATCTGGACGTGACGGAGGGGGACGTGCTGGTGCTGCGCAATGCCGGGCCGAAAGGCGCGCCCGGCATGCCGGAGGCGGGCGCCCTGCCGATTCCGCGCAAGCTCGCCCGCGCCGGGGTGAAGGATATGGTGCGCATCTCCGACGCGCGGATGAGCGGTACCGCCTTCGGCACCATCGTCCTGCATGCGACACCGGAAGCGGCCGTGGGCGGGCCGCTGGCGCTGGTGCGGAGCGGCGACCGCATCCGGCTGGATACCGAGGCACGCCGAATCGATCTGCTGGTCGATGCGGCGACGCTGGCGGAGCGGCAGGCGGCGTGGACCGCGCCGGCCGGTGCCGAGCGCGGCTATCTGCGCCTGTTCCTCGATCAGGTGTTGCAGGCCGACGCCGGCTGCGACTTCGCGTTTTGCCGGCCTGCCACCTGACCCCGGTCAGGCCACCGCGGAGCGGTGTTCGCGTTCGCTCTCGTCCACCACGACGCCGCGGCTGATGTTGACCAGTTCGCGGAAGAACGCGGCACCGCGGGTGGTACGGCGGACCAGGACGCGCCGCCGGTCCTCCCGATCCTCCTCGCGCGAGACGAGATCGAACTGGACCAGGCGGTCCATGATCCGCGTGACGCCGGGACGGGAGATATGCAGCAATTCGGCAAGGCTGCTCACTGTATGCGTCGTCTCGTCCATGTAGACGGTGAGGAAGGCGGTGAGCTGGCGCGCCGTGAGGTCGCGGCCGTCGCGGCGCACCAGCGCGAGCAGCGTGCCGCGCAGGACGATCATCCGCGGATCGCCCGCCAGGGTGCGCAGCATCGGGGCAGCGTCGGCCGCCCCCGATGCGGCATCCTCCAGCCGCAGGTCATCGCTGCCGGAAGCTGTCATCGGCTGGGGCGAGAGCGTTGGAACATAGCCTGTCTTGTGCATCATGGAACTGTGTCCGCCTGCAATTCGGGGGCCTTTTGGCAGAAAAGTCCTAAACGGATATGAACACGGCGCATACTATTGTTTTGTCAAAATTTGTCCCCCAACCGCGGCCGGAATCCGTCCGCCGCTGAGACTTTCTGACATTTCGCCTCCGCGTCGAGCGATCACGGCCACCGGTCCGCCGCCATCCGGACCCTGATGCTCGGCACCGCCCGAAACGAACAGCAGGGTGGTACCGGCGAGCGCCGCTAACACCCCGCCGACCAGCGCGCGGGCATGGCGGGAGGCCTGGATATCGCTGTCGTCCAGCATGGTGTGGCGGGCACCGCGAATCGTACCGCTGTGGGCCGCGTCCGCCTTCGCCAGCACGGCGACCAGCCGCGCCCGCGGCTCGGGCGCGAGCGGCACCGCGGGCGGCAGGCCCGCCGCCGCAAGGGCGCGTGCGAAGGCCGCCGCATCGATCGCATCCGCCATCACATCATGCGCGATCATCAGATCGCCCGACCAGGACGCGCTGTTGCCGACCACCAACACCTGGTTCTCAAGCAGTTCGACACCGGCCGACGTACTGGCGCGCTGCGAGAACAGCGCGAATTCCCGCCCGACGGCGGCATCCGTCGCCGCCTCCGCCGCGACTTCGCCGAGTGCCACCGCGACACCGAGGGCCGAGGCGGCGCGCGAGAGGCCCATCGAGGCATAGGTCGCTTCGGTCGCGACGCTGGCGCCGGAGCCATGCGCCACGGCGATGCGGGCGCGGGTGAGCAGGGGACATTTGACCTGCACGTAATGTACATCGGAGGGATCGTCGATCCCTGCCTGCCGCATGGCCGCCCGCACCGCCGCCGCGGTCGCCGAAATCTGCGGCCGGCGGCCGATTTCCTCGGCCGCGAAGGCGCCGGTGCGGGCGGTGCCGAGCGCCAGCGCCCTGATCCCCGGCCGCGGCGGCGCCGTGTCGGGCACCACCGCGAACACCAGGAAATGCGGGGACAATCCGCCCTCGGTCCCGCCGGACATGACGAACAGCACGTCCCGCTCCACCGCGGCCGGGTCGCGGCCGGAAAGAGTGGCGATCGCGGTCTTCAGGCTGGCGGCGGCGAAGGCGCGGGTGAAATCGTTGACGCAGCCATTGCCCTCGGTCTTGCCGAGCACGGCGACGATGCGGCTGGCGTCGAGCGCGCCCTGCCGCACCAGCGCCACCAGGCCCGAAACGTCGTCGGGGCCGCTTGCCGCGATGCGATGCACCTGCGCCTGCATGTCCTCTCCTGCGCCGAGTCGTGCGCCCGCAGCGTGTGGCAGCCGCCGCGAAAATGCAACCGATAGTCGCATTGCGCTGCGCTTTTCTTTGTTTTTCATATGGAATACTTGCGGCGCACCAGAGCGCCCTCCGCCTCAGCCGCGCCAGGGCGGCCCGGTCGCGGCCGGCAGCGGGAACAGGCGGAACGGGCGGCGCCGCTTTCGTTTGCGGGGCACGAAGGCCGGGAACGGGCCGTCCGGCTTTCTTTTCGTCTCCGCCGCTTTTTCTGCCGCTGCCGGCGCCCCCGGTTGCGGGGGGCCGGGCGGTTGGGGCTGCCGGCGGGGCGGGCGGCGCGGGGGAAAGAGACCGGGCGGGGGCTTGACCCCGAGCATCCGGCAGATCGGGCGGAGATGGTGGGCGACGGGCGGCGCCGCCTGGATCAGCGCGGCCATGTCCCCTTCGTTGAGGAGGTATTCGAGCTGCGAGCGTCCGAAGCTGAGCGCCGTGACCCGCCGCAGCAGCCAGCCGAAGCCTTGCGGGATTTTCGGCCGCACCGGCTGGTCCGGCTGCGGCGGCGATCCTTCCGGCCGGGGCGCGAGCGGCGGCAGCGGCCGGGGCGGCTGGAGGCGGAGCGTGCCGGCCTCCAGAGCCGCGGCAATCCGCTGGATGCGGGCGCCGGTGCTGCGGAGTTTCCCCCAAATCAGGGCGAGCCATGGCGCCACCAGCCCCAGCCGCAGCCCCTCGGCGGCGAGGGCCTTGGCGACACTCTCCACGAGGGTGGCGAAGCGTTCGGCCGGGGGGCGGGGGATGCGGTTGTTCACGGCGCGCGTTATAAAAAATAACTACGCGCCCGGGCAAGCGGGAATTCGGCGCGGCCCCGACGGTAGGTCGGGGCCGTCCGTTGCGCGCCTTGCCTACTCCGCCGCGTAGCGCAGGGCGGGCGAGGTGGCGGCCTCATGCAGGCGGGGGAGCAGGCGGGTGCGTTCGGCGGCGGCTTCGCGCATCGCCTTTTCCTTGACATGGCCGTAGCCGCGGATGCGGGCCGGCAGCATCGCCAGATCGACTGCGACCGAAAGCGTCGCCGGCGTGAGATGGGCGAGGATGTCGGCCACCGTCGCCTCGTATTCCGCGATCAGCCGCCGCTCCGCCCGCCGCTCCTCGGTGCGGCCGAACGGGTCGAGCGGCGTGCCGCGCAGAATCTTCAGCGGAGCCAGCAGCCGGAACGCGCCCAGCACCCACGGGCCATAGGCCTGCTTGACCAGCCGCCCGGTGCGCCGGTCGCGCCGCGCCAGCAGCGGCGGCGCGAGATGCACTTCGATGCGCTGCACATTCTCGAACTGCGCCGCCAGGGCCTCGCGGAATGCCGGGCTGCGATAGAGCCGCGCCACTTCGTATTCGTCCTTGTAGGCGAGCAGCTTCGCATAGTTCTCCGCCACCGCTTCGGTGAGCGCGGTGGAACCGGAGAACATCCGCCCCTCAACCTCCTGCACGCGCGCCACCAGGGCGCGGTAGCGGCGCGCGTAGCGACGGCTCTGATAGGCGGTCAGATGGGCTTCGCGCCGTGCCACGATGTCGGCAAGCGTGCGCGGCGCCGGCGGCGCCGCGGCGACCCCGGCCGCGGCCAGCACGCGCGGCAGGTCGGCGGCGGCCAGGCGGCCCCATGCGAACGCCGCCCGGTTCGCCTCCACCGCCGTCCCGTTCAGCGCGATGGCGTCGAGCAGGCTTTCGCGCGCCAGCGGCACCAGCCCCTTCTGCCAGGCATAGCCGAGCAGGAAGACGTTGCTGCCCATGGCGTCGCCGAGCAGCGCCGTCGCGATCGCGGTGGCATCGAGCAGGTCCACCTGCGGCGCGCCGGCCGCCTCGGTCACGCTGCGGCGCAGGCGGGCCGCCGGCAGCCGGAAACTGCCGTCGAGCACGAAATCCGCCGTCGCCGATTCGTGGGTGTTGAGCACCACGCGGGAATGCCCGGCGCGCAGAGTGCCCAGCGCCTCCCGCCCCGCCGTCACCACGAGGTCGCAGCCGAGCACCAGATCCGCCTGTCCCAGTCCGACATGCAGCCCGTGCAGCGACGCCGCATCGGGACCGAGGCGGACATTGCTCCATACGCTGCCGCCCTTCTGCGCAAGGCCGGTGATGTCGAGCACGCTGACATGCCGCCCCTCGATATGCGCGGCCATGCCGAGCAGGGCGCCGATCGTCACCACGCCGGTGCCCCCGACGCCGGTGACCAGCAGGTTCCACGGCGCCTGCAACGCCGGCACCACGGGCTCGGGAAGGCTGGCATCATCGGGGGTGACGCGCGCGCGCCGGCGCGGGCTGCCGCCATGCACGGTGACGAAGCTTGGGCAGAATCCCCCGACGCAGGAAAAGTCCTTGTTGCAGCTCGATTGGTCGATCTGCCGCTTGGTGCCGAACGGCGTCTCCAGCGGCGTGACCGACAGGCAGTTCGACGCCTGCGAGCAATCGCCGCAGCCCTCGCACACCTCGGCATTGATGAAGGCCCGGCGCGCCGGATCGGGGTAGGTGCCGCGCTTGCGCCGGCGGCGTTTCTCGGTCGCGCAGGTCTGGTCATAGACGATCGCGGTGCAGCCGGGCGTGTCGCGGAATGCGCGTTCCACCTCCTGCAGGTCGCGGCGATGATGCACGGTGACACCGGCTGCGAAATCGGTGACCGCGGCATGCTTCTCCGGTTCGTCGGTGACGACGGCGATGCGCACGACCCCCTCGGCGGCAAGCTGGCGGGTGATCTGCGGCACCGTCAGCTTGCCGTCCACCGGCTGCCCGCCGGTCATCGCCACCGCGTCGTTGAACAGCAGCTTGTAGGTGATGTTGACACCGGCGGCGGCGGCGGCGCGGATCGCCATGATGCCGGAGTGGTAGTAGGTGCCGTCGCCGATATTGGCGAAGACGTGCTTTTCCTCGGTGAACGGCGCCTGCCCGATCCAGGCCGCACCCTCGCCGCCCATGTGGCTGTAGAACTCCGTCGCGCGGTCCATCCAGCGCGCCATGAAATGGCAGCCGATGCCCGCCATCGCGCGGCTGCCGTCGATCACGCGGGTCGAGGTGTTGTGCGGGCAGCCGGAGCAGAAATAGGGCTTGCGCTGGGCGGCGATCTCGGTGCGGGCGAGTGCTGCGAGCCGCTCCCCGACGAAGGCGCGGCGCGCCCGCAGCGCCTCGGTCTGCGGCAGGCGTGCCGCCAGTGCGACCGCGATGCGGTCGGCGGAAAGTTCCCCGCCCGCCGCCAGCAGCACCGCACCGCGTTCGTCTCGCCGGCCGAGCACGCGCGGACGGTCGGGCATGTCGTAGAGCGCGTCGCGCACCTGGCGTTCGACGAAATCGGATTTTTCCTCGACCACCACGATCTCGCCAAGGCCGGCGGCGAAGCGGCGGATGGTCGCGGGGTCGATCGGCCAGACCAGCGCGAGCTTGAGCAACCGCACGCGGGCGCCGCCGAGATCGGCGAGCGCCTGCATGGTGTCGTGATAGCTCTTGCCGAAGGTGATGATGCCAAGGGCAGGATCCGGCGGATCGAGAACAATGCGGTCGAGCTGGTTGGCGCGCGCATAGTCCTGCGCCGCCGGCAGGCCGAGCGCGAACACCCGCGCCTCCATCTCCATCGGCGGATCGGCGACACGGATATGCACCGGCGGCGGCGGCCCGTCCGGCAGGCGGATGGAGAGATCGGCCGGACCGAAGGCGACGGAGGCCGAGGAATCGACCACGTCGGCCACCGTCTTGAAGCCGACATAGCGCCCCGACCAGCGCGACATCGCCCAGCCGTGCAGCCCGAGTTCCATGATGTCGCGCAAATCCGCAGGCACCAGCACCGGCACCTGCGCCGCGGCGAAGGCCGGTTCGCTCTGGTGGGGGACGGTGGAGGATTTGCAGGCGTGATCGTCGCCGGCGACCAGCAGCACGCCGCCGCCGGGCGACGTGCCGGCGAAATTCGCGTGCTTGAACACGTCGCCGCTGCGATCGACGCCCGGCCCCTTGCCGTACCACAGCGCGAACACGCCGTCGTATTTCGCCCCCGCCAGCAGCGCCGCCTGCTGCGTGCCCCACACCGCGGTCGCGGCGAGATCCTCGTTCACGCCGGGGACGAAGCGGATATGGTTGGCCTCCAGATGCGTCCGCGCGTGCCACAGCTGGATATCGAGGCCGCCGAGCGGCGAGCCGCGATAGCCGGAGATGAAGCCCGCGGTGTTGCGCCCCGCCGCCTGGTCGAGTGCCCGCTGCAACAGCGGCAGCCGCACCAGCGCCTGCGTGCCGGTCAGAAAGACACGCTCCGTCTGCGCCTGGTACTTGTCGTCAAGCGTGACCGAACCGTGCTTCATGTGCGCGCCCTCGTGAGCGGCCGGAACATCGCATGTGCCGGCCGTCGCCTGTTGACAATAGGCGGTGCCGCGGGCGGCTTCCAAGGGTCGGGACAAAATCGCATCTTCCCGTCGCCGCGGGGCCGCCGCCGGCGCGCGGGCGGCAACGGCCCTGCCAGGGGCGCGAAATTTTCTTGCGTGATGTTGCGGTGCAGCGAAAGTCAGCCGGTTTCGCCGAACAACTCCCGCCCGATCAGCATGCGGCGGATTTCGCTGGTGCCGGCACCGATCTCGTACAGCTTGGCGTCGCGCAGCAGGCGGCCGGTGGGATAGTCGTTGATATAGCCGTTGCCGCCGAGGCACTGGATCGCCTCCAGCGCCATCCAGGTCGCCCGTTCGGCGGCGTGGAGGATGGCGCCGGCCGCGTCCTTGCGTGCGGTGCGGCCGCGCGCGCAGGCCCGCGCCACCGCATAGACATAGGCGCGCGCGGCGCTCAGCGTCGTGTACATGTCGGCGAGCTTGCCCTGCATGAGCTGGAATTCGCCGATCGGCTGGCCGAACTGCCGGCGTTCATGGAGATAGGGCAGCACCACGTCGAGGCATGCCTGCATGATGCCGAGCGGCCCGGCGGCGAGCACCGCGCGTTCGTAGTCGAGCCCGCTCATCAGCACGGCAACGCCGCCATCGACGGCGCCGAGCACGTTTTCGGCCGGCACCTCGCAGTCGGTGAACACCAGCTCGCCGGTGTCGGAGCCGCGCATGCCGAGCTTGTCGAGCTTCTGCGCGCAGGAAAATCCCGGGCTTGCGGTCTCGACGACGAAGGCGGTGATGCCGCGCGGCCCGGCATCCGGCGTCGTCCTGCCATAGACGACGACGATATCGGCGGTGGGCCCGTTGGTGATCCAGAACTTGGTGCCGTTGAGCACGAAGCGGTCGCCGCGCCGTTCCGCGCGCAGCCGCATGGACACCACGTCCGAGCCGGCGCCCGGCTCGCTCATCGCGAGCGCGCCGACATGGGTGCCGTCGATCAGCCGGGGCAGGAAGCGGCGCCGCTGTTCGGGCGTGCCGTTGCGGAAGATCTGGTTGACGCAGAGATTGGAGTGCGCGCCATAGGACAGCCCGACCGACGCCGATGCGCGGCTGATCTCCTCCATCGCAACGCAATGCGCGAGGTAGTCCATGCCGGCGCCGCCGCATTCCTCGCTGACGGTCAGCCCGAGCAGGCCGAGTTCGCCGAATTTCCGCCACAAATCGGCGGGGAACGTGTTGTCGCGGTCGATCGCGGCGGCGCGTGGGGCGATCGCGGCGTCGGCGAAGCGGCGCACGGTGTCGCGCAGGGCGTCGATTTCCGGGCCGAGACCGAGGTCGAGCGCGTAATCGGTGTTGGCAGCCATCAGCCCCGTGTCTCCGGAAAGTCCTCCTCGCGGAATTCGTCGGGCGGACGGCCGGTCCGCCCCTCCTCCAGCCGGCGCAGCTCGACGCGGCGGATCTTGCCCGAGATGGTCTTCGGCAGATCGGCGAACTCGATGCGGCGGACACGCTTGTAGGGCGCGAGGCGGGCGCGCAGATGGCGGAAGATGTCGGCGGCCGTGGCGCGCGAGGGTTCGGCGCCGGCGACCAGCGCGATGAACGCCTTGGGCACGGCAAGCCGCAGCGCATCCGGCGCCGGCACCACCGCCGCCTCGGCCACCGCGGGGTGTTCGATCAGCACGCTTTCCAGCTCGAACGGGCTGATGCGGTAGTCGGATGCCTTGAACACGTCATCGGCGCGGCCGACATAGGTGAGGTATCCGTCGGCATCGCGCTGCGCAACATCGCCGGTGCGGTAGACATCCCCGCTCACCGGCACGATGCCGCCGCTTTCGTCGAGATAGCCGCGCATCAGACCGAGCGGAGGCGGGTCGAGCGCCAGGCAGACTTCGCCCTCCTCGGCATCGCGGTCATCGACATCGAGCAGGCGGATGCGATAGCCCGGCAGCGGGCGGCCCATCGAGCCGGGTTTCAGCGCCGCCCCCGGCGGGTTGCCGATCTGCGCCGTCGTCTCGGTCTGGCCGTAGCCGTCACGGATGGTCAGGCCCCAGGCGGCGCGTACGCGCTCGATCACCTCGGGATTGAGCGGCTCCCCGGCGCCGACCACTTCGCGCAGGCTGACGCGCACCGCCGCGAGATCGTGCTGGATCAGCATGCGCCACACCGTCGGCGGCGCGCACAGCGTGGTCACGCGGTGGGCGGCGATCGCCTCCAGCAGGCCGGGGGCGGAAAAGCGCGGCTGGTTGTGGATGAACACGGTCGCCGCCGCATTCCACGGCGCGAACAGGCAGCTCCAGGCATGCTTCGCCCAGCCCGGCGACGACACGTTCAGATGCAGGTCGCCCGGTTGCAGGCCGATCCAGTACATCGTGGACAGCGCGCCGACCGGATAGGACAGGTGCGAATGCAGCACGAGCTTGGGCTTCGCCGTGGTGCCGGAGGTGAAATAGAGCAGCAGCGGATCGTTGCCCTGCGTCACCCCGTCCGGCACGAACGCGGCCGGCGCCTGCAACAGATCGGCATAATCGTGGCAGCCGGGCGCGCCGCCGACGATGATGCGCGGGATGGCGAGGCGATCGAGCTTGGCGACATCCTCGGTGCCGGCGACGATGGCGCGGATCCCGGCGCGCGCCACACGCTCGGCGATGTCGGCCGCCGGCAGCAGCGTGGTGGCCGGAACCACCACCGCGCCGAGCTTCATCGCCGCCAGCATCACTTCCCACAGCGGGGCGACGTTGCCGAGCATCAGCATCACCCGGTCGCCGCGCGCGACCCCGAGTGCCCGCAGCCCGTTGGCGACGCGGTTCGACTGCGCCGACAGGTCGGCGAAGCTGCGTTCCGCCGCGCCCGGCCCGGTGATGCGCAGCGCCGGCCGGCCGCCCTGCGCGCCCTCTGCCAGTTCCGCATCGAACCAGTCGAGCGCCCAGTTGAAATGCGGCAGATCGGGCCAGCGGAACTGCGCGCAGGCGGTGGCCTGATCGCTGCGGCGGGCGAGCAGGAAATCGCGCGCCGCACGGAAAGCGGCGGTGGCTGTCATGGCACTTCCGCCCGCGCGGCACGCGCCAGCCAGAGGAACATGGCGGAGAAGTCGCGCCCGCCCTCCCCCGCCGCGACCATCGCCTGATAGAGTTGTGTCGCGTGCGCGCCGAGCGGCGTCGCCACCCCGCCGGAGGACGCCGCCGCCTGCGCAAGCGTCAGATCCTTCAGCATCAGGGCGGCGGCGAAGCCGGGCGCATAGTCGCGGTTGGCAGGCGAGGAAGGCACCGGGCCGGGCACCGGACAGTAGGAGGTGAGCGACCAGCTCTGGCCGGAGGAGACGCTGGCGATGTCGAACAGCTTCTGCCGGTCGAGGCCGAGCGCATCGGCGAGCACGAACGCCTCCGCGGTCGCCGTCATGGCGATGCCGAGCATCATGTTGTTGCAGATCTTCGCCGCCTGCCCCGCCCCTGCCGCGCCGGCATGGACGATGGTGCGCCCCATCGCACGCAGCAGCGGCGCTGCGCGGGCGAACGCCGCCTCCGGCCCGCCGACCATGAACGTGAGCGTGGCCGCGGCAGCCCCGCCGACGCCGCCCGAGACCGGCGCATCGACCATCGCGAGCCCGGCCGCCTGCGCCGCCGCCGCCACCGCGCGGGCGCTCGCGACATCGATCGTCGAGCAGTCGATCAGCAGCGCCCCGGCGGCGGCGACGCGGGCGATGATGCCGCCCGGCCCCTGATACGCGGCGCGCACATGCTCGCCTGCCGGCAGCATCGTCAGCACGACATCGGCATCGGCGAGGGCGGCGTCGCGGTCGGCGGCCGGCGTGCCGCCGGCGGCGGCGAAGGCCTGCATCGCCGGGGCCGCCACGTCGAAGCCGCGCACGTCATGGCCGGCCCGCGCCAGATTGAGCGCCATCGGCCTGCCCATGTTGCCGAGGCCGAGAAAGGCGGCGCGCATCACGCCGACTCCAGCAGCTTGCGGGCGATGATGACGCGCATGATCTCGTTCGTCCCCTCCAGGATGCGATGCACGCGCAGGTCGCGCAGATAGCGTTCGACCTGGTAATCCCTGATGTAGCCGTAGCCGCCGTGCAGTTGCAGCGCCTCGTCACAGATGCGAAAGCAGACATCGGTCGCGAAGCGCTTGGCCATTGCGCAGCGCAGCGTCGCATCCCCGTCGCCGGCGTCGAGCGCTGCGGCGGCGCGATGCACCATCAGCCGGGCAGCCTCCAGATCCGTCGCCATGTCGGCGAGTTTGAAGCGCAGCGCCTGGAAGTCGGCGAGCGGGCGGCCGAAGGCGTGGCGCTCCTGGACGTGCGCGCGCGCCAGATCGAGGCAGGCGCGCGCGCCGCCCAGCGAACAGGCGGCGATGTTGATGCGCCCGCCGTCCAGCCCCATCATGGCGATGCGGAATCCCTCGCCCTCGGCGCCGATGCGGTTCGCGACCGGCACGGGGCAATCGGCGAAATGCACCTGCGTGGTCGGCTGGCTGTTCCAGCCGAGCTTCTTCTCCGGCACGCCGAAGCTCAATCCGGGCGTGCCCTTCTCGACCAGCACGCAGGAAATGCCGCGCGGCCCTTCCCCGCCGGTGCGCACCATCGTCGCATAGAGGTCGGAGACGCCGCCGCCGGAGATGAACGCCTTGCTGCCGTTGAGCCGGTACTGGGCGTTGCCGTGCGCCACCGCGCGCGTCGTCAGCGCCGCGGCATCGCTGCCGCTGCCCGGTTCGGTCAGGCAGTAGCTGGCGAACCGCGCGCCGCTCAGCAGCGCGGGCAGGAAACGCGCCTGCACGTCGGCGCCGGCGAAGCGGGCGATCATCCAGGCGACCATGTTGTGGATGGTCAGGAAGGCGGCGGTGGAGGGATCGGCCGCCGCCAGCTCCTCGAAGATCAGCGCCGCGTCGAGGCGGGTGAGGCCGGCGCCGCCCAGCGACTCGGGCACGTAGATCGCAGCGAAGCCGAGCCGGGCGGCGGCGCGCAGGGCCTCGGCCGGGAACTGCCGCTGCTCGTCCCAGGTGGCGGCGTGCGGCGCCAGGTGGTCGGCGGCGAAACCGCGGGCGGTTGCGACGAAGGCCGCCTGTTCCCCGCTCAGCGCGAAATCCATCGCCCCTGCCCCCGCCCTGGGCGCAACTAATCGACCGGCCCGGGTCTTCCGTCAAGCGGGGTGCCGGCGCGGGCGGCGGCGGCCTGCGGGCGGCTTTCGGCGGCGCGCTGGCGGCGCTGCAATTCGCCGAGATCGTGCGAGCAGAACACCGTCACCTCATCGCCTGCCCGCGCGGCGAGATCGCGCAGGCGGGCGCGGCTCAGTCGGCGCGCCGCCGCGTCGGTCGCGAGCAGGCGCTGGGCGAGGGCGAGGCCGGGCGGGCAGTGCGGCGGGCGGGCGTGGATTTCGGCATGGGCGAAATAGGCGTCGCCCGCGTGCAGCAGCCAGCGCGCGCCGGCGCGCACGGCCACGCCGCAATGGCCGGCGGAATGGCCCGCCAGCGGCACCAGCAGGATTTC
>JAJZNE010000063.1 GCA_021847995.1 Pseudomonadota bacterium | reverse complement strand
CGCGACCGGGCGGAGGCGCGGGCGGCGGCGGCGCCCCTGCGCCGCCAGGCGCGCGAGGCGGAAGCGCGGCTGGCACGGCTGGCGGCGGAGCGGGCGGCGATCGAGGGCCGGCTGGCCGATCCGCGCCTCTATGCCGACGGCAACGTGGCGCAGATCACCGCCGCGCAGACCCGGCTTGCCGCGATCGCCCGCGAAGCCGAGGCGGCAGAAGCGGCCTGGCTCGCTGCCGAAGTGGCGCTGGAGCAGGAAGGCGGCTGAACCCACACCCGTTGCAGACCTTGCCTCCGCCGTGCCCGGCGGCGATACCGGTTGAGCGGTGCCGCGCAACGCCAGGGGGGACCGCTGCGTTGGCGCGGGCGTCCGCCGCAACGGAGGCGAAGATGAACCAGACCCAGCGCGCCGGCGACTCGCCACCCGATCCCGGCCCCGATCTCGGCCAGGCCGGGGCGGTGGTGGACCGGGCGATCGAGTACATGGTCGGGCAGCGGCTCGGCTCCGTCGCCATCGCCTCCGCCCTGCTCGGCGGCGCGCTGGAGATGCTGGCGCGCAGCATGGACGACGCCGCCATCGCGCGGGTGCTGGAGGGGGCGCTCGGCTCCGTGCGCAGCGGCGCGCTGCGCCGTCATTCGCCGCCGCCGCCGGCGTGACGGGCGGCGGCATTGCGGCGTCCCGGGGCAGGGCAGGGGGTCGCCGGATTGCGCAGACGCCCCCCCGACCGTAAGACCACCCCACCAATACCGCCCCGGCACAACGGAGAGAGCCAGCGATGGAGATGACGGGCGAGCGGCAGATTCCCGCGCCGCGCGACAAAGTGTGGGCGTCGCTCAACGACCCTGCCGTGCTCAAGGCCAGCATTCCCGGCTGCGAGAGCCTGGAGAAGGTGGCGGACAACCAGCTCCGTGCGACCGCGGCGGTGAAGATCGGCCCGATCGCGGCGCGCTTCACCGGCAAGGTCGAACTCTCCGACCTCGATCCGCCGAACTCCTACCGCATCAGCGGAGAAGGGCAGGGCGGCGTCGCCGGCTTCGCCAAGGGCGGTGCCACCGTCCGGCTGACGGAGGAGGGGGATTTCACCCTCCTTGCCTATACGGTGCAGGCGCAGGTCGGCGGCAAGATCGCCCAGCTTGGCGCGCGGCTGATCGACGCCTCGGCCAAGCAGATGGCGGATGCCTTCTTCGACCGCTTCGTCGCCGAGGTGGCGGCAACGCCGCCGGCCGAAATGTCGGCGGAGGGCCCGGCCGGCCTGGTCGCCGCCGCGACCGGCGACATGCCGGGAACCGGCCACCCGGCGCCGGCCTCGATCAGCCTGCTCGATCTCGTCCCGCGCGAGCCGCTCGGCCTGCCCATCATCGCCTGGATCGGCGGCCTCATCTTCCTGCTGATCTTCATCCTCATCTTCGGAAGCTACCTGTAGTGACCGCTGTCGCGCTGCCTGCCTCGGTCGCCGACACCGCTGCCCTGCTCTCCTCCGGTGGCTACGTCGCGGATGCGGCGCTGGCGACCACGGTGCATCTCGCGCTCGCCATGCAGCGCCCGCTGTTCCTGGAGGGGGAACCCGGCACCGGCAAGACCGAGATCGCCAAGGTGCTGGCGGCCGGCCTCCGTCGCCGGCTGGTCCGGCTGCAATGCTACGACGGTCTCGACCTCGCCGCCGCCGCCTATGAATGGGACCATGCGCGCCAGCTCATGGCGATCCGCATCGCCGAGGCGACCGGCACGGCGGAGCGGCAGGCGCTGGCGGCGGACATCTACACGCGCGATTACCTCCAGGCGCGCCCGCTGCTGTCCGCGATCGATCCGGACCAGCCGCCGGCGGTGCTGCTTATCGACGAACTCGACCGCGCCGATGAGCCGTTCGAGGCGTTCCTGCTGGAAGTGCTGGCCGACTTCCAGTTGACCATCCCGGAATACGGCACCGTGCATGCCCGCACCCGCCCGGCCGTCGTCATCACCTCCAACCGCACCCGGGAAGTGCATGACGCGATCCGCCGGCGCTGCCTGTATCACTGGGTGGACTACCCGGATGCGGCGCGGGAGAGGCAGATTCTCGCGCGCAAGGCGCCGTCGGTGGCGGCGAAGCTGTCGGCCGAGGTGGTCGCCTTCGTGCAGCGGCTGCGTACCGAGGATCTGTTCAAGCTGCCGGGCGTTGCCGAGACGATCGACTGGGCCGCCGCCCTCGCCCATCTCGACCAGCACGAACTGGCCCCGGCGGCGGTGGACGAGACGCTCGGCGTGCTGCTGAAATATCAGGACGACATTGCCAAAATCCGCGGCGCGGAGGCGGCCCGTCTGGTCGCCGATGCAAAAGCCGCGGCGGCGCCGGCCAACCCGTTCGCCTGACGCCGGAGCGGGATAGGACGGGACGGGGCGCCGGCCGCCGCCCCGATCCCTCTTTTGCTGGGCATTAGTTATTATCACTAACGCACGCCGTGAAAGACCCCGCCCTCCTGCCCCCGGCCGAGCGCTCCGCTCTCCCCATGGAGAACGTTGCCAAGGCGCTCGCCGCGCAGGGGCTGCCTGGGGTTCTGACCGGACCGCTGCTCGCCCTGGTATGAAGCAGGTTGCGCAGCACCTGCGCCCGCGTCCTGCGCATCGCGGCGATGCTTGAGGCGGGCCGGCTGCGTCTCCGCCCGCCGCGCCCGCTGTCCCCGCTCACGCCGGGCACGGGCGCCGCGCCGTCCCGGCCTGACAGACCCGACCGACCGCCATTCCCAACCGGCTTCGGCTGGCTGCTCCGGCGGGTCACGGCCCTCTCCTTTGGCCGCTCGCAACTCGAATACCTGCTCGGCCAGGCGGACATGGCGGAACTGATCGCCGCGATCCCGCCAATCGCCCAGCATCTCCGCCCGATCTGCCGGATGCTCGGTGTCCGCCCCCCCGGCCTGTTCCCCGCCTGCCGCCCGCCCCGCCGGGCCGCGAAGCCGCCCGCCGCAGCGAAACCGGAAGCGGAAGCGGCCGGCACACCAGTCGGGGGGGGAAACCCCCCGGCCGCCGGCCCGTTCCCCGCCTTCGTGCCGCGCAAGCGCAAACGTCGCCGGTGCCCCTTCCGCCTGTTTCCCCCGCCCGCCGCTGCAACCCGTCCGCCCTGGCCGGGCTGAAACCGCAGGCGGTTCAGGCGCGCCCTCTATATTGCAAATACGCTATAAATATGGCAATCGCCGCTATCGGCGCTGCCCTTTTGTCCCCCGCGGCAGCCCTCTATATCCTGCGGCCATCAAGAAGCGGGGGTGCCCCATGCCTGAAGCGGGAAACCGGTGCGACCGGCGGTCCCCCACCGATCCCCCGTGCTGACAGGGCAATAGCCTGATGCCCGCTTCCGGCCCCGGCCGGCTCTCCGCCAATGTCATGCACTTCGCCCGGCTCCTGCGCCGCACCGGCCTGCCGGTCGGGCCGGCGGAGATGCTGGCGGCACAGCACGCGCTGACGCTGATCGATCTCGGCCGGCGGGCGGACACGCGCACCGCCCTGCGCGCCACCATGATCCACCGCCACGAACATGCCGACCTGTTCGATCAGGCCTTCGCGCTGTTCTGGCGCGATCCGAACGCGGCCCGGGCGGCGCGGGCGCTGGAGCAGATGGCAGGACGGCAGCCGCCGCCGGAACGCGCGCCGCCGGGCAGCCGCCGTCTCGCCGATGCCATGCAGTCGTCGCCCGAGAAGCCGCCGGAGCCGGAGCAGCGCGACCGCATCGAGGCGACGATGACCGTCTCGGCTGCCGAGCGGTTGCAGACGATGGATTTCGAGGCAATGAGCGCGGACGACATCGCCGCCGCCAAGCGCGAGATTCGCCGCCTGACGCTGCCGCTTGACGAACGCCGCACCCGCCGCCGCCGCCCCGATCCCGCCGGGCCGCATGTCGATCTGCGCGCCACCATCCGCCAGAGTCTGCGCAGCGGCGGCGAGATTTTCGACATCGCCGCGACCCGCCGGGTGACCCGCCCGCCGCCGCTCGTCGTGCTTTGCGACATCAGCGGCTCGATGAGCCGCTATGCCCAGATTCTCCTGCACTTCCTTCATGCCGTCGCCAACGATCGCGATCGTGTCAGCACCTTCCTGTTCGGCACGCGCCTGTCCAACATCACCCGCCAGCTCCGCCACCGCGATGCCGAGGTGGCGTTCGAGATGGTGGCGGCGAGCGTGCCCGACTGGTCCGGCGGCACCCGCATCGGCGAGGCGCTGGCCACCTTCAACCGCGCCTGGGCACGCCGTGTCCTGGGCCAGGGCGCGGTGGTGCTGCTGGTGACCGACGGGCTGGACCGGGAGGGGGCGCGCGGTCTCGCCGAGAACATGGAGCGGCTGCACAAATCCTGCTCCCGCCTGATCTGGCTCAATCCGCTGTTGCGCTGGCAGGGCTTCGCGCCCAAATCGCAGGGCATCCGTGCGATGCTGCCGCATGTGGACGAGTTCCGGCCGGTGCATAATCTGGAAAGCCTGCGCGCGCTGGTGTCCACGCTCTCCCGCCCGGCATCGCGCACCGGCATGGAGCGCTGGAGGAAAGCCGCATGAACATCCCCGAAGCCGAGGACGTGCTGTCCGTCGCCGCCGCCTGGCGCGCCGCCGGGGAGCGTGTCGCCGTCGCCACCGTCACCGAAACCTGGGGCAGTTCGCCCCGTCCCGCCGGCAGCCAGATGGCGATCACCGCTTCCGGCCGCATGGCCGGTTCCGTATCCGGCGGCTGCATCGAAGGGGCGGTGGCCGAGGCGGCGCGCCGGACCATCGCGAGCGGCACGCCGCAGCTGCTCGATTTTGGCGTCAGCAACGAACGCGCCTGGGAAGTCGGCCTCGCCTGCGGCGGCAAGGTCAAGGTGTTCGTCGAGGCGCTGTCGTGACCCCCGACCTGCTCGCCGCCCTCAGCGACGCCCGCGCGGCCAAGCGCCCGGTGGTGCTGGCGACGCATCTCGCCGGCGGGGCGCAACGCCTGCTGCCGGCCGCTGACGCGCCGCCCGAACTCGCCGCGGCGGCGGCGCGCGCGCTCGCCGAGGACCGCAGCGCAACCGTCCGGCTCCCCGACGGCGACTGGTTCCTCCATGTCCACAACCCGCCTCTCCGTCTGATCGTGGTCGGTGCGGTGCATATCGCGCAGGCCCTGGTGCCGTTCGCCGCCCAGCTCGGCTTCGCCGTCACCGTGGTCGATCCGCGCCGGGCCTTCGCGACCGATGAGCGGTTTCCCGACGTGGCGATCCGGACCGACTGGCCCGATGAGGCGATGGACGCCCTCGCCCCCGATGTCCGCACCGCCGTCATCACCCTGACCCACGACCCGAAGCTGGACGATCCGGCGCTCGACCGCGCGCTGCGCAGCCCAGCGTTCCATATCGGCGCGCTCGGCAGCCGCAAGACCCACGCGGCGCGGCTCGTCCGCCTGCGTGCGCTCGGCCACGACGATGCGGCGCTGGCGCGCATCCGCGGCCCGGTCGGCCTGCCGATCGCGGCGGTGACGGCGCCGGAAATCGCGCTTGCCATCATCGCAGAACTGGTCGCGGTCCGCCGCGGCGCTCCCCTCGTCCAATCCCCGGCGGCGGAGCGCGCGGCGGCGTGATCTTCGACGCTTTCCCGCTTGCCGAGGCGAATGGCGCGGTGCTCGCCCACAGCCACCGGCTGCCGGGACGGGTACTGAAGAAGGGCAGCGTGCTGGATGCCGGCGCCCTCACCGCGCTGCGGGAGGCCGGGTATGCCGAGGTGATCGCGGCCCGGCTGGAGCCGGGCGATGTCGCCGAGAACGAGGCTGCCGCCCGCCTCGCCGCCGCGCTCCATGCCCCCGGCATCGAGGCCGGGCGGGCGGGAACCGGGCGGGTGAACCTGCATGCCGCGGCGCCGGGGCTGCTGCGCGTCGATGCGGCGCGCATCGATGCCATCAACCTGCTGCACGAATCCCTCACCATCGGCACGCTGCCCGATTTCTCCGTGGTGGCGCGGCGCGACATGGTGGCGACCATCAAGGTGATCCCGTTCGCCGTGCCCGGCCATGTGCTCGACGCGGTGGAAGCCGCCTCGCGCGACGGGGGCACCGGACTTGCGCTGCACCCGTTCCGCCCGCTGCGCGTCGGTCTCGCGCTCTCGGAACTGCCCGGCCTCAAGGAAAGCATCACCGAGGCGACGATCGAGGCGACGCGGACGCGCGTCACCGCGCTCACCGGCACGTTGCTGCCGCCCCTGCGCTGCCCGCACCGGACCGCGGCGATCGGCGGGGCGGTGCGCCGGCTGCTGGACGCCGGGGCGCAGCTGGTGCTGGTCGCCGGCGCCTCGGCGACCGTCGATCGGCGCGATGTCGGGCCGCAGGGCATCGTCGCCGCGGGCGGGGAGATCGTGCATTTCGGCATGGCGGTGGATCCCGGCAACCTGATCTGCCTCGGCCGCGTCGGCGAGGTGCCGGCCCTGGTGCTGCCCGGCTGCGCCCGCAGCCCGCGGCCGAATGGCATCGATCTGGTGCTGCACCGCCTGTTCGCCTCTCTCCCGCTCGGCCCGGCGGAGATCATGCGCATGGGGGTGGGCGGCCTGCTCAAGGACACCGATGTCCGCCCGCTGCCGCGCGCCAGGGCGGTCGCACCGCCGCCGCCGGAGGCGCCGCGGCAGCGCACCGTCGCGGCCGTGATCCTGGCGGCCGGCACATCCAGCCGGATGGCGCCCTACAACAAGCTGCTGGTCGCCGACCGCTCCGGCAAGCCGATGATCGCGCGGGTCGTGGACAATGCCCTGTCGAGCGCCGCGCGTCCGGTCCTGGTGGTCATCGGCCATCGCGGGGCGGAGGTGCGCGAGGCCCTCGGCGGCCGGCCGGTCATCTATGTGGAATCGCCGAACTATGCGCTTGGCCTTGCCGAGAGCCTGAAATCCGGGATCGCCGCGGTGCCGCCGGCGTCGGCGGCGGCGCTGGTGCTGCTCGGCGATATGCCGCTGGTCACCGGCCGGCTGCTCAACCGGCTGATCGAGACGTTCGACCCCGATGAAGGCCGCGCCATCGTGGTGCCGACATCCCAGGGCCGCACCGGCAATCCGGTGCTGTGGGGCCGCAGCTTCTTTCCCGACATCCAGGCCCTCGCCGGAGACGCCGGCGCCCGCGCGCTGCTCGCCCGCCACGCCGAGCAGGTCACCGAGGTCGAACTGGGCGACAACGCCGTGCTGCGCGACTTCGACACGGTGGAAAGCCTCGCGACCCTCCCCGACCGCCTGCGCCCGGCCGGGGTCGGGTAGCGCCGCGGGCGTCAGGACATGGCGCAATCGGCGCCGAGCGTGCCGGCGTAGCGGTGCCAGGTCTGCGTCTCGCCCAGCAGCGGCGAGAACAGGAACCCGCGCACATGCAGATCGCCGGCCTCATCGAGCCACAATCTGGCGCCGAAAATGCGGCCGCTGCGCGGGTCGAACACCTCGCCGCGCCAGCTTCCGTCCTCGGTCGGCCGCTGGTTGCGCAGGATGACCACGCCGCAGCGCGGCGGCACCGGCGCGCCGGGCGGGCGGCGGATGCCGACGATGCGTCCGCACACCGCGTCCGAATCGGGGCAGGGCGCCACCGCGATCACTCCCTCGCCATCCCCGGTAACCCAGTTGCCCTGCACCGCATCCGGTTGCAGCGCCGGGCTCGGCCGGGCGGCCCGGGCTGCCGGCGCGGCGAACAGGCCGGCCAGCACGGCAATGCCGCAAGCCAGGCAAAGGCGGGACGCAGACCGTGCCATGCTCTCCCTTGCGTTGCCCGTCAGTCCCAGAACGGGTCCAGCCGCCGCACGCGATGCCAGGCCCGCGCGACCTTGGCCACAGCGGTTTCGTGGCCGGCGGCCATCTGGCCGCGCACCACGCCGGCGGCGAAGCCGCGTCCGCTGCGCCCCAGCGCCTCAAGCAATCCCGCCGCCACCGTCGCATCGTTCAGCCGCCCGAGCCGGTCCTGGAGCGCGCTGACACGCCGGACGAAGCGGCGCACCGGCCGCGGCGGATAGAGCGGGGCGAAGAACTCCGCGGCATAACGCAGCCGCTTGGCCTCGATGCGCAGCGTATGCAGCGCCTCCGCCGACAGGCCGGAGAGGTCGGGGCCGGGCGCCAGCAATCCGGCGAGCCGCCGGCTCAGTGCCCGTCCGGCGAAGGCGGCAATTGGTTTGGCCAGGGTGGCGGCCTGCTCCGCGTCCGCCTCCGCCTCCCACGGCCGCGCCGCGGCGAGCCAGGCGAGACGGATGCTCAGGGCACGGAAGGCCGGCCCGCGCAGATGTGCGGCGAGCATATCATAGGCGTCGTCGCGGCGATGGGCGGCGGCGGCGAGCAGGCGCGCGACCGCGCGGTCGTCGGGAAAGGCGGCGGCCACCGCGGCGCCGGTCTCCGTCAGGAACACGTCCCAGTCGCGCGCCGGGCCGAGCACGGTCGAAAGCGCCCCCATCTCCGCCAGCAGCGCCGACACCGCCGGCCCGTCGGCGGCACGTCGGAACAGCTTCAACGCCGAGCGCAGCCGGCGCAGCGCCACGCGCATCTGGTGCACCGGCTCCGTCCCGTCCGCCGCTGCCGCCGCCGGGGCGAGGCGCAGCAGCACGGCGGCCTGGCGGGCCATGATGCTGGCCAGCGCCTCGCTCACGCTCTGCTCCGCGGCAACCGACGGAGCCGTCGGCGCCGGCACCGCGCGCCCGGCCAGCGTCAGGGCCGCGACGGCGAGCGTGTCCGGCGCGGCGATGGCGCCGGCGGTTTCGGCGAGCATCAGCGCCAGCCCCGGATCGGCCGCGCCCGCCAGACAAACGCGGCAGACCGGCTGCTCGCCTGCGGCAGCCCGCAGCCGTCCCGTGAGCAGGCTGAGCGATGCCCCGCTGTCCGGGGCGAGCGGAAGCGTGCGCAGCCGGCCGGTGCAAGCGGCGACCGGGAGCAGTGCCGCGGGCAGCGGATGACCAAGGGCGGCGAGCGTTTCCCCTTCCGCCCGTGGCGCGACGCAGCGGCCGGGGGGGGTGGCATGCAGCGTCGCCAGCCGCCAGCGCCGTGCCCGGCCAAGACGGCGCTCGCACAGGGCGAGACCGGCAGCGGCAAGGGTACCCTCGGCGGTGTCGTGCCAGATCAGTTCAACGGCGGCGCTCCGTGTCCGTCCCGCCCGATGCGCCGCCAACGAAGGCAGCCGGGCGAGGCGGGCAGCCTCGCCGGGGGGCAGCACCAGGTCCAGGTCGGCCGCCAGCACGGTCAGTCAGCCATGACCGGGGCCATCTTCAGACGGATCGCGGCAGGTCGCGCGGGCAGAGGAAGCGCACCAGCCGTGCCCCCCCCGGTCCCAGTGCCCGCCACGGGCCGGGCACGGCGAACTCCGCCAGTGCCCCGGTGGGATAGCCGGCGGCGAGCCGTGCCGCGTCGGCCGGCGCACCGCCGCCGTCGACCAGGATCCGCGCCATTTCGTGCAGGCCGGGGTTGTGGCCGAGCAGCAGCACGCTGCGCACGGTCTCGGCGACATTGTGCAGCACCGCCAGCATCTGCGGCGGCGTGGCCAGATAGAGCGCGTCCATCGGCTCGATCAGCGGCGTGTCGGGAAACGGCAGCAGCGCCTCCAGCGTCTGCAACGTCCGTCGCGCCGACGACACCAGCACCACGTCGGGCGCGAGGCCGAGCCCCAGCATGGCCGCCCGCATGTCCGCCGCCGCCGCCCGGCCGCGGGCATTGAGCGGGCGGGTGTGGTCGGACAGGCGCGGATCGTCCCAGGACGATTTGGCGTGACGCAGGAGCAGGAGCTGACGCACGGGCACCTTGGGCCTTCTCGGACGCGGCAGCGAGTCTGCCACGGTTCCGCGCCGTTGTCCCGCGCCGAAGCGGGGGTCGGAACAGCATCCCGCCGCCGTCAGGCCGCATGGCGACGGCCGCTCTCCTGCCAGTAGCTTCCGGTCATCGCAAGGGCGAAAGCGATCTGCCGCGCGCCGGCGACGGCAAGGACGCCGTTGCCGTCGGTCCAGCGCCAGGCAGCTTCCGGCGCGTGCCAGCCGGCACGGAGCGCGGGGCTGGCAAGACTCGCGGCGCGACCGTCGAGCAGCAGGCCGCCCACGGCGACGCCGAGCGAGCGCCGGTCGGTGGTCGCCGTTAGCACCTCCGCCGGACACCAGACACGGGAGACGAGGCGGACGGTCTCCGTCCCCGGCGGCAGCCTCGCGTGCCAGCACGGCCCCTCGATGGTCACGTCCGGTGCCCGGTCATCGGCCAGTACCTGTAGATCGGGCACGGCGGTGGTGGAGAAGCCGCAGGCGGCGGCCCTGGCGAACAGGTCGCGCCGCACCGCATGCAGCCGGCTGCCGCGCTCGACCAGCGGGGCGCAGGCCCTGCTGGCCCAGACGCGCCTTGCATAGGCGGCGGACCGGCGGATGGCGGCGGCGCCGTTGGCGAAAGCGCCGCGATTGCCGGTGTCGAGAAAGCTTTCCACCGGCAGGCCGGCGGCGAGGATCACGTCGTGGCGATCGAGTTCGACATGAAAATAGGTGAGGCAGCCCGCCGGGTGGCGGCGAATGGTGGCGCCGTTGACGAGATGGCGGACGGGGATCAGCACGCCGTTGACGAACACCGCATGATCGGGCGAAAGCAGGACGTCGGCGACCGGCTGGCCGGCGCCGAATGCGCCGCGCCGGATAACAACCGGCAGAACCTGCGCAGGCTGGCGATGCCGGCGGCAATCGACCGTGCGATGCCCGATCCAGGCCACCCGCGCCGTGCCGCGCCCGGCGGCGGTGGGCAGCAGGGTGCCGACCGTCAGCCGCTCCACCGGCACGTCGCCATCGACGGTGCGGATCGGCGTGCCGGAGGCGAAGCAGGGCGGTGCGGCAGTCTCGACCAGCACCACCGGCGCGCTCGATCTGGTCAGCGGGGTCGTGAAGTTCGTGTCGCTGGGCTGGTACTCCGCCATTGTCACGTCATAGGTGCCGACCGGCAGCGCGACGGCGCCGGTCTGCCATTCACCGTCGATATTCGCGGTTGCCGCGGTGGTGACGGGGGCGCCGCCGCCGATCGGCGTGATCGAGATGCGCGCGATGTCCAGCCCGTCGATCTTGTTGGTGTAGCCGCTGATCCAGGAGGCCGTGTTGGCGCTGCCGTTCTCCCCCGTCCAGGCGAAGGCGAGGCTCTGGCTGTCGGTGGTGACGGTGTTGCCGGTCAGGCCGTTTTGCCCGGGAAGCGGTGTGTACACGGCGTTCGACAGCACCCCGACGACCGGGGCCGCCGGCGTCGGGGCGGTGGCCGAAGCGGCGGCCGACAGCGGCACCATCAGCGACGACGGGTAGGTAACGGCCTGGGCGGAGGCGAAATCGATGTTGAAGGTGGAGATGGTCGGCGCCGTGGAGGCCTGCGGCTGGATGACGGCAAGCCCATCCACCGCCAGTGCGTTCTGCTGGCCGGCATAGGCAGGATTCTCGAACGCACCGTTGCTCGACGTGGTGTAGAGATTGAAGGTCTTGCCGCCGACGCCGATCTGGTACCAGGAGACGCCGTTGTCGGCGATCGGCAGGCCCTGGATCAGCATCGACCCGACCGGCTGCGATGCGGGCGCCGCGGAGGCGGTATAGCCACCCCCCGCTTTGTTCGGCGTGAGCGTCCAGTTCTGCCAGAGGCCGTCCGGGCCGGCGGTGGCGCCATCGAGCGTCACGGTCGTCCAGACCGGCGTGAGCCCGGTGTCCGAGGTAAGGATATTCAGCGTGATGGTGGCCGTTCCCGCCAGCACGACGCCGGCGTTGTTCTGGACCGACGCGGCGAAGGAAAGCCCGATATTGGCGCCGCTGCCTGTGTCCGTGGGGATCACGTAGCCGCCCGCTGCCGGGGCGATGTAGTCGTGGATGGCGGGCGGGGTGTAGCCCGTCGGCGTCTCGCTGTTGGCGAAGATGGTGAGGTCGATGTTCGACACGTCGGCGTTTGTGTTCGCATTCCACATCGACAGCAGCGGGCCGCCGACGGCGTATTCCTGCATCAGCGCGTCCGAGTAGCCGGACCCGTAGGAATTCGACTCGTCGAAGAAGATCTTTGCATAGGGGTCGTAGGTCACGGAGGCGGGCGGGGTGCCGGCAAGGTTGCTCCCGAAAGCGTAGTTCGGGTCCCAGTTGGCGTTGTTGTTGAGATCGACGGTGGACGTGACCTGCGGGTTGAGCGGCTTCCCGCCCCCGTTGTCGTAGAAGCCCGCGGTGAAGCCGGTGAGGAAGTCCGCCAGCACCTTGCCCCACTCTGTGTTGGCGCCGGTGTTCATGCCCGGCAGGAACAGTTGCGGCCCGGTGGCGCTGGGCGCGTAGACGTCGACGCTCCCTGACGTGGCATAGATGCTGTTGGCCAGTTGCGCCGGCGTGATCTCGATATCGCCCTGGATCTGGCTGCCCGGCAGCGGGTCCAGCCAGAAGGCGCCATCGGCGGCATTCCATTGCAGTTGGTAGGCGAAATAGCCGCCATTGTGCCAGACGGTGGCGCCGCCCGGCATCACGGCCCCGGCGCCGTTGTATTCGCCCGAGAGTTCGATCGAGCCGGCCTGCGGACCTTCCAGGCTGGCGATGTAACCGGTCCAGTCCGCGGTGCTGAAGCTGTTGCTGACGGAACCGCCCACCGCCTCCGCCGGGGACTGGGCCATGCGGAAATTGCCGCTCAATGGCCCGGCATCAAAGGTGAGAATGGCCGAGGGATGGAGTGCGGAAATGTCGCTGGTGATGGTCCCGCCGCTGACCGCGTAGCCGACCGAGGTCTGCGTGCTGCCGTTGGCCACGCTGACCGCCATCGGCAGCCCGAAGCCGTTGACAGAGGTCAGGTTGCCGGCGTCGCCCGACTTGCCGGTCAGTGTGACCTCAAAACTGTCATAGCCGAAATCGAGGGTCGTGGCGTTGTTCGGATTGATCTGGCTTTCGGCTGTGATTGCGTTCTGGATCTGGTCCGGGGCTGGCGCCGTGGTGGCGAGGCTCTGGGTCAGGAAATAGATTTTCCCGGCGCTGATGGTGGACGGCAGAGTGATGTCCACCGTGCCATTGCCCTGCACCACGCCGTCGCTGACCAGCGGCGTCCAGACCGCGCCGGCGGAAGTGAAATAGACCGCCTCGGCCCAGACGCCCGTCTTGTCGAGTTCTGCGAGCACTGCCGGGGTCAGGGTCACGTCGAGCGTGGTCATGGCAAATCCCCCCGCGGACAGGCTTCGTGTCGGCACAAGGCAAACGGTCCGCTGGCATTTGCCATCACTTGATATAAGGCAATAACTTTCGTCACGCCGACGTCAAGGGTCGACGTCGTGATACCCTTATAGAGAGACCCGCAAGTACTGCAAACATATTACTCTATCATATCGTGCCGGGCGGCGATCGGGTGGCCGGAGTCGGCCCATGATGCCCATTTTGTTGTTCATTCGTAACGCAATGGGCATGGTTGTCCTTCCGCTTTCCTCAGGCGGGTCCGGGCAGGAGGACGTGGCCGGGGCGGCGGGGGGCGCGGCGCCTTCGGGTCGGCGGCGGCCGGATGAACAGTGGCACGCCGGGGTGCGCGGCTGGCGGCGGGGTCGGGGCGGGCGAAGGGGGCGGGGATGGCACGGTCTGTGCCGTCCTGCGCCGAGGGGCCGGCGTTTCGGGCGGCGGCGCTGTCAGCGGCGCTCGGCGCCGCTGCCGGCGTGGGGGAAAGAGGCCGGGCGGGGGTGTGACCCCGAGCATCCGGCAGACCGGGCGCAGGTGGTGGGCGATCGGCGGGACGGCGGCGATCAGGTCCTGCATGTCCGGCTGGGCCAGCAGATACTCCATCTGCGACCGCCCGAAGGTCACCCGCGCGCGCCCCAGCAGCCAGCCGAACCCCGAAGGCAGCTTCGGCTTCTCCGCCGCCGGCGGCGCTGCCGCGCCGGGCGCGGCGGGCGGCGCCCTGTGACAGGGACGGAAGGGGCGTTCGCGGGCGGGCCGCAGGCGCAGCGTGCCGGCGTAGTAGGCGGCGGCGAGCGCCATCACCCTGGCCCCGGTGCTGCACAGCCGGTTCCAGGCCAGCACCAGCAGCGGGCCGACGAAGCGGCCTTCCTTCTGCTGCGCGGCCAGGGCCTCCGCCACGTTCCGCATGATGCGGGCGAAGCGTTCGGCCGGGGGGAGGGTGGGAATTTCTGTCACGTCATTAGTTATATATAATAACTCACGGCATGTCAAGAAGGGAACCTTCGCGCGTCTGGGCGGCGGCGGCGGGCCCCCGCGATTGACGGGCGGTCGGCGGCGCGGCATGTCCGCCGGGACGCCCCCGCGCGCGATGCCGCCGCGCCGGGGTTGCGCCTGTTGAGGGAGCACGTCATGGACCCGATGTCGCGCCGCCGCATCCTCGCCGCCGCCGCCACTGGCGTGATCACCGCCGCGGGCGGCGCCGCGGCCGACGATGTGCCGCAGCCGCAGGAGGGCGCGCGCGGCGGCACCGAGCCCGGCCCGCGCAACCTGCCGGTCGAGCGGCAGAATCCGGACCTGCTGACGCCGCCAGCGACCGACAGCGGCAGTCTTCCCAACCTGAAATGGCCGTTCGCACTCAGCCACATGCGCTTGCAGCCGGGCGGCTGGTCGCGCCAGACCACGGTGCGGGAACTGCCGGTCTCCACCACCATCGCCGGCGTCAACATGCGCCTCAATCCGGGTGGAGTGCGCGAGCTGCATTGGCATAAGGCCGCCGAGTGGGGGATCATCCTCGACGGCCGCGCGCGGCTGACCTGCATCGACCCGCAGGGACGCAGCTTCATCGGCGACGTGGGTGTTGGCGATCTGTGGTATTTTCCCGGCGGCTATCCGCATTCGATTCAGGGTCTCGACCAGGGCTGCGAGTTCCTCCTGGTGTTCGACGACGGCAGCTTCTCCGAGGAGAACACGTTCTCCCTCACCGACTGGCTCGCGCACACGCCGCGCGACGTGCTGGCGAAGAATTTCGGCGTCGCGGCGGACGCCTTCGCGGCGATCCCGTCGCATGAACTCTACATCTATGCCGG
>JAJZNE010000172.1 GCA_021847995.1 Pseudomonadota bacterium | reverse complement strand
CACGAAGGTCATGCCGAGCGCGATCAGGCCGGTGATGGAGATCTGGCGCATCACGTTGAACAGGTTGAGTTCGGAGAGGAAGCGCGGTTGCAGCACCGAGAACACCAGCATCAGCACCAGCAGGAACGCGAGCGGTGCTGCACGGCTCAGCAGCGCCGCGGCATCCGGCAGGCGCCGCGCGCGCGGCTGGGAGGCGGTTTCGGTTCCGGACATCGGCCTGTTCCTATGCGCCGGCGGGCGCGAGCGTCATCAGCGCCATCAGCCGTTCCTGCGTCGCGTCCGCGGCCGGCAGTTCGCCGGTCACGCGGCCCTCCCGCATGGTGATGATGCGGTCGCTGATCGCCAGCACTTCCGGCAGTTCGGAGGAGATCGCCACCACCGCGATGCCGCTGCCGGCAAGTTCGTCGAGCAGTTCGTGGACCTCGGCCTTGGCGGCAATATCGACGCCGCGCGTCGGTTCGTCCACGATCAGCACCTTCGGTTTCAGCGCCAGCCAGCGTGCCAGCACCACTTTCTGCTGGTTGCCGCCCGAGAGGTTGACCACCGCCTGCTCGCTGCTGCTCATGCGGATTTTCAGCGTCCGGCGATAGCGTTCCAGCGCCGCCGCCTCGTCGTGCTCGCGCACGAACAGGCCGAAGCGCAGGAACTGGGCCAGGGCGGCGATCGAAAAATTATGCCGCACCGCCAACGCGAGAAACAGCGCCTGGAGCTTCCGGTCCTCCGGCACCAGCCCGATGCCGGCGCGGATCGCGTCACGGGGGCTGCGCGGATCGAGGCGGGTGCCGTCGAGGGTGATGCTGCCGGCGCTGCGTCCATCGGCGCCGAACACGGCGCGCGCGAACTCGGTGCGGCCGGCACCGACCAGCCCGGCGATGCCGAGAATCTCCCCCTGCCGCACATCGAGGTCGATGCCGTGCAGCACCGTGCCGCGGGCGGCCGTCCCGCCGGTGGCAAGGCTGCGGACGGACAGCCGCACCTTCCCCGGCGCGTGGCGGGTCGCCGGTCGGCGATAGAGCTGTTCGGCGGAACGCCCGACCATCATGCGGATCAGGGTATCCATGCCGAGGCCGGCCACCGCGCGGGTGCCGACCAGCCGTCCGTCGCGCAGGACGGCGACCCGGTCGCAGGTGGCAGTTGCCTCGGTGAGCCGATGGGTGACGAACACCACCGCCAGCCCGTCGCGACGCAGCCCGTCCATGATGCCGAGCAGGCGTGTCACTTCCGCATCCGACAGTGCCGAGGTCGGCTCGTCCATGATGATCAGCCGGCTTTGCATGGAGAGCGCGCGTGCGATCTCCACCATCTGCTGTTCGGCGACCGAGAGGGTGCGCACGCTGGTCATCGGATCGAGGTCGAGGCCGATGCGCCCCGTTACCGCCCGGGCCTCACGCGCCAGCCGCCGCCAATCGATCAGCCGGCCGCGGCGCAGCGGTTCGCGGCCGATGAACACGTTCTCGGCGATGCTGAGGTCGGGAACCAGGGTGAATTCCTGGTGGATGGTGACGATGCCGCGCTGCTGCGCCCGGTGCGGTGTTGCCAGCGTCACCGTCTCGCCCTGCCATTCGATCGTCCCGGTGTCGGGGCGTTCGGCACCGGAGACGATCTTGAGCAGCGTCGATTTGCCGGCCCCGTTCTCCCCCAGCAGCCCGAGCACCTCGCCGGCCCGCACGTCGAGCGAGACCTCGGCAAGGGCGACGACGCCGGGGAAGCGCTTGCCGATACCGTCGAGGCGCAGCAGCGGCGGCTCAGCGGCCAAGGGTCACGGCATTTCGGACAGGCGCTCCGCCTTGTCCAGATTGGCCTCGGTGATGACGATCGGCGTCAGCAGCACCAGCTTGCTGGCCGGCTGCTTTCCGTCGCGCGCGAAGGCGACCGCGATGTCCATGGCGATGCGGCTCTGCTCGCCCGGGAACTGCTCGACGGTGCCGGCGAGGCTGCCGTCCTTCACCCGTGCCAGCGCCTCCGGCAGCGCGTCGAAGCCGTAGATCCTGATCCCTTTGAGGTTGCGGGCCCGCACCGCCTCCAACGCGCCGAGCGCCATGTCGTCATTGGCGCAGACGATCACGTCCGGCGGCCGGGCGAGGCCGGCGAGGCCGGATTCGGTCACCGACAGCGCCTGATCGCGGGCGAAATTCGCCGTCTGCTCGAACACGAAGGTGAACTTGTCCTTGTGCTGGTCGAGCACCGCGTGCAGGCCCTTGTTGCGGTCGATCGCCGGGCCGGCGCCGGGCTGGCCCTGGAGATGGAACACCCGCGCGCCGCCGGGGAAGGCGGCAACGATGGCTTCGCCCTGCGCCTCGCCGCCCTTGACGTTGTCGGCACCGACATGGGCGAGGATGCCGGGCACCTTGTTGATGCGGCGGTCGATCGTCACCACCGGGACGTTGGCATTCACCGCCTCCTGCACCGCGGGGGCCAGCGCATTCACGTCGAGCGGGCTGATGACGATCGCATTCACCCCGCGCGTGATCGCCGCCTCCACGTCGCCGGTCTGCTTGGGGGCGCTGTTCTGACCATCGGTCTCCAGCAGCGAGATGCTGCCGAGCTTCGTCGCTTCGGCCCGCAACTGCTTCTGCATGTGGACGAAGAAGGGGAACGACAGGCTCGGCAGCGAGGACAGGATGACAAGCTGCTTCTCGGCCGCCAGGGCCGGCAGGCGGGTGGCGGCGGCGAACAGGGTGCCCAGCAGCACGGTGCGGCGGCGCATGGATTTTCCCTCCCGGTATTGGTTCATGGACGTGGCCGGAGGGTCGCAGCGTCAGGGGGGCGCGTCAATATGAGCGCCGGGCGCCGCCGTCATCATTCCGTCGCCTGCCCCTTGATTGGGCGGCGCAAAGTGTATATTGGGCGACAAGGTGTCCCGCGCGGGTCCGGCCTGTGGCCGCGCGTGACCCTCCGGCAGCCGCCGGTCCGCAACCAGACCAAGGGATCACATGAACCCGCGATCTAGCAGCCAACCCTCGGAGAGCCACAGTCGGCGCTGTGTGCCCGACGTGACCTCGCCGCTGGGTTGGACCATCGCCTGGGACGCAGATGTGACCGCGACAGGATCGGCGCCGAGGCGTTGATCCCCTAGCGGCCGGGGCGCCCCAGGTTCGAGCAACCGCTTGACCTGAAGGAGGCGTCGATGGCCGCCCTTTCCCTGTCTCTCGCCCGTCCCGACCCGGATGATGCTGTCCGCGGTCCCCTCCGTGCTGCCTGGCAGCGCGACGACTCCGGCCGGCTCGTGTGCCGCTGGTATCGCGTCGTCCCGCCGCCTGCCGTCTTCGGTCCCACCGACTGAGCCGGAACGGCGCACGCGCCTGCGCGTGCGCCGTCGCACTGCCACCAAAACGAAACCGCGCGCCGCCGTCAGGGCGCCGGAAAGGGACGCGACGATGAGCACTGCGATCCACACCGCGACTGCCGACCTGGCCGTTCTCGACAGCGCCCATATCGGCGATATCGAAGGCGCGCTCGGCGTCATCCGCCAGCACGATCTCGCCCCCCGCCACACCTTGCGGCGCCGCCTCGCGACGCTGCTCGCGGTGATCGGGCCGGGCGTCATCGTCATGACCGGCGACAACGACGCCGGCGCCTATGCCACCTACACCCAGGCGGGCCAGACCTATGGTCCGACGCTGCTGTGGACGCTGATCCTGCTGATCCCGGTGCTCTATGTGTGCCAGGAGATGGTGGCGCGCCTCGGCGCCGTCACCGGCGTCGGCCATGCCAGGCTGATCTTCGAGCGCTTCGGCAGGTTCTGGGGTGCGTTCAGCGTCATCGACCTGTTCCTGCTCAATGCGCTCACCATTGTCACGGAATTCATCGGCATCAGCCTCGCCCTCGACTATTTCGGCGTCTCCAAGATCATCGGGGTTGCCGTCGCGGCCGTGCTCGTGATCGGCGCGGCCAGCACCGGCAGCTTCCGCCGGTTCGAGCGGTTCGCGCTGTTGCTCTGCCTCGGCAGCTTCGTCGTGGTGCCGATCTTCCTTGCCGTGCATCCCTCGGCCGGCACGATGGCGCGCGGCCTTGCCCTGCCGATGCTGCCGCAGGGCAAGCTTTCGGACGTCATGCTGCTCGTCATCGGCATCGTCGGCACGACGGTGGCGCCCTGGCAGTTGTTCTTCCAGCAGAGCTATGTCGTGGATAAGCGCCTGTCGCCGCGCTTCATCGCCTATGAGAAGGCGGACATGTGGATCGGCGTCGCGATCACGCAGATCGGCGCCATCGCCATGCTCGCCTTCGCCGCGGCGGCCTTCGCCGGCCGGCCGGAATTCGGCAACTTCACCGATGCCGGCGGGGTCGCGGCCGGGCTTGCGAAATATGTCGGCAATTGGGCCGGCACGCTGTTCGCGATCGGGCTGATCGACGCTGCCATCCTCGGCGCCGCCGCGGTCGGGCTGTCCACCGCCTATGCCTTCGGCGACGTGCTGTCGGTGCGCCATTCGCTGCATCGCCGGCCGACCGATGCGTGGGGCTTCTATCTCATCTATGGCGGCATCGTCGCGGTCGCGGCGGTGCTGGTGCTGATCCCCGGCTCGCCGCTCGGCCTGGTGACGGAGGCGGTGCAGGTGCTCGCCGGCGTGCTGCTGCCGAGTGCCACGGTGTTCCTGCTGCTGCTGTGCAACGATCGCGCGGTGCTCGGCCCGTGGGTGAACACGCGCTGGCAGAACCTCGTTACCGGCGCGATCGTCGTCGCCCTGCTGGTGCTGTCGTTCGTGCTCACGCTTTCGGTGGTGTTCCCGGACATCACGGATCGCCAGATCATCTGGGTGCTGTGCGGCGGCGCGGGGCTGGGCGTGATCGCCTTCGGTGCCTCGCGGCTGCTGACGGGCGGCCCCGCGCCGGCGCCGGCGGTGGCGGAGGGCGTGCGCCTGGCGTGGCGGATGCCACCGCTCGCGCAGTTGCCGGCGCTGCGGCTGCCACTGGCGCAGCGGGTCTGGATCATGGCGCTGCGCGTCTATCTGGTCGCGGCCTGTCTCGCGGTGCTGGTGCGTGTCGTTCAGCTCACGCTGGCGCAAAGCTGAAAGGGAGAGAGCCATGCGGATCATCCGTCGCCTCGCCTTGCGGTTGTTTGCCCCCCGCCCGGATTACGTGCCATGTGCGAGCCAGGGGCCGGAAGTGTGGTGCCGGCCGGCCACGGTCCTCGCCCTGCGCGACCGCCGTCTTGCCGGACGCTGCCTCGCCGGCTGGCGTTGATCGCGGGCACGCTGGCGCATTGCCGAAAGCCTTCCTATGTTCGCCGCACCATCACAGGAGCTTCACGCGCATGCGCCTGCGCCCCCTGGCGGCGGCTGCCCTTGCCATTGGCCTGACCGGTGCGGCGCTGCCCGCCGCCGCGACCGATCTCGCAGCGCATCGCGCGATCTATGAGCTGAAGCTGGAATCGACCCGCGGCGGCGACGTGCAGTCGGCCGCGGGAACGATGTCCTATGAGGTGCAGGATGTCTGTGACGGCTGGGCGACGCGCCAGCGGTTGCAGATGACCGTCACCAACCGCGACGGCCAGGATATCGAGATGCTCTCCGACTACACGACGTGGGAGAGCAAGGACGGGTTGCGGTTGCGTTTCCGCACCCGCCAGACCACCGATCAGGCCGTCACCAGCGATATCGAGGGGGAGGCGACCCTGCAGGGCACCGGGGAGCCGGGGGCAGCGCATTTCACCAGCCCCGAGGACAGCACCAAGAACCTGCCCGCCGGCACGCTGTTCCCGATGAAGCACACCGAAGCCCTGCTCGCCGCCGCCGAGGCCGGCAGGAAGGTGCTCGGCCTGCCGCTGTTCGATGGCACCTCGGCCAACGGTGCCCAGGACAGTTCGATCGTCGTCACCAATTGGGGCGGCCCCAGGCCGAGCAAATGGGCCGATCTTGCCAAATTGCCGAGCGGACGCTTCCGTATCGCCTTCTTCGATCGCGGACCGGAGAACGTGGAGCCGGACTACGAGGTTTCCATGCGCTACTGGTCGAACGGAGTGGCCGACAATCTCGACATGGATTTCGGTGATTTCGTGATGGCCGGCAAGTTGTCGGAATTCAAGCTGCTCGGCCACGGCTGCTGAGAGTTGGTCAAGGAAGGCCCCTTGCGGACGATCTCGGCCAACAGGAGAAGTAACTTGCAAGGGGCATTCCTTCACAGGTTCGATTTCCTTCACAAGTTCTGAGCGGTCAGCCGCCGCCGAAGCCCCGCCCGCGGCCGATCGCCGCCGCCCCGAATTTCGCCCGCAGCGCATCGATCGCCGCCTGCGCCGCCACCAGCCGCTGGCGCTCCGGGGCGGCAAGGTCGGGCGGGTCGGCGGCGGCGGCCGGGGCGAGCGGCTGGGCGCCGATGCCGATCAGGCGAAATGCCGTGCCATCCGCCTCCCGCGCCAGCATCCGGCGCGCCTCTTCGAACAGCACGTCCGGCAGCAGGGTCGGGGCCGGCAGGCGACGCGTGCGGGTGCGCAGCGCAAAGCCGGCGGTCTTCAGCTTCAGCACCACACCGCACGCGGCGAGCTGCTGTTCGGCCAGGCGCCGCGCCAGTTTCTCGGCCATCCGCCACAGATGCCGCTCCAGTTCCGCCCGCTGCGACAGATCGCGGTCGAAAGTCGTTTCGGCGCTGATCGAACGGGTCTCCCGGCGCGGATCGACCGGCCGGTCATCCTCGCCGCGGGCGCGCCGTACCAGGGCCGGCCCGTCCTCGCCCAGTTGCCGCCGCGCCGCGCCGGCATCGAGTGCCTGCAGATGCGCAAGCCGGGTGATGCCGAGCGATTCGAGCCGCCGCGCCAGCGCCGGGCCGATGCCGGGCAGCAGCCGCACCGGCGCGGGGGCCAGCAGCGCCGGCGCCTCGGCGCCGATCACACAGAAGCCGCGCGGCTTGTCCCGGCCGGCGGCAATCTTGGCGAGCAGCCGGTTTCCCGCCAGCCCGATCGACACCGTGATCCCGATCTCCCGTTCCACCCGCCGGGCGAGGCGGATCAGCACCAGCGCCGGCGGGCCGCCATGCAGCGCCGCGGTGCCGGAGAGATCGAGCACCGCCTCATCGATCGACAGCGGCTCGACCAGCGGCGTGAGTTCGCCCATCAGGGCACGGATGCGGCGGGCCACCGCGACATATTTGGCGAAATCGGGGCGGATCACGACGGCATCGGGACATGCCCGCAGCGCCTTGAACATCGGCATGGCACTGCGCACCCCGTGCAGCCGCGCAACGTAGCAGGCGGCCGCCACCACGCCACGCACCCCGCCGCCGACGATCACCGGGCGGGCGGCGAGTTCCGGCCGGTCGCGCTTTTCGACGCTGGCATAGAAGGCATCGCAGTCGATATGCGCGATGCCGAGATCGAACAGGGCGGCGTGGCGGACGATCCGTCCGCTGCCGCAGCCGGGGCAAGCCACTGCGGCACCCGGATCGCGCGCGCAGTCGCGACAGAGTGCCGGCATCACGGTTGCGCCATCACGCCTGGGGCGGCGGCCACATCCACGCGGCGCCCCGCACCCCCGAGGAATCGCCGTGCCGATTACGCACCACCAGTGTCGTCACGATATCCGAAAACACATAATGCTGCAAAACCTTCGGCAGCGCGGTGTAGAGATGGTCCATGTTGGACAGGCCGCCGCCGAGCACGATCACGTCGGGGTCCAGGATATTGACGATGACGGCGAGGCCGCGGCCCATCCGGTCGGCATGGCGCGCCAGTGCCGCCTGCGCCCGCTCCTCTCCCGCCGCGGCGCGCGCCGGCAGGCCGGAGGCGTCGCGTGCCGCCGGCCCGTCACAGTCGATGGCAAGGCCGGTGCCGGAAATGTAGCGTTCCAGGCAGCCGGACAGGCCGCACCAGCACGGGATGGGCGGCAGATCCTCGGGCTTCGGCCATGGCAGCGGGATGTGTCCCCATTCGCCGGCGACGTGGTGGCGCCCGGCGATGGTCTGTCCATCCACCACCACGCCGCCGCCGCAGCCGGTGCCGACGATCACGCCGAATACCGTGCGGTGGCCGACACCGGCACCGTCCGACGCCTCGCTGAGCGCGAAGCAGTTGGCGTCGTTCTCCACCCGCACCTCGCGCGCGAGGCTCGCGCCAAGGTCGCGGTCGAGCGGATGGCCGTTCAGCACCACCGAATTGGCGCCTTTGACGAGGCCGGTGGCGGGGCTGATGACGCCGGGAATGCCGACGCCCACGCTGCCGCGCCCGCCGAGTGCCTGTTCCGCTTCCTGCACCAGGTCGGTGATCGCCTGGACGGTGCCGTCATAGCTGGCCGGGGTCGGGACGCGCCGGCGGTGACGGAAGCCGCCATCGGCGCCGAGGGCGACGATCTCGATCTTGGTGCCGCCAAGGTCGATCCCGAGGCGGAAATCGTAGGGCGTGTGGACGGCAGTGCGCATCTTCCCGGTCCCTTCCATCGGACCGGCAGTCTGTCGTTGCCGCCGCGCTTTCTCAAGCGGATGATCACGGCGGGGAGGGCGGGCACGGCCAGGTCCGGCGCCGATCATTTTCCTGTGCGGCGCCGGCGGGCATGGCCGGGAAGGGATGCGCGATTCCGCCACCGAGGCGCCGGCAACGAGACGATTGCTGTAACGAATCCGCTCGGGTGCCATTGCGTCCCCGGCGCCTGCCCGCCAAACTCTCCCGCGTGAGCGAAACCGTCCTCGACGTGAAGGGGTTGGCCTGCCCGCTGCCGGTGCTGCGCGCCAACCGGATGCTGCGCGGCCTGGAGCCCGGTGCGCGCCTGCGGGTGCTGGCCACCGATCGCGCCGCGGTGGCGGATTTCCAGGCGTTCTGCCGCGAAACCGGCCACGCCCTGCTCGCCTTCTCCGAAGATGCCGGCACTTTGAGCTTCCTGATCCGCCGCCGCGGGGAAACGCCATGAGCGGGGAGGGCGGGCTGGTTCCGGTCGCCCTTGTCACCCATGATGCCTGCCTCGCGCATGATACGGGGCCCTGGCATCCGGAATGTCCCGACCGGCTGCGTTCGGTGCTGCGGGCGCTGGCGGCGCCGCCCTTCGACCGGCTGCGGCGCATCACAGCACCGGCGGCGAGCGTCGAGCAGCTCGTCCGCGTCCATCCCGACCGGCAGATCGCCGCCATTCTCGATCTCGCACCTTCCCCCGGCGAGACGATTGCGCTTGATCCCGACACGATCGTCAGTGCCGGCAGCCGGGAAGCGGCGCTGCGTGCCGCCGGCGGGGCCTGCGCCGGCGTCGATGCGGTGATGGGTGGCGAGGTACGGCGCGCCTTCATCGCCGTCCGCCCGCCCGGCCACCACGCCGAGCGCGAGCGGGCGATGGGGTTCTGCCTGTTCTCCAACGCTGCCATCGCGGCGCGGCATGCTCAGGCACGCTGGGGCGCGGGGCGCGTCGCGGTGGTCGATTTCGACGTCCATCACGGCAACGGCACGCAGGATATCTGTGCCCCGGATCCCAGCCTGTTCTATGCCTCCTCCCACCAGTTCCCGTGCTATCCCGGCACCGGCCGTGCCGGGGAGCGCGGGGTGGCCGGCAACGTGGTGAACGTGCCGCTACCGCCCGGCGCGGGCAGCGACGCCTTCCGCGCCGCCTGGAGCGAGACGATCCTGCCGGCGCTCGACCGCTTTGCCCCCGCGCTGCTGATCGTCTCCGCCGGGTTCGATGCGCATCTTGCCGACCCGCTGGCGCAGCTGCGGCTTCAGACCGGCGATTTCGCCTGGATCACCGAGGCCCTGCTGCGCGTCGCCGCCCGGCATTGCCAGGGACAGGTGGTTTCGGTACTGGAAGGCGGCTATGACCTCGATGCCCTGGCGGCCAGCGCGGCCGCACATGTTCTCGCCCTGTTGCAACCTTAACACACCCGCGGGCCGAACCACGAAGCTCGCGGCCTCGTTGCGATCCGTCCTCGGCCTGCGCGTTAATAGCGCCAGGGAGTGCAGGAGTACCTCATGAACGCATCCAGTCCGCCCACCCCCACGTCGCCGCCGGACGTGGCCGCCCTGTCGTTCGAGGAGGCGCTGGCCGAACTGGAACGCATCGTGCGCGGACTCGAAGGCGGACAGCAGCGCCTGGACGATGCCATCACCGCCTATGAGCGGGGCAGCCGGCTGCGCCGTCACTGCGAGGCGAAGCTGACCGAGGCCGAGAACCGGGTGCAGGCGATCGTCGCCGGCGCCGACGGCGTGCCCGCCCTTACCACCGTCGAGTGAAGGGCAACGTCATGACGGCCCCGATCGCCTCCCGGCGGCCCAGCACGCCGCTGCTCGACCGTGTCACCTGGCCCGCCGACCTGCGCAATTTCTCCGCCGACCAGCTCAGGCAGCTGGCCGGCGAATTGCGCGCCGAAACCATCCATGCCGTGTCGGTCACCGGCGGCCATCTCGGCGCCTCGCTCGGCGTGGTGGAGCTGACGGTCGCGCTGCACGCGGTGTTCGAGACGCCGCGCGACCGCCTGATCTGGGATGTCGGCCATCAGGCCTATCCGCACAAGATCCTGACCGGCCGGCGCGACCGTATCCGCACCCTGCGCCAGGGCGGCGGCCTGTCGGGGTTCACCCGCCGCGCCGAGAGCGAATTCGATCCCTTCGGCGCCGCCCATTCCTCGACCTCGATCTCCGCCGGCCTCGGCATGGCGATCGCGCGCGACCTCAAGGGCGAGGAGCGGCATGTCGTCGCCGTCATCGGCGACGGGGCGATGAGTGCCGGGATGGCGTATGAGGCGATGAACAACGCCGGGGCGCTGCGCTCGCGCCTGATCGTCATCCTCAACGACAACGACATGTCGATCGCCCCCCCGGTGGGGGCGATGAGCGCCTATCTGTCGCGGCTGCTGTCGTCGCACAAATTCCTCTCCCTGCGCGATCTCGCCGCCCGCATGGCGCGCCGCTTCCCGCGGGCGCTGGAAAGGACCGCGCGGCGGGCCGACGAGTTCGCCCGCGGCATGCTGACCGGCGGCACCCTGTTCGAGGAATTGGGCTTCTACTATCTGGGACCGATCGACGGCCACAATCTGGATCACCTGCTGCCGGTGCTGCGCAATCTGCGCGAGGCGGAGGAGAGCGGGCCGATCCTGCTGCATGTCATCACCCAGAAAGGCAAAGGCTACGCGCCGGCGGAGGCCAGTGCCGACAAGCTGCACGCGGTCGGCCGCTTCAACGTCGATACCGGCGAACAGGCGAAGGCGCCGCCGGGTCCGCCGACCTACACGCGCATCTTCGCCGACGCGCTGACGGTGGAGGCGGAGCATGATCCGGCGATCGTCGCCATCACCGCGGCGATGCCCTCCGGCACCGGCCTTGACCGCTTCGCGCGCCGCTTCCCGACGCGCTGCTTCGATGTCGGCATTGCCGAGCAGCACGCCGTGACCTTCGCCGCCGGCATGGCGAGCGAAGGGCTGAAGCCGTTCTGCGCCATCTATTCGACGTTCCTGCAACGCGCCTATGACCAGGTGGTGCATGACGTGGCGATCCAGTCGCTGCCGGTGCGCTTCGCCATCGACCGCGCCGGACTGGTCGGCGCCGACGGGGCCACGCATGCCGGCAGTTTCGACCTCGCCTATCTCGGCTGCCTGCCCGGTATGGTGCTGATGGCGCCGAGCGACGAGGCGGAACTGGTCCACATGATCGCGACCGCGGCCGCGATCGACGACCGGCCGAGTGCGGTGCGCTATCCGCGCGGCGAGGGATCAGGGGTTGCCGTGCCGGCGCGCGGCGAGGTGCTGCCGCTCGGCCGCGGGCGGATCCTGCGCGAGGGCGGGACGGTTGCCATCCTGGCGCTCGGCCCGCGGCTCGGCGATGCGCTCAGGGCCGCCGACGAGCTGGCGACGCGCGGCCTCCCGGCCACGGTCGCCGATGCGCGCTTCGCCAAGCCGCTGGATACCGCGCTGATCGAGCAGCTCGCCCGCCACCACGAGGTGCTGGTGACGATCGAGGATGGATCGGTCGGCGGATTCTCCTCCGCCGTGCTGCATCATCTGGCGTGGCGCGGGCTGCTCGACAGAGGCGTCAAGGTGCGGCCGCTGGTGCTTCCCGACCGCTTCATCGACCATGACAGCCCGGCCCGGCAGATCGTGACGGCGGGGCTGGACGCGGCGCATATCGTCGCCGCGGTGCTCGGCGCCCTCGGCCACGCGGACGCCGCCGCCATCGCCTGAGCCGCCGTGCCCGGCGCGCGCGCGGATCAGCGTCTGGTCGAGCTCGGACTTGCCGAGAGCCGGACGCGGGCGCAGGCGCTGATCCTGGCCGGAAAGGTGTTCGCCGGCGGGCGGCGGGTGGAGAAGGCGGGGCAGAGCGTGCCGGAGGCGGCGGCGCTGGAGGTGCGCGGGCAGGATCATCCCTGGGTGTCGCGCGGCGGCGTCAAGCTGGCGCATGCGCTCGACGTGTTTGAACTGTCGCCGGCGGGGCGCGTGGCGCTCGATATCGGCGCCTCCACCGGGGGGTTCACCGATGTGCTGCTGGCGCGCGGGGCGGCGCGCGTGCATGCGGTCGATGTCGGGCACGGACAGTTGGCGTGGCGGCTGCGCCAGGATGCGCGGGTCGTGGTTCACGAGCGGGTGAACGCGCGCCATCTGACGGCGGCTGCGATCGGCGAGGGGGTGGGCGCGCTGACCTGCGATGCGAGCTTCATCGGACTTGCCACCATCCTGCCGGCGCCGCTCGCGCTGTGTGCGCCGGGGGCGTGGGCGGTGGCGCTGATCAAACCGCAGTTCGAGGCGGGGAAGCAGGCGGTCGGGCGCGGCGGCGTGGTGCGGGATGCGGCCGTGCACGCGGCGGTCTGCGGGCGGGTGCGTGCCTGGTGGGCGGCGCTGCCGGGCTGGCGCGTGCTGGGGGTCGCGGACAGTCCGATCACCGGCCCGGAAGGCAACCGTGAATTCCTGATCGGCGCGGTACGCGCGGACGCGGCGGACATGACATGAACCGCCCGGGTCGGTTATCAGCGTCGGCGGGAACCAGTGACGGAGCAGGTCCATGCGCCTGGAAGCGATCGCGGTCGGCATCAACCCGCCGGAGGACGTGAACGTCATCATCGAGGTGCCGATCGGCGGCGAGCCGATCAAATACGAAATGAACAAGGAGGCGGGGACGCTGTTCGTCGATCGCTTCCTGCACACGCCGATGCGCTATCCCGGCAATTACGGGTTCGTGCCGCACACGCTGTCCGATGACGGCGATCCGATCGACGTGCTGGTCGCCAACACGCGCCCGATCGTGCCCGGCGCGGTGATCAATGTCCGCCCGGTGGGCGTACTGAAGATGCAGGACGAGAGCGGCGGCGACGAGAAGATCATCGCGGTGCCGTCGCCGAAGCTGACCAAGCGGTATCTGCACGTGACCACGGTCGCCGATCTGCCGCAGATCACGCTCGATCAGATCAGTCACTTCTTCGAGCACTACAAGGATCTCGAACCTGGCAAGTGGGTACGCATGCTCGGCTGGGGCGATGCGGAGGAGGCGCGGGGGCTGATCGCGAAGGCGATCGCGCGGGCGGGCGCGAAAGGCTGACCAGCCGAATCGGCCGGACGATGGATCGGCCAGCCAGTCCTCGACGCGCAAACCCTCGAAACGCCGGAACTCGCGCGCGTTCCCGGTCACGACCACCAATACGCGGCTGCGGGCGTGGCCGGCGATCGGCAGGCCCCGATGTTCCAGCGCCGTGCGAATTTGTGCCGCATGCGCGGCGGCAGCGTCGTCGAAGGCGAGCACCGCAAGGCGTGCAGCGAAACTCTCGACGTCCCGGCGCCGCTGCGCCGGCAACACAGGCTTTTCGGCGCCGTGCAGAAGTTCGGTCAGCGTGATCGTCGAAATGCAAAGCGTTTCGGCCTCCGCGTTGAACCGCTCGCGCAGGCCGGCAGGCCGGTCGCGCAGGACGCGGGTGCAGAGGTTCGTATCCAGAAGATACCGCAGCACCTCATAACATCTCGCGCGCCTGCGGCGGTGCCTGCTCGCGCTCGCCGAGTTCGATGCCCGGGGCCGCGATGAAGTCGTCCCACACGGCATTGGCAGGCACGATCACGCGCCGCGTACCACCTCGCAGCACCGCCACCTCCCGCACGTCGGGGGGAAACGCCACGTCCTTCGGCAACCGCACCGCCTGCGAGCGATTGGACTGGAACAGGGTCGTTCGGGTCATGCGCGGCATCCCTGGGATATCCCAACAACATATCCGCCGTGCTGTGCCCACTTCTAAGGTGCGCGCCCGGCCTATTCCCCCTCATCCTCATGCCAGGTCCGCCCGTTGCGCTCGATCAGCGCGATGGCGGCGGAAGGTCCCCAGGTGCCGGAGGTGTAGGGTTTCGGCGCCTCGTTGCTGGCGGCCCAGGCATCGAGGATCGGGTCGATCCAGGTCCACGCCGCCTCCACCTCGTCGCGGCGCATGAAAAGGGTCTGGTTGCCGCGTACCACGTCCATCAGCAGCCGTTCATAGGCATCCGGGTTGCGCACCGCGAACACGTTGGCGAAGCTCATGTCCAGGGGAACGTGTTGCAGGCGCATGCCGCCCGGGCCGGGATCCTTGATCATCAGCCACAGCTTCACCCCCTCATCCGGTTGCAGGCGGATCACCAGCCGGTTCGGCATGATCGGGCCGGCGCCCGAGAACACCGAATGCGGGATCGGACGGAAGGCGACGACGATCTCCGACAGCCGGTTCGCCAGCCGCTTGCCGCTGCGCAGATAGAACGGCACGCCGGCCCAGCGCCAGTTGGCGATCTCGGCACGCAAAGCGACGAAGGTCTCGGTGCGGCTCGACGGCTGGCCGAGTTCCTCCAGATAGCCCTTGACCGGGCCGCCGGCGGAGGCGCCGGCGCGGTACTGGCCGCGCACGGTGTTTTCCGCGATCGTGTCCGGCGTCAGCGGCACCAGCGATTTCAGCACTTTCAGCTTCTCGTCGCGCACCGCGTCGGCAGCGAGCGAGGTCGGCGGTTCCATCGCGACGAGGCAGAGCAGTTGCAGCATGTGGTTCTGCACCATGTCGCGCAACGCGCCGGCGGTGTCGTAGTAGCCGGCGCGACCCTCCACCCCCAGCGTCTCGGCCACGGTGATCTGGACGTGATCGACATGGGCGTTGTTCCACAGCGGCTCGAACAACGCATTGGCGAAGCGCAGCGCCATGAGGTTCTGCACCGTTTCCTTGCCGAGGTAATGGTCGATGCGAT